>NHDN01000022.1 GCA_002171765.1 Verrucomicrobia bacterium TMED60
GGGGTTGGCATATTCGATTACCCTTGTGGCTACTGAGGTGGTCCGGCTGTTGATCGCGTCCCGCTCCTTTCTTGTGCGTTGGAGAAGATCTTCAGCTAGCTTGATCTCTCGTTCGTTCGGTTCCCGATAGGGTAGGTTGACTTCCCGTTGGCGGGTGGCGATGACCGGTTTCGTTTCGTAGGCCTCAATCTTTTTCACCGCCCGCCAGGCGGCATCTGCGGTCTTGGAGGCGACGATACGAATCTGTTCAAAAGGAGATCGTGGAGCCCGGGTACCCGTAAATACTAGGTTATTGATGTCGCCGCTAGCCCCGTTGGTCATCATAGCAAAAAATTTGCGGGTGGATTGGCCCCCCCGATCCGGTAAGGAATGATGCGGGAGAATTCCCCAAAGTAATCGGCCGAGGCCATGCCGACTTCCCGACCCTGTTTATCGATTTTTTTGGGCACACCACCCACATAATGGAGGGCATAATTAGCAATTAAAGCGAGGGGCTTGTTCCTGGAGTTACGGACATCGATTACACAGATTTCTGGATCGATCGGCCCTGCTGGTTTGACTAAGTGGTTACGACCAGCGTTGGTCTTGACTTGGTCTTTTTCTCCCAGAGGATTAGATGGCATGGTCCCGGGTTGTAGAAACCAGCGACGATTGCGCACCTCACTGGGCTCATCTTCGGATGAAAACCCCACTTTTGCGGGCTCTAGGGACTCGATGGCTTGCACGATCGCCTCTTCCAGTTTNTGGTGTTTGAGTCTTTCGTAAGCTTCTCGTCCAGGCATANCGGTTCCACCCTTGGGGGCGGTATGAGTATGGGTGGCACAAATCAGCATTTCTTCAACTTTCCACCCGGTCTTTTCAGCGGCCCGTGACTTGGCAAGGTCTGACATCTCCCGACCAATTCCAATGGCATCGATCAGGCAGATGACCGCCCGGCTCTCATCTCGTTCAAATGCTACGGCTCGAACATGGAGGGGGTCGTGGATCAAATTGGATTTACCGGAACGGAGCTGTATGGGGAAAACAGTAGGAGTTACATCGACGCAGGCGGTTCCAACTTTTAAAAGATTTTCCTTCGCATTAGAGTAGTTGAAAAAGGGATTTAATAGGATAAGAACTACCAAGAATTTTTTCATGAGTATAAACAANTTTTNATTGGAAGTTATTATTTTATAATCCGCAATGATACATTTCTGATTTNTTCATCTTTGGGTCATGGAGAAAATATTCTTTTCGGTACAAAACAATGCTTGTCAAACCCGTAGGCATTGTCTTCGCTCAAATAAATCCCAGTTCTTCTAAATCTTTTAAAATTATGAAAAAAACCCTNGCCCTTGTATTTTTATTAAGCTCATTTTCTGCTATCGGAAAACACCATGGTGATAAAAAACCCATGAAGGCATTTATGATAACAGGCGGATGTTGCCATGATTATCCGAAGCAAAAAAATATAATTAGCGAAGGCATTAGCGAGCGGGTGCCCACCAAGTGGGATATCTTTTTCGAGATGGATGAGAAAAAAAGCAAAGCGAAGTTAAGNAAGCCAGGTTGGGCAGATGGTTATGATTATATCGTTTACAATCACTGCTTTGCTCATGAAAAAGATGCGAAATTTGTTAAATCAATTGCAGATATCCATAAGGCTGGTAAGCCAGCAATTGCNTTACATTGTGCGATGCATTCCTATCATTGGAGTATACCTGCCAAAGAAGGAGAGAAGAAAGCCTGGCCGGAGATGTTGGGTGCCAGTTCCAAAGGTCATGGTCCTAAGGCAGCTATAACTGTCAATAAAGTTAAGAAGCACGCCAATCATCCAATTATGAAAGATATGCCCGATGGATGGTTAACGCCAGANGGAGAGTTGTATAATGTACAACAAGTTTACGAANGCACGACAGTTCTTGCCTATGGTGATAACGGAGCAAACAAAAATCCTAAAGAGCCACAGGCTTGTGCATGGATTAATACCCATGGGAAAGGTAGAATATTTTCGACAACTTTAGGGCATCACAATTCTACGATGTCCACCATGGAGTACTTGGATATGCTAGGNAATGCGGTTCAATGGATTACCGCAAAAAGTGAAGGTAAAAAACTTTAAGTTTCTAGTCCCGAAAGCGGGATTTTGACTTCTTCTTAAAGTCCTTACCTCCCCCAAACTTTTTACTTTTTCCAAATCCTTTCTTGAACTTACCACCCTTTCCTCCGGGGCGGGGTCGACCTTTGTCGACTGAAATATTCATCTGATGACCTTGGACCCAAACCGTTTTTAAAGCNTCAAAGATTTCCTTGGGCATATCTTTAGGCAGATCGATGAAAGTATGATCCTTAAACATCCGGATTTTGCCCATGTTTTGGGGATCTAGTCCAACTTCATTGGCAATGGCCCCGACAATGTCACCCTTCTGGGCCCCATGATATTCGCCTACTTCCAGTCGATAACTTTGAAGGTTGTCATCGCGTTCAGATCGATCCCCGCGTCTTGAAGAATCTCTACGGTTAGGTTGGTCTCGATCCTGACGATCCTCTCTTCTTGGTTTGCGGGTGCTGGAAGTGGGCATATTTTCATACCTCAATGCTTTTTTTCCAGCCTCCAGAAAAGCGAGGGCGGCGGCGACCTCCAGGGTATCCTTACCAGATTCCTCAAGGTATCTCTGGAGAGCTTTGCGGTAATCGTCTAAATCTCCCTTCATTCCTTGTTCGATTTTAGTAAAGAATTCCTCTTCCTTTCGCTCATTCATTTCTTCCAGTGTCGGGAAGACATATTGATCGCAGGGAACTTTCAAGGTTCGCTCGATTGCATTGAGCATCCTCATTTCCTTATTGGTAATGAAAATAATGGCATCCCCTTCACGACCGGCCCGACCGGTTCGACCAATTCGGTGGGTGTAAGACTCGAGATCGAAAGGTGCATCATAATTAAGCACATGGGAAATGCGATCGACATCCAACCCTCGTGCTGCCACATCCGTGGCGACGAGAACGCTGATTTTCCCTCTCTTTAAGCGGTCCACCGTTTTTTCGCGAAGGTTTTGAGGCATATCTCCATTGAGAGGTTCGGCGGGATAGCCCTTGCCTTGTAATTTTTCAGCAATTTCCATGGTCGCATTTTTGGTGCGGGCGAAAATCAGCATGGCCTCAAACTTTTCAATTTCNAGGAGACGGGTTAACATTTCCCTTTTTTCATGCTGACGAACTTTAATGAATCTTTGCCGGATGTTGGGGGAGTTCTCGGCCTTNACTTTGATGGTTACTTCTTCAGGTTGGCGTAAATGCTTCTCTGCCAACTTACGAATGGGCTTAGGCATAGTTGCCGAAAAAAGGGCAGTCTGTCTTTCTTTGGGAGTATGTTCCAGAATCCATTCAATATCGTCAATAAAGCCCATGCTTAACATCTCGTCNGCCTCATCTAAGACCAAGGCTTGGAGGTTGTTTAACTTAAGGTATCCTTTTTCAATGTGATCCATAACCCGACCAGGAGTACCAACCACAACCTGGGTTCCACGCTTGAACTCACGAATTTGCTCCCCATATCCAGTACCACCATAAACCGCAACTACCCGAAGTNTGGGTAGGTTTTCGGCAAAGCCTTCCATGGCTTCTGCAACTTGCAGGGCAAGTTCCCGGGTCGGTGCCAGGACCAAAATTTGAGCCCCTTTTACGGATTCATCCAGCCTTGAAAGTAAGGGGAGGGAAAAAGCAGCGGTTTTGCCNGTTCCGGTTTGGGCAACTCCAAGCAGGTCTTTTCCTTCCAAAAGTGGAGGAATCGATCTTTCCTGGATCGGAGAAGGGGTTTCATAGCCTGCTTTTCGAACCGCTTTTAAGATGGGTTCGGCAAGCGACATTTGATCAAAGCTGACGCGGGTATCCGTTTCAGCCTGAATGTTAATTTCGTCATTCATGGGGCAAGTTCCGTTCGTTTGTTTATAGTNTGCCAAAGAGATCGAACGTTTGCTCTCATACTTCATTTCCCGAATCTACCACAGGAGAGCACTTGTTCTAAAAAGATGGCTGAAGTTATTAACAATAAGAGATGCTGTGAATAATTACGAGCAGTAAAATTTTTATTTCACTCGGGAGATTAATCCCCTTAACTAAACTGAAAAGGGCAGAAATCTGGGTCCTCTCNAAAGTTTTTTAGTTTACAGATGGGTTGGGATGTTTCAATTCCTTTAGTTACCTTTGTCCATGATCCTAGCCATTCCTAAAGAAGTTACAGCCGACGAGAAAAGAGTAGCGGTTTCTCCCAGCAATATTTCTGCTTTCAAAAAGCTGGGTTACGAGGTTCACCTTGAAGCCGGTGCAGGAGAAGCAGCCTCCATGCCCGATGAACTTTATCGTNNTGAAGGTGCTCAAGTTGTGGAGGGTTCCGAAAAAATATGGACCGGTGCAGAACTCATTCTTAAAGTTAACCCACCCACCCTCGAGGAAGCAGAGATGATTTCTGAGGGTGTGACCTTGATTTGTTTTGTTTATCCAGCGAGGAATGAAGAATTAATCAAAATTCTTTCCGCCAAAAAAATAAATTTATTGGCCATGGATTGTGTTCCGCGGATTTCCCGTGCTCAGTCTATGGATGCCTTAAGTTCAATGGCCAATGTCGCAGGTTATCGTGCGGTGGTGGAAGCGTCTCATTGCTTTGGTCGATTCTTTACCGGGCAGATTACTGCGGCAGGAAAAGTTCCTCCCGCTAAGGTTTTGGTTATTGGGGCAGGAGTCGCTGGTCTTGCCGCGATTGGAGCGGCCCGAAATATGGGAGCAATTGTTCGTGCTTTTGACACCCGACCTGCGGTGAAGGATGAGGTCAAGAGTCTCGGGGGTGAGTTCTTAATGCTTGATTTTGAGGAAGATGGTGCCGGGTCAGGTGGGTACGCCAAGGTAATGAGTGAAGAATTTATTGCGGCAGAAATGAAACTGTTTGCGGAACAGGCAGAGGAAGTCGATATCATCATAACCACCGCCATGATTCCGGGGAAAAAATCTCCTATTTTAATTACTGAGCAGATGGTAAAAAGTATGCAACGAGGCTCCGTCATTGTTGACTTGGCCGCTGAGGGTGGTGGTAATTGCGAACTTACGGAGCCGGGTGAAGCTACCATAGCCCATGGGGTTACGATTCTTGGCTACACGGACCTTCCTTCCCGGTTGCCAACTCAATCAAGCCGGTTGTATGGCAATAATTTGGTCAAGTTGGTCAACTTACTGGGTACAGCCGATGCGTTTTTAATTGATCAAGAAGATGAAGTAGTTCGCGGAGCCTTGGTCTTGGATCAAGGCACATTATCGTGGCCTCCTCCCAAGGTGGAGGTGAGTCAACAACCCAGTGCACCCAAGAAGCAAGTTGCCCCAGTACCCGCCGAAAAAGAGGCGGGGGGCAGTTCCATTTTTTCTCCCCCTTTCATGCTTGGCCTCTTGGCGATTATTCTCTTGGCCTTGGGTTGGAAGGCGGATCATGAATTTTTGGACCAGTTAACCGTCTTCGTGTTAGCCTGTTTCGTTGGTTACATGGTAGTTTGGAATGTCAGCCCCTCTTTGCATACTCCCCTGATGAGTGTAACCAATGCAATCAGTGGAATCATTCTGGTTGGGGGTATGCTTTTTGTAACCGGGGCACAACCATGGATTGATACCAAGAGCATTCTCGCAGGGGTCGCGATTTTTCTGGCTACCATCAATGTGGCCGGGGGTTTTCTTGTCACTCAACGAATGCTCAAAATGTTTCGCAAGCAATGACTGAAGGACTGGTTACTTCTGCCTATTTGGTTTCGGGCATCTTTTTTGTCTTGAGCCTAGGTGGGCTCTCCAAGCAGGAAAGTGCCCGCAAAGGAAACCTTTATGGAATCCTCGGCATGGCACTTGCGATTATTGCAACCTTTGTAAAACTTACCTTGGATCGAGACGCCGGTGAAATAAATTTCCAGTTTTTAGTCCCGCTTATGATTGGAGGAGCGATTATAGGTACCGTTCTTGCCAAAAGGGTGGAGATGACATCGATGCCAGAGTTGGTTGCTATTTTGCACAGCTTTGTGGGGGCTGCTGCAGTCCTGGTCGGTTTATCTTCTTTCTTGGATCCCGGTCATGCCGCGATGATGGGAACCGAAAAATTAATTCACGAGATCGAGATTCTACTCGGTGTCTTTATTGGTGGTGTGACCTTTACTGGTTCGGTGATTGCCTTTGGTAAATTACGGGGTTCATTCAGTGGAAAACCCCTGCTTCTTCCCGGCCGTCATCTACTGAATATTGGGATGGTGGCGAGCTCGATTTGGTTGGGTTCAGAATTTCTTGGCCAGGGTCATGATCAGGCGTGGATAACTCTACTGATCGTAATGACAATCTCTTTTGTTCTGGGTGTTCATTTGATTGTAGCTATNGGCGGAGCNGATATGCCNGTNGTNGTTTCCATGTTGAACAGTTACTCCGGATGGGCTGCTGCTGCGGCTGGTTTCATGTTGAAAAATGATTTGCTNATNATTACCGGTGCCCTGGTNGGAAGTAGNGGTGCGATTCTTAGCTATATTATGTGCAAGGCAATGAACCGAAGTCTNGCCCATGTNATATTTGGAGGTTTTGGAACCGAAGGGGGAAGTGCAGNCTCCAACTCCGAGATNGAGGGATCGATTACGGANACCAGTCCNGAAGAAGTGGCGGAGGAATTGAAGGAAGCGAAGGAGGTCATGATCGTGCCTGGATACGGTATGGCAGTAGCACAAGCCCAGCATGTGGTGAAGGATATTACTGAGGCTTTGCGGGCGAAGGATGTAAATGTCCGGTTTGCGATTCATCCGGTGGCGGGTCGTTTGCCCGGGCACATGAATGTTCTGCTTGCCGAGGCAAATGTGCCTTACGATATTGTTTTTGAAATGGACGAGATCAATGACGGCCTGCCTGAGGTTGATGTTTTGCTGGTGGTGGGTGCGAACGATATTGTCAATCCTTCCGCTCTGGAAGATTCAAACAGTCCGATTGCCGGAATGCCCGTAATCGAGGCTTGGAATGCGAAGTCGGTAGTCGCCCTCAAAAGAAGTATGGCTGCGGGTTATTCCGGAGTCGAAAACCCGCTTTATTTCAAGGACAATACCAACATGCTTTTTGGGGATGCCAAGGATACTCTTTCCGGAGTATTTTCGAACTTGAGTTAAAGAATTCATTTCCCTTTTCCCTCCTTTTAAACTTGCTGGGGATTTTATCTGATTAAGATTGATTGGATGTATTCAACCTTGTTCTTTTCTTTTTTCTTGTCGCTTNCCATCCTACAAGGGCAAAAAGCTGGGCCTAATTTAAGTTCCGAGAAAGCTTTTGAACGCCTGGATTCCATGCTTGATATGACCTATGCGAGCTATGAAGGTCGAACCTTGGAATTGGATCTCTACAAGCCCAGGGAGAAATTAGGGAAGCTGCCCGCTATCGTTTGTATCCATGGGGGAGGCTGGGCTAAAGGAAGCCGGAAAAATTACACTAAGGTTGCCCAGGCTCTTGCTGCTCATGGTTATGTTGCCGTGACGATTTCTTACCGACTCAGTGGTGAGGCTGTTTTCCCCGCTGCGATTATGGACTGCAAGGCCGCGGTCCGCTTTTTGCGGGCCCATGCTCAGACCCTTGGTATTAATCCAGATAAGATTGGAGCGATTGGTTCTTCCGCAGGTGGACATTTGGCCGCGTTGCTGGCAAGCTCATACGGGGCCGAGGAACTGGAGGGAAGCGGGGGTTATGCCGCTTTCTCCAGTCAAATTCAGGCTGTGGTTCCGATGGGGGCCCAGACGGATTTTCTTTCAGCCCGAAATAGGCAAGTATCCGGGGAGCGATTAATCTGGAAGCAGTTCATGGGGGGAACCCAAGAGGAGAAACCGGATGCTTATCAATTGGCTTCTCCAATCGAGCACCTCAATTTAGGAGACCCCCCTTGTTTGTTGATAACCGGAGAGAAGGATGATGAGAGTACCCAGGCGGTCAAATTTAGAAAGGGAATGAAGCAACTTGGGATTTCTTCTGAACTTGAAATTATCGAGGGGGCACCGCACGGGTTTTTGAAAGAACAGGCTTGGTTTAAGCAGGCAATGGAATTGGCGGTTGCCCATTTTAATCGAGTCCTAAAAGGGTCTCCGGTCAGCAAGTAAGCAAAGAGAAAACCTTGTCCCATTTTTAAGAAAATTCTATATTAATATGAACATGTCTTTTCTTCTTCAAGCGATCCTGTTGCTGACCTGCATCGTTTTCCCGCTTTTGGGGGTGGAGAAGTTTTCGGATGGAGAAAAACTGTTTGCTCTAAAACTGAAGCCATTATTTACCCAAAAATGTTTGGCCTGCCATGGGGACGAGCCAGACAAAATCAAAAGTAAATTTGACATGCGTTCCCGCGAGTCGATGATTCGTGGAGGGGAAATCTTTGAGAACGAAGTCTTGATTCCAAGCCAGGGAGATCAAAGCTTTCTTTATATTCTTAGTACCCGGAAGGAGAAGGACTTGGAGATGCCACCCAAGGAAGCAGACAAACTCAGCGAGGAAGAAACCTGGTGGATTCGTGACTGGATTGATGCCGGTGCACCCTGGCCGGGTGAGGAAAAGATTACCCAGATTCAGGAGGAGTATGGGGAAGGTGAACAGGTGGTAACCTCGAAAGCACTTTCGGAAGATTGGCAGAAACGACGCTACCCGAGTGAAATGCTATGGGCATACCGCCCTTTGAAGGTTGAAAAAGTTCCAGAAGGGGAACATCCCGTGGATTGGTTTGTAAACCGTCGGTTAAAAGCCGCGGGTCTGAAAGCGGGGAACGATGCTGAACCCGGGGAATTGTATCGCCGGCTTTCTTTTGGTCTGACTGGGCTTCCACCCGACTCGAAAAAATCCGCCCAATTTGTCAGGGAATATTCTCAATCCAAATCCGTGATCGGAAAATATGTGCAGCAGTTGATGGACCTTCCCCACTATGGCGAGCATTTTGCCCGTCATTGGTTGGATGTTTCGCGCTATGCGGATTCTGGGGGGTTTGCAAATGACTACACCCGGCCCAATGCNTGGCGCTACCGAGATTATGTGATCCGTTCCTTCAATGAGGATAAACCCTATGCTCAATTTGTTAAGCAGCAGATCGCAGGTGATGAAATGAATCCTGAAGTCCCGGAAAATTTGGTGGCCACNGGATTTCTGCGTATGGGGCCATGGGAACAGACCGGAATGAGCGTTTTTAAGGAGACTCGCCAGCTCTGGCTCGATGACGTCACCGATTCGGTCGGGCAGACTTTTCTCGCTCATGCCATGCAGTGTGCCAAGTGTCATGACCATAAATTCGATCCGGTTCCAACTCGTGACTATTATCGAATGATGGCGGTATTTTCCACCACCCAACTGGCAGAACGGAAGGTGGCTTTTCTGGATGCAGAATCCAGGCAGGGCTTTTCAAGCTTTGCATCCTTGGCTCAGGCCAAAATTGATTATTACGAAAAGGATAAGGAGAAATTGCAGGCTAAAATCAAGCGAAGGAAAAAAGCGGAAGCGGGAGATGCAAAAGTGGGGGAGAACGGTCTGGATCCCGGGGATGAAGCATCCCAATCGAGGTTGTTTAAGAATTTGATCAGGCACCGGCTAGAACTCGACCGGATTGAACCTATGGCACATGCAGTCTACACCGGGAAGACCATGGTCCATAATAGGGTCCAGGGCAGGTTGGATATGCCTGAGAAACCTTGGGCGGAAGGATATTTTGATTCCGATGTTATCTTGACTGGTGGGGATGTGTATTCCCCCGGTGATCCTGTCAAGCCCGGTGCTCTGAGTGCGGCTGAAAGCCTGGGCGGGATGCGCCCCCAAGAATTCCCTCAGGATAAGGGCAAGAGACGCCTTGCCCTGGCCAAGTGGATGGTTGATCCAAGTAACCCATTGACTGCAAGGGTCATGGTGAACCGGGTCTGGTCCTGGCACTTTGGGCAGGGGATTGCGGGTAATCCAAATAATTTCGGAGCAACCGGTGCCCCCCCGACTCATCCTGCCCTGCTTGATTTCCTAGCCGACTGGTTTACCAAGAAAAATGGGTCGGTAAAAAAACTGAACGCTTTGATCCTCTCTTCCAAAACCTATCGAAGAAGNAGTCGGCATTCGAATCCGGATGAACTCTTAGAAAAGGACCCCAAGGGGAAACTTTACGCAACCTTTCGCCCCCGCCGACTGAGTGCGGAAGAGATTCGGGATGCGATGCTGTTTGCCAGTGGCGAATTAAATTTGAGTAGGGGAGGGATCCCCGCCCGTCCGGATTTGAATCGGGAGGTTGCCTTCCAACCCCGACAAATTATGGGTGGAGTGGCCTCGGTATATGAACCGGATCCTTTGCCTGAGCAAAGAAACCGCCGAACTATTTATGTGGAGAAGATAAGGGGCTTACGGGATCCTTTTCTTGAAACCTTTAACCAGCCTGGGCCGGATAATTCCTGTGAAGTTCGAGAAACTTCTACGGTGGCACCGCAGGCCCTGACCCTGATGAATGCCGAGGAAGTCCAGGATCGAGCCCTGGCATTTGCTCATCGTCTGCTCCGCGGGAAAAATAGAAAGCCAGAAAACTTGGTGATCGAGGAAGCCTTCCAACGGGCCTTGGGAAGAACTGCAACTGAGGATGAAGTTGAGATCTGCTTACAACGCTGGCAGAAGGCGAAGGCTACGGAGGCCAATAAAAAAGTTCGTGCCCAGACCTTCCCGATCGAGATTCAGCGTACGATTATGGCTGAGAAAACCGGGGAACCTTATACTTTCACCGAAAGAATGCCGGCATACGAGTCCTACCAAGCAGATTTACAGAGAAATCAGGTGGATCCCAAAACCCGTGGCCTGGCCCAAGTTTGCTTGATTCTTTTTAACCTTAACGAGTTTTCTTATCTTGATTAACTTAAGGACAGAGCATGAAAAATAATTCCCGTAATCTGGTTGCCCATCTTACTCGCCGTGAAGCCCTCTACGGCCTTGGGACCAGTATTGGTTCTCTCGCTTTTTCTTCCTTACTTTATGGGAATGGAAATCCGCCTTCAGGAATCCATCACCCGGTCAGGGCGAAGCGATGCATCTTTTTGATGATGGAGGGTGGACCTTCTCATATTGACACCTTTGATCCAAAGCCAGAATTGAACCGTCGACATCTACAAAAATTTCAGCGTAATGGAGAACGGGAGAGTGCAATGTCTTCCGGACAAAGNTATTTCGTAAAAAGTCCCTTTGATTTTATTCAGGCGGGGAAGTCAGGGGCAGATATTTCCACGGAATGGCACTATTTACAGAATCATGTCGATGAGCTCTGCTTTTATCGAGGGTGCCAGGTCGAATCGGTAAACCATCCGACCGCTTGTTATCATGTGAATACCGGTAATCGCTTTGGAGGAGACCCCTCCGTGGGAGCTTGGGTCACCTACGGTTTGGGCACCCTGAATGACAACCTTCCTGGTTTTGTAGTTCTCCCAAGGTCCAGTTATCCACAGGGTGGGGCATCTAATTGGTCCAATGGATTTCTGCCTGCGGATCATCAGGGTACCCCTTTGCGACCCGAAGGTAGCCCAATTCTCGACCTGAATGCCCCGGCTGGTATGACCCGACAGGATCAAAGGGAAAACCTTGATGTCTTAGCTAGCTTGAATCGAAAACACTTGGATCATCGAGTCAACCAAAGTGAGCTCAAAGCGAGAATGTCTTCCTATGAACTCGCATATCGCATGCAAATGGAAGTTCCAGGAATTCTTGACCTGGAAGGTGAGACCGAAAAGACTCGTGACTCTTATGGAATTGGAGCTCCCAAGACGGACTCATTTGGTAGAAAGTGCTTGCTGGCAAGGCGCTTAGTTGAAAAAGGGGTTCGCTTTGTTCAAGCATACGCCGGAAATTGGGATAGCCACGACTACATATCGAGGGCTCATGGTTCCCTGATCAAATCGGTCGACAAGCCGATTGCGGCTCTGCTTGCTGATCTTAAACAGAGGGGACTGCTGGAAGATACCTTGGTCGTATGGTGTGGGGAATTTGGGCGTACTCCGGATAATGGTTTACGTGGTGGAAGTACCAGTTACGGAAGGGACCATAACGCAAAGGCGATGACCATGTGGTTTGCCGGAGGAGGTACCAAAGCCGGGCATACCATTGGAGCTACCGATGAGATTGGGGCCGAAGCGGTCGATTGTGTGCACCACATTCGCGATGTTCACTGTACTTGGCTTCATTTAATGGGTTTGGATGATAACAAATTGACCTATTATCATGCGGGCCGGCATAAACAACTCAGCCAATTCGGGGGGAATGTGATCCAAGAGTTGATTGCCTGAAAACTAGCCAGAAATTGATTTCTTCGTTGCTTCTTGATGTGTGAAGGAATTTAAAAGGTGCCTTGAAAATTAAAAGGCATATTCTATTNNNGAAGTTTTTNATGACATTGAGNTTCGGGTTCGCCCATGATGCAGAGACTATCCAACCATTCGAAAAAATNCATGCTCATAAAANCTTTGAAGCCCATATGCACGGGGGGTGGGAAAGTCGTTATTTTTCCGAAGGCAGGGATGCACTGGATGGCAAGTCTCTGTGGGTGGGATCCTTCGAATTTGGATACGATCACTTCTCCGGAGGTGTTTGGTATGGTCGCTCCTCCAACCATTCCTATGACGAGTTGCAATACAGTTTGGCTTTAACCCAAGAGGTGGAGAACCTGCAGGTTTATTTTGGATATACCCATTTGGTTTTTTCCATCGATAACGAATCAGATGATGAATGGTCCGCAGGGATTCGTTATGCTGAACTTCCTTTCAATCTAGATTCGTCCTTGGATGCTTCTTACTCCATGGATGCAGCAGGTACTTTTATTGAGTGGTCAAATAGCAGGGAATTTAATCTAAGTGAAGAACTTGGATTTTCATTAACCAGTGTCTTAGGTTGGAATGACGGCTATGTTTCCGATGGGCACGATGGTCTAAATTACCACGCCATTCGAATGGGCACTGAAAAAACCATATCTCAAAATGTTTCCTTGGTAGGACATGGAGCTTACAGTTGGGCGATCGATAGGGATGAGAATTTAGCTGGTGATCAGCAACTGGGTGACTTTTTTCATCTGGGACTAGGACTGGAATGGAACTTCTGAAATTTGGGCAATGGATAAGCAAGCGTTGCCATGGTACCCCTAGTTGTTTTTTAATGCAGCGTGGATAAGAGACCAAACATCATCTTCATTATTACGGATCAGCAAAGATTCGATACCATCGCCGCTTTGGGCCATGACCACATGGATACTCCTCATATGGATCGCTTGGTAAAGGAAGGGGTCTCTTTTGACAATTGTTTCATTACTGCAGCATCCTGTGCTCCAGCCCGGGCCAGTCTATTTACCGGCTATTATCCACACACCACTGGAATTTATAAGAATGCGGATTCCTGGAAAAGGTCCTGGATCGAACAATTTGCGGAGTCGGGATACCGCTGCGTGAATGTGGGTAAAATGCACAGCTATCCCTATCATACCCCGCTTGGTTTTCATGAGCGATATGTGGTGGAAAATAAAGACAGGTACCTAGAGGAGCGCTATTACTTCGACGAGTGGGACAAAGCCCTTAAAGCCAGGGGCTTGATTAAGCAACAGCGCGAACTTTACCGTAAAAGGAGTGATTATCAGGAAGCCCTTGGGGCTTTCGACTGGGAACTCCCCGAAGATATGCATCCAGATGTCTTTGTTGGTGACACCGCGACTTGGTGGCTTAATTCCTACCCCAAGACTGAACCTCTCTTTTTACAAATCGGGTTTCCCGGGCCACATCCTCCCTACGACCCCATTCCCCGTTACACCAAGCCCTACCTGCAAAAGGATTTGCCCCTCATGGAGGTCACTCCGCAAGAGCTTGACGGTTTGCCTGAACCCCTCAAGGGACTGAGGAAGCATAACCATGAAGTGGATCATGACTCCGTGGTTTTAGACCTGGAACCAAGCCGTGAACAAAGGCATCGACAGCGGGCCTACTACTTGGCAAATGTGACCATGATTGACGAAAAGATCGGGGAAATTTTACAGGCTTTAGAAAAGCATGGATATTTGGAGAATGGATTGGTGGTGTTCTGTTCCGATCATGGTGACTGCTTGACCGACCACGGACACAGCCAGAAGTGGACCATGTATGACCTAATCACCCGGGTTCCGATGGTTGTTTGGGCTCCGGGAATGTTTGAGGGCGGTCGGTCCATCGATGGTCTTTGCCAGCATATGGATATTGGCCCTGCCCTGATGGAATTGGCTGGACTGGAAATTCCCGAGTCTTTCGAAGCCCGTTCGGTTTTACCTGCCCTGAAAGGAGAATCCTGGACNCCCAGAGAGCATGTCTATGCCGAACAGATTAAGGATGGTATCCTCACCGATACTGAATTTATGACTATGATTCGAAACCAAGATTGGAAACTCGTTCATTTTCTAGGCATGAATTGCGGCCAGCTATTCAACTTGAAAGAGGACCCGCAGGAAACCCAAAACCTCTGGGACCATCCAGAAGCCGGAGAGACCAAGCAAAAACTTCTGGATCAACTCTTGGAATGGCATATCGAAAGCCAAATAAACACCCAAGGATGGGCTTCCGCCTGGAGATAAGAGGTCTAAAGCCCGGGAGATTTATGATAGACAAGCATGCAATCCAAATTCTGACCCTGATTCTTTTTCTTTGTGGACCCTTGCTTGGGGCCGCAAATTATCCAACGGTGGGAAGCGTTGAACGCTTAGATCCCCGCATGGAACAACTGGTACCCCAAAATGCGAAGATCGAAATTCTTGCGGAAGGATATGTCTGGTCCGAGGGGCCGGTCTGGGTTGCGAAGGGTAACTTCCTTCTCTATTCCGATGTTCCCACCAATAAAGTTTACAAGTGGAAGGAAGGCATGGGAGCCAGTGTCTATTTGGATCCTTCAGGCTATACTGGTAAAAACTCGAGAAGGGGCGAGTCTGGGTCGAATGGATTGGTTTTGGATGCCAAGGGGAACCTGATTTTATGCCAACACGGAGACCGCCGGGTCGCAAAGATGAAGAGCCTAATTTCCCAGCCTCGTTCTGATTTTGAAACTTTGGCTGACCAGTTTCAAGATGCTCGATTTAACAGCCCCAATGATCTGGTCTTTAATCAGAAGGGAGAGCTTTACTTTACGGACCCACCCTATGGCCTGGCCCAAAAAGAAAAAGATCCCCAAAGAGAAATTGATTTTCAAGGAGTCTATCTTCTTCGCAAGAATGGAAAAGTGGAATTAGTCACCGATGAGTTGGAGCGGCCCAATGGAATTATTCTATCCCCGGACGAAAAAACTTTGTATGTTGCCAACTCTCATGGCCCGCGCCCCATCTGGATGGCTTACGACCTCAAGCCCAATGGCTTGGCCGAAAAGGGGCGGGTGTTTTTTGACAGCACTTCTTATCGCCGCAAGCATCCTGGCCGTCAGGGTGGTAACGACGGAATGAAGGTTGACCAACAGGGGAATTTATGGGCAACCGGTCCGGGAGGCGTATTAATTTTTTCTCCAAAAGGCGAGCACTTGGGCACGATCTTGACCGGTCAGCGAACGGCTAATTGTGCCTTTGGGGATGATGGCTCCACGCTTTATATGACCGCGGACATGTATCTGATGCGGATCAAAACTTCGGTCAAGGGATTGGGGTTCTAGTACCTTTAAACTCCCCTTCAATGATGAAGGGAAAAGGAGTGCCTTTCTCGGCTGCAGTTAGAACTCTTGCTGCTCTTTGCTTCGGGTTTTACCATCTAAATTTCAGGACTTTATCATTGTGAGTATGATCTATTCGAGGTAGGAAAAAGCATGAGCCCTGTTATTTTATTGCTGATCGGCATGCTGATCGTGGTCGGTAGTATTTTGTTTTTTAGACTCCATGCTTTTCTGGCACTGATATTGGGTTCTTTAGTAGTCGCCGGCCTTACCCAGAAGGAGTCGGTTTATGATTACTCTGTCCGCAAAGAATCTATTCGAGTGGCAGAAGTGGGAAAGGGTTACATTGCCCTGAAGGCTTCTCGGAATCAGAAGATTATTCCCGGTTCCGTTATCTTGCTTCGAAACCATGAAACAAGCGGGAAATTAGAACCGTATGCGGAAACTTTTCTGACTCTGATCCCGGAGGATAAATTGAATGACCTGCAGGTGGAAGGGCAGAAGGTAAACGGACTTCGTTTTGCCGAAATTTCACCGCCCTCCAATATTCAAAGGAAGGATAGAATTATTCATCAAAGTCAAAGGAATGAAGCCCGGACTACCGCGTCTCAAAATATCGCAAAATGGGTCGGTGTTGGTTTCGGGGAGACNTGTATGAAGATCGGAATTATGATCGCTATGGCTGCGATTGTGGGGCAGTGCTTAATGAGAAGTGGTGCAGCCGAGAGAATTGTACTGGCAATTCGTAATTTTCTTGGGGAAAAGAATGCCCCCATTGCCTTTATTGCGAGTGGATTCACCTTAGGAATTCCAGTCTTCTTTGAAACAGTTTTCTATTTGCTGATGCCGTTGGGAAAGGCGATGCATTTAAGAACGGGGCGAAATTATTTACTTTATATCCTGACCATCATTGCTGGCGGTTCCATGGCCCACTCCTTGGTTCCACCGACGCCAGGCCCTTTATTTGTGGCCTATGAGCTCGGTGTGGATATTGGACTGGCCATTATATGCGGTACCATTGTCGGAGTTTTTACAACTACGGCCGGTTATTTATGGGCTCGATTCATAAGCAATCGGATTACCATTCCCTTACGGGATTCCGAAGATCTATCCAAGTCACGCTTAGAGGCGATGGCACAGCGTAGCGAGGATGAACTACCCAGTCTATTGGCTTCCATTCTGCCTATTTTAATTCCTTTATTTTTACTCGCTGGGGGGACGATTTTCAGTCTTTCCTCAAGTAAAATGGAGGTGCAACCGGATTGGATGGGGACGATTTATCCAATCATACAATTTCTGGGTAATAAAGACATCGCCCTTACCATTGCTGCTGCCTTTTCGATTTTTCTTTTAGCGAGTAGGCCGGGAACCACCAAAGAAACCATTTCTAAGTCAATCCAAAGATCCATTGCCGATGCCGGGGTCATTGTGTTGATTACCTGTGCGGGTGGAGCGTTTGGCCATGTCTTAAGGCAAACTGGAATTGCTGGTACCATTGAGAATTCACTACCTGCTACCGAATCAGGTCTTATGATTGTTGGCTTCCTCGTTTGTGTTGTGGTTCGCACCGCCCAAGGATCCTCTACGGTAGCGATGATCACCGCGGTCGGAGTGGTTGCTCCGATTGTGGCTGCGACCACCTTGAGCTACCATCCCGTTTACATTGCCATTGCGATAGGTTGTGGTTCAAAGCCCATAAGTTGGATGAATGATTCAGGATTTTGGGTAATCAGTAAAATGAGTGGTATGACCGAATCGGAAATGCTTAAGACCAATACAATTATGGGCATTATTATGGCTTTGACTGGTCTGGTGGTATGCCTGCTTGGTTCCCGGATTTTCCCCATGATATGAACCTTTGTGGATTCGAGATTATGCCAACCTTTTTTGCATCCCGCAGACTAAAGATTGATTTCCCCTTGAAGAAAAAAGTACAATTTCTACTCTTTGAACAGTGGAAACGCAGCTTGTTTTATTACATTTTATCGCTTGTCATGATTCAATCACACCAGCTCATTATTCTCCGTAGTTTTTTGCTAAGCTTAACTTTTCTCTCCTTGGTAACATCCCANGCTCAGCATGATCGCGAAAGAAACGCCTTTAGGCATTTAGCGGAGAGTAATCTGGAAAAAGCGTATTTTGAACTTAAAAACGGAAAAAAGCATACGGACCCTGCAGAGAAAGCCTTTATCTCCACCCTTTGCTTGCTCCAGGAAGCAAAAGTTGGTGAAGCTTTGAAGATGGCAAAGCAAGCGGTNAGAATGGGTTTACCATTCGAACGTTTCCTCGCAGAACCAAGGGATTGGTTAAGCCCGCTTCGAGAAAATCAGGGATTTCGAAAATGGAAAAAGGAGGTGGATCCTTCCCCCTTGATACATGGCCCGATGGTCGGCCAAGTTACGGATACNTCTGCCAGCTTTTGGTTTCGAACCGATGATACTTGTGAAATCGGTGTTGAAATTAGNGGGCACTCAGGCCGAGAAAAAATTAGGACCTCCATAGAAAACCGATTTATTGGAGTGGTTGAAGTGGACGGGCTTTTGCCAGGCACTTACTTTTCATATCGGGTCTTTGTAAACGGTGAGGAGTTTTTGGCACCCGGGAGAGAATTTGGTTTTCGTACTTTCCCCTCAAAGGATGAAGGCTCTAAGTTCACCATCGCGTTTGGAGGTTGTTCCGGATTTGTTCCCGAATATGAGTCCATTTGGAACCTTATCGCC
This sequence comes from Verrucomicrobia bacterium TMED60, assembly GCA_002171765.1. The sequence goes on from NHDN01000022.1 coordinate 18,363, forward strand.
GAACATGATCCAAGAGCGATGCTGATGTTGGGGGATAATGTTTACATCGATGATCCCGAGGAGGTTCAATGGACTGGAAACTATTGTTATTCCCGTCGGCATTCCCGACCGGAATGGAAAAATTTGGTATCGAAGACCTCGATGCACGCCATTTATGACGATCATGATTTTGGCCTAGACGATTGCATTCCTGGTTCCTTGGTTGACCAACCGGTTTGGAAAAAGTCAGTTCTGAAAAACTTTACTCAAAACTGGAATAATCCAGCGGTTGGGGGAGGCTCCCAGAATCCNGGATGTTGGCAAAGCTTTACCTTGGGCAAAGTNCAAGTAATTCTTCTGGATTGCAGGTATTATCGAGACCGGATGAAGAAGTCGATGCTNGGCCCCGTACAAAAAAAATGGCTCAAGCAAACNTTACTTCAATCGGATGCGACCTTTAAAATTATTGCCTCTTCGGTCCCTTTTTCAGAGGAAATCAAACCGGGCAGCAAAGATCCATGGGATGGTTATCCGGAGGAGCGGGAAGAAATTTTCTCCTTGATTGAAAAGGAAAGAGTGGAGGGAGTACTTTTGATTGCCGCGGACCGGCATCGTATTGACCTGCGCAAGATTGAAAGGCCAAAGGGCTATGATTTTTTGGAATTTGTGAGCGGAAGGCTAACCAATCGTCATGTTCACCCTGTGGTTGAAACCAAAGGTTTGATTTGGGGTTACAACCAGACCTGTGGTTTTTGTTTGATTCGTGTCGATACCCGCAAGAAGAACCCCCAGATGATTCTGGAGGCCTATGATTCAAAAGGAGAAATTCTTTACCAGCACAAGGTGTTGGCTCAAGATCTTAGCTTTCAAGATTAAGAGGAAGATATTTGGTCTAAAAGACAGTTTCCCTCTTCCTTTGACGAAGGAAGCATCCTTCCTTTTTCCCATGGGCTAAAGAAATTTCCATTTTCCACCCGGNTTACCCGATATGGGGTGGCNAACTGAAAAGANGGAGCCTTTNCTCCTTGGCCTCCGATAACTTCCGCACCCCGCCNGACATTATCCTGCATCCANGCAGGCAGGCGAAGGTGAAAGGGGTTACGCTCCACCTCTCCNCGGTGCATCGAGAGTGCAGATACAAGATCAATTACTTCTTGGGNTGTGCTTTCAACTAGAAGATTTGGGGAAGNCATTTGTCCCCAAAACTCTGTTTCAATNAAGGTGAGCGAAGTCGTGGATGTTTTTTGNAGGGCTTCTNATGTCAAAAGATTGACTCCTAAATGGGTTTGATTCCAATCGGTTGGGTTTGGGTAAAAAAGGATTGAGGGTGCATGTCGATCTANGGCTTGGCACAGGGTCTCTACTGATTTTGCCCAGTTAGAAGAATGATTTTTTCGACCGGAAGGCGTTATTTCATCCAGNCCTAANGGANCCAGTTCATCGAGTTCAAAGCCTAGGTNCCCGCAAGCATTTTNGAGCTCCTGCTTTCGCTCCCGTTTACGATCAGGGTTGCTGCCCAGAGTGACGGGTAGGGTTACCACGCGACAACCTGCTTCTCGATGTAAGCGTAAGGGCAGCCCACCCATCACACACTCATCGTCCGGGTGGGGAGCTAAAAGGACGACTTTTGGGGCTTCGGGNAGNAGGGGGTANGCTCTTCCTTTTGAAACCTTTGGNAACTGGGTACGAAGGGCATCTTCATAACTTGTTTGTAGCGACTCTACAAAAACTTGGAATGGATTATCTGGCATCTAACGATTTGTAAATATTTCAGGATCATTTGCCGATCAAAATGAAGCAAANACCANTCAACTTTTCTTGTCTAGGAGTCAAATAATGTTATTTTGGTAGGTTTTTGTGATGATAATAAATCTTCTTATCCTTTTATTCTTTCTGTTGCCGACCTTTTTGTCTGCTAAAATCCTTTTAGTTTCTGAATCGGAAATGCCGGAACTAAGTAATAAATCCGCTCCATTCCGGGGTAAAATCAATCATTCCGGATATGTTGGGCACACCTGGGTAACCTATCCCCATGTTGAGAATCCAGCCAGTTTGGGTATTGATCCAATGGGTCGGGTGTTTGTTGCCGAAGCTCATCGGTTTAAATTTGGTGTCCCAGATCTTCGCAGTAATCGTCACATGATCCAGGACGATTTTAAGGCTCTAAAGGTGGAGGACCGTCTCAAGATGTACCAAAAATATCAAGATAAGAGACCCATGTCTTGGTACACAGATTATCCGGAGCGTTTGATCATGCTCGAAGACAAGGACGGAAACATGGTCGCGGATTACCGAAGTTTATTTTCAGATACATTCAGGGATGCCCTGGATGGGATTGGATTCTCGGTTTTGGCCGAAAGAGACGCGGTATATTTCACCTGTATTCCAGCCCTTCGTAAGCTAACGGATACAAATGGGGATGGGATCGCGGATACTCATGAAAAGCTTGTGGAAGGTTTCGGGGTTCGGGTTTCTTTCACCGGTCATGATTTACACGGGATTATTCGCGGACCCGATAATCGGCTTTACTTTACCGTGGGCGATCGGGGATTCCATGTGGAAACCGAGGCCGGGGAAATTCATCAGGCTTCCGGGCGAGGGGCGGTTTTTCGATGTGACTCGGACGGTTCCAATTTTGAAGTCTATGCCCATGGCCTACGAAATCCCCAAGAAATCGCCTTCGATAATTATGGAAATCTTTTCACCTTTGATAATACTGGTGATATTGGTGACGAAGCCCGGGTAGTCTATGTCATGGACAATTCTGATTCCGGTTGGGATATGTCCCATCAGTCTCCCCATCAATATGTCAGGGATTTGGACTGGGGTGATTATCACCTTAAACAATCGGTTTGGGTGGGTGAGAAAATGTATGAACTGTACGATCCTGAGATGCCCCAGTGGGTTTTTCCACCAGTTGCTCATGCGGGTAACGGTCCATCTGGCGTCACTTGGCTCACCGGACTTTCAGTTCCGGAAGACCTGAGGGATTCATTTTTACTGACGGATTATCGAGGTGCTGCAACCAAGTGTGAGTCTTGGGTGATTAAATTAAAACCTGATGGTGCGGGATTTAAAATGGATGCTCTTGAGTCTTTAATCCAAGGCCTTGCTGCTTCCGATGTAGAGCTTGGATTTGATGGAAATCTTTATTTTGCCGATTATGGAGGTGGCTGGTCGGCTAATCGAAATGGAACCGTTCAAGTTTTGCGCCCTACCGATAGCGATGCTCTTCGGAATGGGGCTGAGACCGCCCGTTTGTTTAAGAAAGGATTTTCTGAACTTTCCAATATCGAACTTTCCAGCTTACTGGAAAGTTTGGACCGCAGAATTCGTCAAGAAGCCCAATTTGCGTTGGTCGCAAATGGAAAAAATGCTCTTCCGATCTTAGAAGAGCATTTAACTGCAGAAGAGTTCAAACTCTCTTCCCTTCATGCGGTTTGGGCATTAGGCCAACTCACTCGAAAAGGTGATAAAGATGCATCTGATTTGCTTCTGTCCGCTCTAAAAAGTACCCATGACGAGATTCGGGCAAACGCGGCTCGAACCCTCGGAGATCTTAGAATCTTTGAAGCTAGGGAATTATTACTAGCCAACTTAGCCGATCGTTCCTCTCGAGTTCGTTCCTTGAGCGCAATTGCGTTGGGTAGAATCTGTGAGACTGGGGATCAAGCTGTTCAACATGCATTGTTTGAGGCAGTTGCGGAAAATAAGGGAACGGCCTTCGAGGTAACTCTTAGGCATGCCTACCTTTCTGCCTTAGACCGCATTTGTGACCCTGAAATCCTTGGTTCCTTTGCCACCTCAGAGTCTTTGGAACAAAGGATGATGGCAGTCCTTCTATTACGACGTTTGGAACATAAAGATTTATCCTTGTTTCTATCTGATTCCGATGAGCGGATCCGGAATGAGGCAATTCGGGCGATTTACGACACCCAAGCATTGTCCAGTTCTGCTGGACCCCAACTTCTAAGTTTAGAATTGAAAGATTTACCCTTTTTCCTGCAAGCCCGAGTTGTATCCGCAGCTCACCGCTGTCAATCGGAGTCGGGTGCCCAATTATTGATCCGGGTAGCATCCGACCTCAGCTTGAATTCAGAAATTCGAATGTTTGCATTACGGGCTATTCAAAACTGGATGAATCCACCTCAATTTGATTCCGTACTCGGTCACTTTCGACCTCTCCAAGAACCTGAATTTCCTATTTCCGATGCGTCCACTGGATTACGATTGGGTTACCTTCAGTTTCTCGCGGAAGAAAAAAACGGTGATTTAGCTTCTTTAGGAACCGATGTTGCGGAAATTTTGGGTATTGTCCTGGACCCTGATTTACTTCGTAAGCAAGGTATGGAGACCGAGCTCAGTTCGGTGGTCAGGCTCGCTTGTCTTGTCAACCTCGCCAAGCTTGGACTAGAGGAAGACGATGATTTGTTTACTGCTTTGCTCGAGGACGATGTCGCTGAGATTCAAGCCTTTGCACTTAAACAATGCTTTCTTCGTGGGATGGACGGAGTAGAAAAGATCGCCCTCCAAGCGGTGAAGAAATCTTCCCTCCCGGTAGCTCGGGAAGCGATTCGTCAATTATCCCAAGCCAAACCAAAAAAAGTCATTGGATTTTGGAATAATCGTGACCAAGGAATCCGTCCTGAACTATGGCTGGATCTGTACACCGCTTTGAAAAAAAGTGAATCTTCGGAGTTACAGAAATTGGGTGCTGCATTTGTCCAAAGCCATCCTACAGGAATCCATTCTCTTAGTTTGCATGGTGGAAATCCAGTTGCAGGTGAATTAGTTTTCAATAATCAGGGAGCTTGCCTGCAATGCCATAAGATTAATGGAGAAGGAGGGTTGCAGGGCCCCGAGCTTAGCTTGGTTGGGGATCGTTTAAGCAACGAAAAATTGTTGGAGTCTCTCCTCTATCCAAGTGCCGAAATTACACCCGGCTATGGCTTATCCAGCATTGCCCTCAATTCTGGGAGTACCTTAGCGGGTCGGTTGGCAGCGGAAGAAGGGGATGAAGTTCTGGTGATCACCCCCGATGGGGAAAATCATCAACTTGCCCGAAGCGAGATCCAAAGCATTTCACCCCCAGTATCTGCGATGCCCCCAATGGGTTTATCGCTTCCTCCCGAGGAGTTGCGGGATTTGATCGCTTATTTAGGATCCCGAACCAAAGCCAAAAAGTCCGGAAGTAAGAAGAGCTCGGAACACGGTAAGAAATAATCTTTTATCAATTGATTTTCTTTGAGCCTGCTGCTTTTGCTTTAGCCGAAGAGGGCACATTTTGCAGAGCAAATTTACGGGGTTGGTCAGAGCCAAATTTCACCGAGTAGTTTCCATGATCGTAAACCTTGGGCTGGAAGTTTTTTCCTTTTATACGAAGGGTGTATAAAATCTCTTTGGTCTTTTCATTGATCACTTGGACCACTTGTTTTGGCTGGGTGAAAGTCAGTTTTGGCAACCAGCCTTGCACTTTTCTTCCATCATTCTGAGTCATTTTAAAAGTGACGGGCCAACCGGGAAACTGAGCC
>NHDN01000023.1 GCA_002171765.1 Verrucomicrobia bacterium TMED60
GGCGATGCTTTCACCCCGGTCATTTACCGTCTGGCCCCACTGCCCGGAAAAGACTGCCTTTCTCTCTTCAATCTTCTGATCCCGATATCGGAAAATAACGGAACTCTTGGTGTTGTATATCCAGTTATCCATGGTCCACTGTAAGCCATTAATTTTATGCTCCACATTCCCGGATTCTTTTCTACTAAAATTCTCGTAAATGCTGATTTTAGTATCTGCCGTTCCATCCCCATTGGTGTCTTCACACAACCAAAGATGGGGCGGTTCTCCAATCAGAACTTTGTTGTCTAGGGTAAGAATTGCACGGGGCAAAACCAGATTATCCAGATAGGTGGTCGCTTGATCCATACGCCCATCTCCATCCAAATCGACCAGTTTCACCACACGACTGACCGGTTCCAACTCACCACTCATATCAATGTCCTGCATGTAGCTCCGCATTTCCGCAACATAGAGTTCCCCGTTTGGTCCCCAAGCCATGCAGACTGGTTCCTCGATCATGGGTTCGGAAGCAACGAGTTCGAGTTTAAAACCATTGGGAACCCAAATTTTAGAAAGAGATTCCTCCGGTGAAAAAGTAGAGGATGGAGGGTCAGGATCTATAACAATTTCGGATCGGTCCTCAGCTCCCACCTGAAAGCAAAAGACACATAAAGCTTTGATAAAAAGCAACAAGCTTAAGGGAAAACCATAGACTGGATGTAGAGGATTTAGCACAAACTTATGATAGATTTNAAATATCAACTACACACTAAATATCAAACAATCAATTTTTTAAGACAAAGAAATTTCNCNTATTTATNCTTNAACCTTGGGAATCTTTACTATTTCANCGATGCAATCCNAGTAGGCACGGAGAGAAAAGAGAATTTTGANCTCTGTCCNAGTNCCTNAGNGTTCGNAATTTGGGTCGAACTGATNGGTACGAAACNGGAAANCAGGCATCTTCCCTTCACCAAATAAGTTTNCATTCGGAAATNCCTCCCATGCGTATCGGATTGATTTTGGGGGNTTNANACCTGGATGACTTATCCTTACTTGATTGGGGGNGATGATTTCACCGCTCATCCNTTGGTATTTGCCCGCGGAATCGAGANCCAAAAAANCCAAAACTTCTNCTTCCTTGGAAGCTACCCCTGAAATGGAAGCTGGNGCCANTCTCACCTCGGCTTGTAAGNNGTTAACCNNCCTGATTACAATGAGTAAAACAAGCCAAACTATGCGNACTCCNAAAATTTACCTCCCGATTATTTTGATGCGGTCAAGATTNANTAACCTACTNAAATCAGAATGTTTATTNAATCGGTTCACTACACTTAATCAGTTATTTTACTNCTATTGGAATGATGCGTTTTTCATAGTCCCAATTTGCTTTTTTATTCATGTTCCTATGTGTAATNATGGGNGGACAATGATATTGGTTTCTNAGACGAACCAGCTCTTTTTTAAGCTTGGTTATTACCGTNTTATTCTCNGGTATAAAATATTGACTGATCATTTCTTGGGGATCTTTTTTAAGATCAAAGAATTCCCACTCGTTATATTTCGGGTAATAAATCAATTTGTTGCGTCCGTCTGTTACCCCAAAATGAGGCTGTACATTATGGTTTGCCAGNTCGTGATAAGTGTAAAGAAAAGTCTTTCTCCAATCATCCGGGGTTTTTCCCTCNAGAACAGGAACCANGCTTCGGCCTTGAATTTCNTGAGGGATTTCAATTCCTGCCATCTCAAGAAAAGTNCTGGCTATATCAATATTAGAGACAATGTCCNGNTNATTCACNACCCCCTCTTCCACTTTACCTGGCCAATGAACGATAAATGCGGTTCTCAGTGCTTCCTCATACATAAATCGTTTATCAAAAAATCCATGCTCTCCCAGAAAGAATCCATGATCCGCCATGTAGATNACAACGGTATTATCTGCCAAATNATTTTCCTGAAGAAAGGCACGNATACGACCCACATTTTTATCAATTCCCGCTCCNGAAGCCAGAAAGTTCTTGAGGAGGGATTGATACTTAAANCGGGAAAGCTCNCGANTTTGATCAGACCAATTTANATTCATCGCCTGANAAGGNTTGGAAAATTTGGAGCGATANGCATCCCAAGCCTTTCGTTGATCCGGATTCAGCTCACCCAACTCCCCAGGATCACCNACCAAAATTGAATGAGANAAGTTTTTATANAGGGTTAAGGTTTGTTCGCGTATTGCNGTGCCACGATAGGAAAAATCATCAAACAAATTATCNGGNTCNGGTATATGAACATNGTCGTATAAATCATATTCCTCNGGGCCCGGGCAAAATCCGTGGTGCGTGGCCTTGAACTGGGACATCAGCATGAAAGGCTTGCTTTTATCACGCCCGTTTTTCAGCCATTCAATTGTCAGGTCGCCCACAATATCAGAGTTATAACCGACCACTGTNCGGGTATCCTGTAAGCCTTCCGCATTACCCCTCTGAAGAAAAGGATTATAATAACGGCCCTGCCCCTTCATAACATCGAAATANTCAAAGCCCGTCGGNACTGATGCCAAATGCCACTTTCCAATNATNGCNGTTTGGTATCCATTCTGCCGCATCATCTTGGGAAAGGTCTGCTGGGATCCGTCGAAGTTGGTATTCCTATTCCAGGTCACGCCATTTCTATGCCCGTATTTACCGGTAAGAACCGCCGCCCTGCTTGGACCGCAGAGCGCATTGGCTACGAAACATTTCCTGAANAGCATTCCTTCGCTCGCCAGCTTGTCGATATTGGGGGTATGAGCNACCTCTTTAAGCCTTCCACCGTAAGCCCCAATNGACTGCCAAGCATGATCATCGCTGAAAACAAAGAGGATATTGGGTGAATCCATGGATCCATTTGATGGCACCTTNGCCTGCGAAACAATAACTTGCGTTACTAGTANTAAAAGGAGTGTGGCATAACTTTGTTTCTTATTCATAATAAATTTCTTCTCTCAAAATCATAGAGTACGNTTATCGCACAAAATNCTNCAGAGGTGACTGGGTTACTTTCATCNTTCTTTGATCTAATTTCAGCAAGCGAAATAGACTAGNATCACCNNTNANACTTNNGCACGCTTGACCTCAATCAAATCGATTTCAAGATCGGTTCCCTCCAATCCTTCAAGNTTGATCTCCATANATTTGATGACGCCTTCCCAATTCGTACCAGCGGTTAAAGGAATCCGAATGACTTGGAACTGCTTATCATCAGGAACTCTTTGAACAGGACCAAGGGATTTGCCATTGGCAAGGGCTTCGATGCTGACCGGACCATCCACCCGTAATTTGATTAGCAAAGCTTGATCGGATTCGTCGGGCTTAATCTTGAGTCCCTTACGGACCAATGAACCTGATTTATCGGCCAGCCGAAATTGCAGGTAACCCTGAAAGCCGGCTATGTTGTCTCGAATTCCCCTACCCTGCCAGCCTTCCGTCTGCCAGCCCCCGCAATCAAATTCATAGGCAAGGCGCCCGTCCTGCGGGTCACGACCATTAAGCTTTTCCCACTTATCGGACAGTCCGTCTCCATCGCTATCTTCCCGATTGATTTCGTATTCCGGGTTCACGCCACGTCCCCCTTGCCAATCGTCTCCGTTATGACGAAGCGCAGGAGGGGATTCTTCGCCTTCCCCAAGGTCCCCCTTTGCCAACCAAGCATCAAGCAGCTTTCGATGACGCTTCAGTTCTTTGGTGAACTTCGGGTCGCCCACCAAATTATTCACTTGAGCAGGATCTTTCGACACCTCGTAAAATTCCTCTTTGGGCCGTTCCCCAAAATAAATCCTTTTCAGATCGGCGGAAAGTTTACCTGCGGCATAGAGCTCCTTAAGGTTTTTTAAATAGTCCTGTCCGTCCCGGTACTGAGGTTGGAGCAGGGTGCGATCGAGCTTGTAGTTGCGAGTGTAACGAAACTTATCCGTCCGGATGGTTCGGACCCGGTCGATGGTATGATCCAGGCGGTCCTTCGCCGAGGCCACCCATTGACGGGGCTTGAAGTCCTTGGCAAAGAGATCACGGCCTTCATACCAGTCGGGCAGTTGGATGCCCGCCCAGCTGAGGGTGGTAGCAGTCAGGTCCAAGGTACTAACGAGATCGTTACGGGCACCTTGTTTAGGCACCCATTTCTTCGGACCCATCAGCACGAAGGGTACATGAAGGCCACCTTCCGTGGGCATCTGTTTATGCCGGACCAAGTGATTGGCTCCGTGATCAGATAAATAGACCACGATGGTATTTTCTTCGAGCCTGGAGGATTTGAGTCCTTCTAGAATATTCCCGATGTGGTCATCGTCGACTCGAATGGCGTCGCAATGCTGAGCTACGACATTACGGTACAATTCATTCTGAGGGTAATCGGCAGGGATGGTAACCTTGTCAGGATCGGTACGTCTTTCATCTGCCAGCTTCTTGGTGCTGATTTTTCCACCCTTGGTCTGAAACTGGATGAAAAAGGGTTGGTTTTGCTCCAGAAGCTTCCAACTATCAGTCTGTCCCTTGAGTTTAATCTTCGAATAAGTCTTATCCGATTCCCAGACAAAATTGTAGTCNGTCTTACCAAGGTTGAAGGTGGAATAGCCCGCTTCCTTTAGAATTTGAGGAAGCGTTTTCATTCCATCGGGCAGGAAAAGCTGGGCATCTTTGGCTCGGGAGGAGCGATGCTCATGGGAACCAAAGCGGATTTGATTGGCTCCGACCATCATCGAGGACCGGCAAGCCGAGCAGACCGGAGCCGGGACATAAGCCCGCTCAAAGCGAACCCCTGCCTTAGCAATCGAATCAATATGGGGTGTGGCCAGCTTATTAGCCCCATGCCCATAGGTCCCCATCCATGGAGAAGTGTCTTCGGCAAAGATCCAGACAATATTAGGACGGGAATCCGAAGCAAACAGACGCCCTCCGAGCACAAGGAATAAGAAAGCAAATAGTTTAAAGGAACTTTTCATTTTTTGATTGATNGTAGGTAANGTTATTTNTTCATCAGGATGGGGTTTCGGTANGGGCGGTGCCAGATNTTACGATATCGAACTGGATTACCATGATCTTGTAACCTTAGGTTTCCCGTCTTTCCCATGCTTCCCCCGACTTCCATGTTGTCTTGAATCAGAACCCCGTTGTGCAAAACGGTGTATGCACTTTTACGAATATATTTCCCACTCTGATCCTGAATCGGGGCATGTACAATTACATCATAGGTCTGCCACACCCCGGGTGCTCTGGAAGCATTGACCAAGGGGGGGTAACGGTTATAAATCGCACCCGCCTGACCATAGGAGTAAGTGGGATTCTGATAGGAGTCTAGTACCTGTACCTCAGGGCCACCCAGAGGAAAAAAACCTGAATTCCCCCTGCCCTGTCCGGAACCTTTTACCTCTTCAGGTGTACACCACTCGACATGATACTGTCCATATCCGTACTTTTTTTTGGTTTGAATGGTACCGGTTCCCCGAACCACTTCCATGGCTCCTTGCAATAATTTCCATCCAACCGGCGAACCATCTTTAGCATTTTCCCATTTGTTAAAATTCATACCGTCAAAAAGTACCACCGCATCCGAAGGAGGAATGCCCTGTTTTTTAGGCGTACCATATTCACCCGGTTTGATGACGGGAGGCACTGAGGGAACGGGTGCTACTTTTCCCGCCCCCGCAAAGGTTAGAAAAAAAGATTGAAACAAGACAATACCGAGGAAGCGACTTTTCATTTTTACAATGATAGTAACGAAAATCTTATCTGCCTATCGAAAAAGGACAGGTCTTATGCTTATTTTCAAACCATGAAACCAATGGGTAATTATGGTAGATATTCTCTTAGCCTTTGATTGTTGGTCAAAAGATCGACAAAATCCTCAACATCCATGCCTTGATTGGCAGGACGCTGTCTTTTCGGATCTAAATTATTATATTCTTGGTCATGAGGGCTCAGTGCCTCCTCCGACCGGCCAAGCACATCCAAAACCTTACGGGCCAATTGCCGACCCACGGGTTCTCCAAGCAAGCCTCCGATGTGCAGGTCTCCAAAGGGATTTTTCTCTCCTTTTATTTTAAAACCCGCGTTGGCCAACCAAGTCGTATAAAATTTTTCGTTGGAAATGAGAGCATGCTGATCGCAAATTTCAATAGTAGGATGCCTCTTCATCACCTCCAATGCCCATGGGTTTATAAAACGCTCCATGGTTTTCTGTACTCGCCCGGTTGCCTTATCATCGGGGCCAAGTTCTCCTGGCGATGGATATCCACCGGGAATCGGAGTGGTGGTGACGAAGATCAGTTTGGCTCCGGTCTTCTTCAGTTCGAAAATTACTTTCTCCAAATCTTCCTGATAACGAGTTCTCGTGTTCCCCGAATCCCATTGTCCAAAATTGAAACTGATCACATCCCAGCCTAACCCGGGTTGATCGTAGGCCCCTAACCATTGAACGATGTTTTCCACGCCCTTGCGTACCGGGCCGCAATTGGTCGGAGGATGATAGATATTCAGTTTTCCCTTCAATGCGGTGCGGAGTGCTTTGTCATAATTACCGGAAATTGAATCCCCAATAAAGAGGTACCTTCCAAGGTCCGGATCATCCTTGGCCTTAAAATCCTCAAGCATGCGCAGGCAGACTTCACTGGCATGAAAAACATCCCCTTCCATTTCTCCATGAACAAAGGCCTGTTGCACGAAGGGTTGGATATCCTTTTGAACGAGCAGGCCCATGATCCGGTGTTGTCCATCATGGCCCTGGGTGCCAATCTGAAAAACTTTATCTCCGATTTGCACATCCATAAAGCGACCATTTTCACGGATGAATTTCCCGGATATCCAGGGTTCATTGGGTGTTGGTAAATGATCGGCAATAGGATCAACATATAATTTGCCATCCATGATGGGTTTGCTTCCCCCTTTTTTCCAACTCCTTACCGCTTCCGCATCCTTAAAGGTTCGTTTGACATATAAATCCTTAGGCAAGTTGTAAGAAAATGGTTTTCCTCCGATCCCAAATTCCACCTTCCTCGCTTCAAACCCACCCGGTTGCACTCTCGATTGCAAACCGATTTGGGCTTTCTCCATGAGCAATACCTCGATTGCACCATCCCCATTACGGATGTAAAAGTTTCTCATCTTTTGATCCAAGGGAGTAATCACACCATTGGTCACCCAATCCCCAGTCGTTGGATCGGCATAGGATCGTTCTTCTTTGATTGTGGTGTAATTCGAAATATCTGCTTCCAAACCAATCCAACCAAGAAAAATTAAAAAAACGATCATCTTTCGGGTATTCATAAAAAAGAAAGGCATTAGTTTTCGAAATCTACTCTGCGGAATAAAAATGCATCCGAAGTAACTAGTGAGATAATCAGGGCTTTCATACTCCCACCACTTTCACGGTAAGCCCGGTGGGCTGCCTGTAAAATGGGGCGATCATGAAGGGTCTCATTACGCCCCATCCAGAAACGGAAGGCATGACGCACAAACACCTGTTCGACCCGTTCACTGTTGGCCAGTTTTTCGATCATCTCGAGAGCGTTGGCAACCGGTCCGTCCAAGGACGGGTCTCCGGAGTCAATAATCTCTCCCGATGCATCGACCGGTTTTTCAAAATCAGTGGTACGATAAATTCCTGCATGGTTGTAGATTTCGAAAGGGAGTCCGAGCGGATCCATTTTCTCGTGACAACTCCAGCAATACTTTTCCCGAGTTACCCGCATGCGCTCCCGCAAAGTGGTTCCGGGTTCGTCTGGAAGTTGCGCATCCACCGTGATTGGAACATCGGGAATACCTCCTCCGAGCAATCTCTCCCTGACCCAGATTCCGCGGTGAATGGCGTGGTTATCCATGGCATCAGAATGAGAGACCAGCCAACTTGGATGAGTCAGGATTCCCAACCTTTGACCTTCGGGTACCGTCGATAAAGTTCTTTCAGGCTTCATTGATCCATTCCCAAAGGAGCGTCGACTCACTCGAGCAAAGATTTGCTTACCGGAAAAATTCGCTTCTTCGACATTCACATTAATGCTGCTCCCCGCCTTTCTTTTCATGTCCACCATTTTTTTGATTAAGGCTGTTAGCTCTTTTTGCTTTCGGACCAGTATTTTTTGAAGCCCTTTATCTTTCTCATTGGCCTTGGCCTCGGCTTCTAGTTTATTGACTTCCTTGGTTAGAATCTTTCGTTCTTCAGCAATTTCCAAAGTAGCCAATTCTTCAGCCCTCTGCTTCTCTTTTCGGGCAATTTCCTGTTCTTCCTTGGTGTACCTTCTCCCGAAAAGCGTGCGGTCAGTTCCTGTGTGAACCACTTTTTGAGTGGTTAATAATTCTTTCAAAACCTCCTGGTCGTCAGCTACTATTAATTCAATTAAGCGATCCGTGCTGGCAGTTGCTTCAAACATGGCACGAAAGTAAGCACTTCCTCTTGCAGAAGTTCCAGTGCTGGCAAGGGCTTTTTCATCCTTACAAATATAACCAGCCAGATCATGATCAAAGAAATCCCGGAAAAAACGAAGCACTCTCGGTTTACGGATGGCATCATCATCCAACATACGAGAAACTTCTCGATGCACATCGGAACGGGTTCTCATTTTTCCTTCCACGATTGCAGCTCTCAATTCCTGATCTGGGCTGATGTAACCAAGGGCATGATTTACCGCCAAACCCAATTCCCAGTCCCTGAGCATCACCCGACCGTGCTTGTCTGGTTTACCCTGTTTGGCAAGTTCGGAACGAAAAAGGGCATCCCGGTCCAAAAAGATTGCCGAAAGACCCATAAATATACCGTCTTCGCGGCCTACCTTATCAATCGAACTCTTTACGATTTCCAAGTATTCCATGGACTCCTCTTTTAAGGGCGGGCGATAGGTGAGAGCTTCGAACAAATAATCAACACTTCGAAGAAGTAATTCATCCGTTAGCTTGTTCTGCCCCATCAAA
>NHDN01000024.1 GCA_002171765.1 Verrucomicrobia bacterium TMED60
AACCAGAGCAGGTTCCTTTTCTTTATTTCGATAGGCGGGGATTTCAAGTATTGACTTGGTTGCCTCATCAATAGCCCGGGAAAACCCGTCCTTGGTGGTGGGATGAATATTATCCAGTCTGACTTTGTCGGGGAGAATAACAACGAGACCGGAAGCACGGGGATAATAAAAACGCTGTTGCTCAATCAGTTGACCCTTACTGCGGTTCAAATCGGAGAAGAAACCATCTTCCTTTAATAATTCTTCCTGACTGAGTTGAAGATTACCTGGATGAAAAAAAGCACGATAGGGACCGACTGGAAAATCTTGATGAAATTGAGCCTCTAGTCGCAAATGGTTGGTGACCTTGATTTCTTCAGGATCAACTTTTTCGGAGGAAAATAAATTTTTCAAGCGATTCCAAGAAAAATAAGATTTTCCTGACCGGACTTCATATAGTTTCTCAAAGAATCGAGCCTTATCACTGTTAGACGCGGGATAATACAAGGTGAAATTCCCTTCCAATTTGTCATTTATAAAGCTTTTACTGTAAACGATTTCCCCAATTTTTCCATAGGCGGTGAAAAGGCCGTCCCTTTTACCCTTGGCATAGGATCCGCTTAGTTCTGGTAGCCCATTTGTTTGCCAGAATTCGACTTTTCCATCCTTTAAACCATTTACAAAACCGATCTCAAAACGGATTTGTCCGTTGTCATATTTTTCAGTCACATAAGCCCGTTTTCCTTGGCCAAAAGGTTCATCGTCATCAATGGCATAAAGGATTTCATTTCCGAAGTCATCTTTGCGATATTCCACATCATCCGATGACAGTCTTTTTTCTGAACAGGAATCAAATATAGCCAGTAGAAAGAAGCTAGCTGACAACCTCCAAGCGATAGAGTTTTGCATGGATGGAAACATGAGGAGTTTTATATTAGGATGCTCACATCAGAGTCGGCAATGTTAAAACTTATTGATTNCGGGACCGGACTTGTTCTGCAATTTCCATAATATCCTCTATCGGAAGGGTAACAACCGCAGTCGGTCTTCCGGAATCCATCTTATAAACTACCACCCCTAACCACCGTCCNCGATGGTCAAATACTGGAGTTCCTGGTTCTGTGTTCTCGATCACGAAGTATGGGCGGGGTTTTTCGATTACAGCATTAACCCATCCTCTCCGTAGGGTGGATTGGCGATATAGGTTACGACCTAATTTTGAAATTGAAACTACTTCGTTCAGAATTTCAGGAGTTGGAGGGTTTTTAGCACGATTCCAACCTGGAGTAGCAGAGAAGGTGAATTTCTCGGAACTTTCTTCGGTTTCCGTGATTGGCAAGAGGAAGGCCAAATCTAAATCCATGTCTTTAAGAAGTAAGCGGGCCGGAATTTCACTGCCGTCCTGCATTAAGATCAAAACTTCAGTGTAATGAACTTGTACGGATGCTCCNGGGCTACGAAGTCGGGAGATGATATTCGAAGTTGGGTCGACTTTGGTAAGGGAAAGGACCGTAAGGCCATCATCTGCAATGATGGTTCCCAGGGCTTCAAGCTTTTGTTCCTGGGGAGGGAGGCTTCTGCCGCCAACACTTACCTCAACTCGAACGGTGGCCGATACCCAAGTTACACAATTTGCATGTTCTGTGAGCAAAGTGCGCCAAATCGTTTCAGAATTTTTCTTTTCTGCGTTTTTTCCATGACCCAAGATCGTGGTAAATAAAAAGATACAAAGAAAAAATTTCATAATCATTTAGCCCCCTTGATCCCAATCCGGTTCGAGCTCAAGAAAGAGAGTGTGGATGCCCCTGCGGATAAAGAATACTACACTTTTCTTTCGCTGAGTAATCAGTCGATTCATAATCTTTTCGAAGCCTTCTACGGAATCCACGGAATTTTTCTCTACTCGAAGGAGAAGATCACCTTGCCTAAGCCCACCTAAGGCTCCCCAGCCTGCCGGTTCAACATTTTCGATGACGAGTCCGGATTGGTTTAAGTCTAGGCGACGGTTGACACGATCTCCAAAGGAAAGCTCACGAAGGGTAAATTCAAAGGTTTCCTCTTCATACTTGGGGAGTTCATTGGGCGGTTCAGGCCGCTTATTGAGAGTTACCTGCAAATCAAATGCTTCACCGTTTCTTTGACCACTTAGTGTAATCGTGGAGTTGATTTTATATTGCTTGAGCATGTTTCCAAATACTTCTGCGTCTTCCACTCGGTAAGACTGAATGACTTGTCCATCGATTCGAAAAAGAAGGTCATCCCATTGAAGCCCAGATTGCTCGGCGGGAGATTCTGGGAAAACTTGAGCAACTCGAACGCCACGGGTGGTTCGTGGTANCCCCAGAGCGGATGAAAGATCTCGTGTNATTACTTGTGTGGANACACCCAACCATGGCTTCCATGCTTGTACGGGTTGATTTTCTTCCGCTTCCGGACCGATTTTTACAACCGTAAGAAGTTGAGCCAAATTTCTCTCGAAACGAACGATCACGGGAACGGGTTCCCTCTTGCCCCGGGTTAGTTTCCGAGTGGCTTCAATAAGATCCTTGGTATGATCAATCGGTTTTCCATTCACTTCTAAGATTACATCGCCTGGAACTAAGCCAGGCTTTGCGCTTGCTGAGGGCCCCCCCCGGTTCGTGGAGTGAACCTGAACGCCTGTTTTTTTATTTCTTTGAGCTTCTAGGGACGACATCAAGGTAAAGTTTCGGATGGTAAGGCCCCAACTTTTTAGTTCCTTTTCCTTCGCATATGCCGGTTCTCGGTGAGAGGGAGTTATTTTCCATTCTTTTTTTTTGCCATCTCGAAGGCCCAGAACTTTAACTTCTTTATTTGCCGGTTTGGAATAAACGAGCTGGTTGAAAATGGGGATATCTTCGGGGATTGTGGCCGATACTTTTTTTTGGTCGTATTGGGTAATTAAGTCACCCGCCATAAGCCCGGCTTTCTCGGCTGGAGAGCCCGAGATTATTCCAGAAACCAAAATGCCAGAAGTTTTATTTTCAATCAGTGGTTGGCATTCGAGTCCAATCCAAGAACGGGAAACATAACCTTGCGACTCCAATTTCTTAGCCACTGATTTTGCCAGATTAGAAGGGATGGCTCCACCGAGGCTTCCGATCCCGACTTCATTGATTCCGATGATCTTACCAAATCGATCTACCAGTGGTCCACCACTATTGCCTGGGTAAATGACCGCGTCATGCCCCAGCCATCTTACTAATTCTCCGACATTTTCACCATCCAAGCGAAAGGATTGGCTCCCCGCTGAAATCAAGGCAACGTTGGAAATGATTCCTTTGGTGACCGATTGAGATAAACCGGCAGGACTACCCATGGCAAAGCAAGTATCGCCAACCTTTACCTTATGTGAATTTCCAAACTCCGCGATCTTGAGTGGTTCTGAATTGGATCCATTTTCGTTTAAACGGAGGCGTAACAACGCAAGATCAGTCATGGCATCGGCACCAAGCAAATCGGCCATTAATTCATCTCCATTGTGAAGGCGACAGGTCAAACGGGAGGCTTTGCCAGCTACATGATGGTTGGTTAAAACAAGTCCATCTTTGCTAATAATGACTCCACTCCCAGTGGAGCGTGCTTTCATCATTCTTCCTCCCGACCCTTTTTCTGAAACTACTTCGATACGAACAATCGCTTGATAAACAGCCCTAACTTCATCCGTTAGAGAAAAGTTTGAATGCTCTGCTGACAGTAAAAGATTGAATGCAAAGGCTAACAGGGTAGAGAATAAGAATCGAGAGAAAGGCATTGGAGATAAAGCGTTTCTGATCTAGTGATTCGTTTGACTTGGTTTCATAGAACGGACATGAAAGGAGATATCTCTTTATAAATTCAAATGGCAAGCAAACACAAGGAAACTACACATGAGTGAAGAAAATAAATCCGGTTTTTTGTTAGGTGAGCGACAAGGGCAGTTCTTGGCATTCGTACTTTGCTTTGCCGGGGTTCTTGCATTGGGATGCTTACTGACATTCGTGGTCTACATGCTGAACCAAGCTTTTACTTTTTTTTCCGGAGTAATTTGGTCGCTTGCCCTTTCCGGAATGCTTGCAATTTTGCTTCGCCCGATTGTTACTTTCCTGGAAGAAAAAATGGGAATGGGACGATTTATTTCCATTGTTACCCTTTATTTTTTGGTACTTGCTACCGCTGGCTCGGCGACTTGGTTCTTGGGAGGGAAAATTATTCGGCAAACGCAAGACTTTATTGGTTCCGCTTCGGAGTGGCCGGATCGCTTGGAAGAGAAAGGTAAGGAACACTTACCACCTGAAACTTGGGAGTCAATTTCAGGCCAGTTTGAATCTTTTAAGGAATACTGGGGGGCTACCTTAGCTCCAAGTCAGGGAACTGGTCGATTGGATCTCAATGCATCCGAAAAGAAAATATATGTCACCTTGTCTATCGAGGAGCGTACCACCTTTCGTGAACTGGGAGACTTGGAAAAAACGGAGTTTTTCTCTTACAAGACAAAGGCGGATCGCCTTGCTTATTTAGATCAAAAGAGTTTGGAAATGAAGAACCAGACCATGGAGACCCTCGAAAGCAAGGGCGGAGCTATTGCAGAAAAATCAGCGGAGGTTCTAAAATCCGCTTGGCTCGGATTAATGGGTATATTTACCAAAATGACCTACCTCGCAGTAATTCCTATTTATTTGTTCTACTTTCTTAGTTCCAACCGTAATTTACTAGAGGACTTGGAAAAAGAACTTAGGTTCATATCTGCCTCGGTACGAGAGGATATCATTTTTTTAGTGCGTGAGTTTGTAGGAATTTTGGTAGCGTTCTTTCGAGGGCAGTTACTGATCGGGTTATTGATGGGCGTAGGCTATGCCATTGGATTTAGTCTGAGTGGATTGAAGTTTGNCATTACCCTAGGTCTTTTATTTGGCTTATTAAACATCGTGCCTTATCTCGGATCTATTGTTGGGGTGATCGTGACTTTACTGGTTGCCTATTTACAACCGGATGGAATTGCCGAGAGTGGTCAATGGAACTTACTGCTTGGATGTGGCCTCTCCTTCGCCCTCGTTCAATTGCTTGAAAGTTATTACCTGACCCCCAAAATTATGGGTCAGCAAACGGGTTTGCATCCAGTGGTGGTAATTGTTTCAATTTTCTTTTGGGGAACTGCCTTGGGAGGAATTCTAGGCATGATTTTTGGCATTCCACTAACCGCATTTTTCATCATAGCTTGGCGGCTTCTTTGCCGGAAATATTTCAATCGTTCCGCTTGTTAGAAAATTTTGAGAGCAGTAAAATTCATTTTTTTGGAGTTCATCTTTGGCATTAAAGTGAAGAAAATCTTTCTTATTTTCTTTTGTATTTTAACTTTCTTAATTCCAGACCGATTTATATTTTGTAATCAGGATATCGATCAAAATTCCATAGTGGTGACCAGTAATTGGAAAGCCAGTTCATGGTTCGGTTATTATTATGATAATGGATCGGAATGGATTTACCACGAGGATTTAGAGTGGGTTTATCCATCTTCAGAAGATGGGACCTCGGTATGGTTGTTTTTGCCTTCGTTAGACTGGGCTTGGACCCAGCAGGAACATTTTCCCTGGATCTATTTCCATAAACTTCAGAATTGGAGATATTATGATTCTACCGGTGGCTTTTACAATTTTGAGACCCTTAGTTGGACACCAAAAGAAGAATTTGAATTAGAGTTAAAAAATTTAGAGGATGGAACCGGAGGGCAAGAATCCAATAGCACAAACGGAAATAATGGTACTACCGATTCGAATCAAACTTCTAGCAATTTCTTTTTATTGACGGTCCATAGTAGCACTGGAGGATCGGTGATGGGCGGTGGAATTTATCATCCAGGGGATACGGCAACCATAAGGGCAAGCCCGGATACCGGCTATGAATTCTTGAGTTGGGTGGGTGCTGAGGTTGGGGATTCGGTTGCGAAAACTACTTCCATAATAGTGGATCAAAACCTCAGTGTGACTGCTTCTTTTTCATTGGCTGACTATACCCTCGAATTAATCNCAGGCTTGGGTGGATCAGTTACCGGTGCGGGGATCTATGAATATGGGAAATCGGTTTCAATCAGTGCAAATCCAAACCCAGGGTATTACCTAGAGAATTGGACCGGTGCGACCGTGGCAGATTCCACTGCTTTAACGACCACGATTTTAATCGACCAAAATCATAGCCTAAGGGCTAACTTTTCACGAGTGCAACCGATTCTTTCTATTACCCATGGATTGGGGGGTACCGTTTCTGGTGGTGGTTCTTATGATTATGATTCCAATGTTTCGATTATTGCCACCCCTGAAAATGGATATTACTTTCTCCATTGGAGTGGAGCCCAGGTAGCAAATTCAAGTGCGGCAACCACAACCATTCATTTGACTGAAGATTCAAATTTAACCGCTACTTTCGAGGCAAATTCAACAAGCTCACTTTCTAAAATTGATCCTTATGAAATGGTCAGGCGAATGGGAAGAGGGATTAATCTTGGAAATGTCTTGAGTGCTCCTGAAGAAGGAAAGTGGGCCCCTGCAGCTACCCAGCAATACTTCATTGATTTAAAGGATGCGAATTTTAGCAATGTTCGACTGCCCACCGATTTTTATGGTACCCGTACTACTGGGGACACGAGCATGTTTTCCACCCTCTCAGGTACTTCGGCTGATTTTAATGGTTCGATGGATGATTTTGTAGTTTCCTCCGCATACCTCGACCGGATTGAAGAAATAATTACTTGGTCTCTCAATCAAGGCTTAATCACCGTACTTGACTTCCATGGAGCAAATCTAAAATCAGAATTTCTGCATACTTTTAATCCAAGCAGTAGCGATTATATTGAACCAACTTCAGCTAGGCGGGCTGCGGATTTAGTTAAGTTCCAATCCATTTGGCGGGCCATTGCCAATCGTTTCAGGGATTATCCACCCGAACTTCTTTTCGAGGTTGTAAACGAACCCTATTTCGAGCTTTCTGCGGCAGAAATGGATCAACTGAATGCCCTGATTATTTCAGTTATTCGGGCGACCGGTGGGAATAATGCCGACCGAAATCTGATCCTTGTGGGTGGGGGTGAGAACTCTTACCTTGCACCCCAACAGATCGATTCCTCTATTTTGGCATCCGATGATCAATTGATTGCAACTTTTCATTATTATGACCCTTTTAGTTTTACCAGTTCCCAGAAAGATCAGTACGATGACAATGATTGGGGTACAGTGGAGGATATTGAAAGCATTCAAACTCACTTTGATACCGTCAAGTCCTGGTCGGAAGCCAATCAAATTCCCATCTATCTTGGCGAGTTTGGAGCGGATAATGTAGGGGGCTACGATTATGGCTCGGGTACCCTACGGAAGATAAACTCCAATACCACAGGATACGCAGATGGTGGGCCAGATTCAGAATCCCGTCTTCTCTACCATCAGCATGTTGCTGAGGAAGCGATGAATCGCGGCTTTGCTTTTTCGGTATGGGATTCTGGTCCTACCTCAAANAAGACAATACATAAAAGAAAGGATTCGAACCTCACTTCTAATTTCGATTTTGCATCGTTCGCGGTGAGTTCCTANGAGGAGCCTACAGTCACTGTGAGCACAGTGGTGGACTCGACTACTTGGGTGTCCGAGATCAAAGATGCGATCCTGAATCATGGGACTTGGCCAGGATGTTACGGACCTTTGGGCGTGATCAAAAATCCTGGATTCGAATGCAGTCCATATGATGAGGGCTGGAGCCTAAAGCTGGTTTCCGGATCGACCGCAGAAATTTTGGATGGCGGAAGCTCGATCTCCCGAACGGGTAACTCAGCCATGCAAATAAAGGTGAGTTCAGACCTTGGTTATAACAAAGTTCTTCTGGAAAATACTGCTTTTGTTAGTGACTTAAACGGACAAAGAATCACGGTTGAATGCTGGATTAGGTCGAGTGTACCTGCCGAATTCAGAATGCAACTCAAAATTACCGAAAAGGAGGGAGTTGACTATGGCAACAAATTCCCCAGCTCGGATATTTTCTCGACCACCACGGAGTACCAAAAGTTTATATTCAGGCACACGGTCAGCAACCCAATCGATGCGGTCCAATTTAAGTTGTTACTCGGTAAAACCCCGGCGACTTTTTTCGTGGATGACTGCTCTGCNGTGGTTGAATAACNATGATCTGGTCATCCTCTCNAAAGANGAATGGCGATTCGTGATCATTTGGAGATTCTTCCTTTCAANAACGGAAGAGGGTAAGGCTTGTACCGTAAATGTGCGCAAGATTGCCTTGTAAAGCACGGGTTTGATGGTTGAAACATAGGAAACTGAAAAATTAATCATGTCGAACAAGGATAAGGATTTTGTACATTTGCATGTTCATTCGGACTTTAGTCTCTTGGATGGATGTTGCCGAATGGATCGCTTGATGGAACGGGCGGTAGAGTTGGGAATGTCTGCAATGGCTCTAACCGACCACGGGAATTTATTCGGAACCGTTTCCTTTGTTAAGCAGGCGGAAAAGCATGGGATTAAGCCTATCATCGGGTGTGAAGGGTATCTGGTTACGGACCATAAAAATGATGAAAAACCGGGCCGCGAGAATCATAAATCTTACCATTTGGGATTATTGGCAAAGAATTTTGAAGGCTACCGCAACCTTTCCAAAGTGGTCTCTGATGCCCATGTTGATGGTTTTTACTACCGACCTAGAACTGACTTGGAGACTTTAGCCGAACATGCAGATGGATTGATCGGTTTCACCGGATGTATGCAAGGATGGATTCCTCAAAAGATTTTGCATGGCAAAGACGGGGAAGCGGAAGAGGCGATGGGGCAAATGGTCGATATCTTTGGTAAAGAGAATTACTTTGTTGAATTGCACAACCACGGTATTGAAGAGCAAGCTCAGTTGGTACCTGAGCTTTTAAAATTGGCTAAGAAATTCGATCTCAAAGTAATTGCTTCCAATGATGTCCACTATGTAAAAGGGGAGGACTGGGCCCCCCACGACGCACTGCTTTGCATCCAGACTGGGTCCAAGCTCGATGACCCCAAAAGGATGCGATATGACGCCCGGGAGTTTTATCTTAAGTCAAGGGAGGAAATGGAGGANCTNTTCAANGAAGCACCCGAGGCCATCACCAATACCTTCGCAGTTGCCGAAATGTGTGATGTTAAGCTTCCATTTGGAGAAAATAATTATCCGGTTTTTACCATGCCTCCGGAGATCTCGAGCGAGGTCGAAGATAATGGTTCTTACTTNCTTTCTCAATGTACGGAGGGGATGAAAAGCCGCTACGGTCTTGATTATCANCCACCCGAACTTCGGNAAGAAGACACCGAGGACAAAATTCGAGAATTAAGTGAACGTTTAGACTACGAATTGGGAGTGATTGCAAAAACTGGATTTAATGACTATTTCTTGATTGTNGCTGATTTCATGCTTTGGGCCCGGGAGCAAGGAATACCGGTTGGCCCAGGTCGTGGATCGGGTGCAGGCTGTTTAGTCGCATACCTTCTTGGGATAACCGATATTGATCCTTTGAGATTCGGTCTNTTATTCGAAAGNTTTTTNAATCCTGAAAGAGTATCGCCTCCTGATTTCGACATTGATTTCTGTATGCGCCGCAGGAGTGAAGTGATTGAATATGTTCGTGAGAAATACGGTCGAGATTGTGTAGCCAATATTATAACCTTCGGAACCTTTGGTGCAAAAATGGTTATGCGCGACGTGGCTAGGGTTCGTGACCTGCCTTATGCAGAAGCTGATAAGTTGGCTAAGATGGTGCCTGATGACCTTAATATTTCTCTGGATGAGGCACTGGAAAAGAGCCCTGAATTTAGAGAAGAATATGAAAAAAATCCGATTGCCACCCAGATTGTGGATACAGGGAGGGTGATCGAGGGGATGGTTCGGAATGTGGGCACGCACGCTGCGGGTGTAATTATTGCAGACCGGCCCTTGAAGGAACTTGTGCCTCTTACTACTCAGGATGGAGTTCTTACCACTCAGTTCCCGAAGGATCCAGTTGAAGACCTAGGCCTTTTGAAGATGGATTTTCTTGGTCTGAAGACCCTTACGGTAATCGCCGAAGCGGAAAGTCATATCCGCAAAAAGAAAGGTTTTGAAGAATTTCGCGTCACGGAAGCACCATTGGAAGATGAAAAGACCTTTAACCTGCTCAATGAGGCTCGAACCATAGGAGTTTTTCAATTGGAATCTGATGGCATGCGCCGTCTTTGTCGTCAGATGACGATTTCAAATATTGACGAAATCATTGCCTTGATTGCGCTTTACCGTCCTGGTCCAATGGATTGGATACCGGATTATATCAAGGGGAAAGAAGACCCATCCACCATCAAATTTCCCCATCCATTACTCGAGGACATATGCTCGGAAACNTATGGGGTTATGGTGTATCAGGAGCAGGTAATGGAAGCGGCCCGGTTAATTGCCGGNTACACCCTTGGTGGAGCGGATATTTTACGCCGGGCCATGGGCAAAAAAAAGCCCGAGGAAATGGCCAAGCAAAGAGAAATCTTTGTCAAGGGAGCGAAGGATACGAACAAGATTGAGGNAAAGAAGGCAAATGACATCTTTAACATCTTAGAGAAATTTGCTGGTTATGGATTCAATAAATCTCATTCTGCAGCTTACGGAATCATTAGTTACCAAACTGCNTNCCTGAAAGCGAATCATCCAGTCGACTTTATGGCTGGGGTCTTGGCTTGTGATCTTGGAAACTCAGATAAGCTGTCTCATTTTATCGGCGAGTGTTCGGAAATGGGAATCTCGGTGCTTGGTCCTGATGTCAACGAGTCCGGTGAAAACTTTACCCCNTTGGTATCCAAAGGCGAAGGGCTTGGGTCGATTCGTTTTGGTCTNGCAGCGGTTAAAGGAGTNGGGGATATCGCNGGAAAAATCATTGTGGAGGAGCGGGAGCAAGCAGGTGCATTTGAAAGTTTTACCGACCTGGTGGAAAGAGTGGATGGAAAAGCGGTAAACAAAAGAGTTTTGGAATGCTTAATCAAGTCGGGAGGCTTTGATGCATTGGAAGGGAATCGAGCNGCTTTGCTAGCGGACTTGGATCGGGCGATGGGCGAGGCTCAGTTGAGAAGGAAGGATCGCGAGGCTGGGCAGGTCAACCTGTTTGACATGATGGGTACCGATGAAGACCTGTCTAATTCAGGTACAACCAATGACTTTTCTCCGGGCAATCATCTTCCGGAGGTNGAGGAAATGGATGAGTTGGAGAAATTAAAGCTAGAAAAGCAACTTTTAGGGTTCTTCTTAACCGGGCATCCGGTAGATACGCTTGGCGGACTTGGTCCTTTGTTGGATACAATAAAGGGGGAAGATCTTGAAAACCTAGAAGGGAAAAGATCCTTTCGTCTTTGTGGAGTNCTNGGAGANTTGGAAAGAAGGTACACCAAGAAAGATGCAAAACCTTGGGCACGATTTACCTTGATGACCAAAGAGAAAGATTTTTCCCTCCCCATGTTTACCGAAGCTTATGAAAAATTTGGGCACAAGTTGAAAGAAGGGGACATCATGGTGATCGAGGGGGTTGCTTCTCATCGAGATGGTGAAACTCGAATAACGGCAAACTCTGCGTTACCGGTGGATGCTGCGTTGAATGACTTAATCGAAGAGATCACTTGGCTACTTGACCCGGAATCAAAAGACATTGTTTCTTTTTTGGAAGAAATCTTCGTCTTTTCAGATNAGGGCTTGGGCAAAACTTTGATTCGTCTTGGATTTGCGAAGGATAATGAAGATACTGGATTGGTTGCNGAAGTGGATGACCGTTTTACNATGCGAATCACTTCTGAAACTTTTCAGAAGTGGAGNGCAAAAGCACCGGTTAGAGCCGCGAGGGTTAAGATCAAACCACCAGATCCTCCCCAAGAGAGAACCTATTCTAGAAAATGAGAAATTTCTTTGTTGTTCTTCCTACTTGACCAGATTCGCAACTTTGATANGTTGTNACTTTTTCCTATGACTATTGAAATCAAACTTCGTAAAGGTGAACCCATNGATCGTGCCATCCGGCGCTTGAAAAAGCGCNTGGACAGAGAAGGCGTTATTCGTGATGTTAGGGCCAAAAGATATTTTGAGAAGCCCTCTGATAAGAAGCGTANTGCNCGAAAAGTTGCTGCCTTTACTCAAATGCTACGNACTAGATACGAGAAGATGTAGTCCACANAACCGCAATTTGCGGTTGGATTTTTTCTCGTAAGTTTTCAAATTATAGCATTAACTGATTGGAGTATGTCCCAATTAGCCAAGCGTCACACTTTAAGTTTNCGTCAGCAATGGAGGGTGTTTGATAAACAAAATTCGTCACCNAAAGCTTACCTAGATCTTTGTGGCAGGATGATTCAAGTAGGGGAGTTTCTTTTGGCTCACGATGTGGCTAAAGAAGGCTTAGGAAAGCACAAGAATGACTGGTCACTTTCCCAAAAAGCAGCCCATGCTCTTTGCAAGGCAGGCTCTCCAATGATGGCCACCAAAATTTTAGAGGAACTTGTAACCTCAGGGGTACGAGATGTTGAGACTCAAAGTCTTTTGGCCAGTGCCTATAAAGATCTTTGNGAGTATTCCATTAANCCGGAGAACAAGAGTCACTACGCAGAGCTTGCAATTTTCCGCTACAAAGAGGCATTTGTTGCTCAGCTTGAGGAAGCGGAAAGTGGAGTTGATAACTTAGACAGCCANTATTATCCATGTATCAATGTGGCTTTTATGCACTTTGTTTCTCATAACATTCCCAAAGCTCATAAATACGCAAATTTTGCCAGGGAAATTTGTCGGACTCTCANAGAGAGGGGAGATGCTTCTTATTGGGTTCTGGCAACGGAAGCGGAGGCAAGTTTGTTACTGGGTGAAATTNATGAAGCAGTACTCACCTATACTGGAGCCGTAAACCTTGAAGAGGCTAAACCCTCTCATATTGCTAGTACCAGGAAGCAAGCTCTACAAATTTCTTCCCTCTACACAGATTCGTCTATCCGCGATAAAATTGCNGCTGCATTTCCAGTGCTGGGAATTGTGGCATGCTCCGGTCATGTGATTGACAATTCAGGGGCCAATCGTCGATTTCCTCCTGAGGCCGAAAAGATCGCAAAGCNNAGAATCGAAGAATCCTTGGAAAGGATGGGGGCCAATTGCGGCTATAGCTCTGCTGCTTGCGGTACCGACATTTTATTTCTTGAGACTATGATTGAAAGGGGAGGGGAAACGCATATTTTCCTTCCATTTGCAAAGGATGAGTTCATTGAGACCAGTGTTAGGAGAGCGGGTGGTGACTGGGTTACAAGGTTGGAGAATGTATTGGATCACGCTACATCGGTTCACTATGTGACCCATGAGGGATATTANGGGGATGACTCGCTTTTTTCATTTTGTAATCANGTNATGATTGGTTTNGCTGCGATGCGTGGAAGAGGCTTGGACGAAGATCCCCAGCTTCTGGTTTTCTGGGATGGTAAACCCGGATCNGTTGGAGGTACTGGAGAACTGGTGGAATCGTGGAAGTCCGTTTTTAATGAACCTGTCATTATAGATGCCAATGAGGTTTTGACCGATTTGCCCGGGTTGAAAACCGCAAGGGTTGTGGATGCTCCGATAGAAAGTGAAATGTCTCATGATGGATTTGGGGATGACTTGAAAGCATCCCGTTCCGTGAAAACCATGATTTTTGCGGATGTTGCTGGCTTTAGTGAAATTACGGAGGATTTAACCAGTCAATTTGTGGGTGCCTTTCACGGAGGCGTTGCCCAAATGATCGATAAATTACCTAGCCAGCCTTCCTTTGTTAATACTTGGGGTGATAGTTTTTTTGCCGTTTTTGAAGATTTAGAAAGTGCATTGAAATTAGTACTTGGAATGAGGGACTATTTTACGGATGGAAAATGGTCCGAATGGTTGCCCAATGGAAATATGGATGTTCGGATTTCGATGCATGCAGGTCCGGCATATGAAGAATTTGATCCGATTCTTAAACGAAGAAACTTTTTTGGTAGTCATGTTAATCAAGCTGCCCGGATTGAGCCCATTGTTTTGCCTGGTTCCGTTTTTGTTTCTGAAACCGTTGCGGCTTTGATCTCTTTTGGATATGAAGAATATGATTTTGAATATGCTGGGAACATTGATTTAGCTAAAAAATATGGAACCTATCCAGTTTACATACTTCAACGGAAAGGATACTCGGATAAATTAATTTCGTAGGGCGTTGTTATGAAGCTATCCCATTCCATGCAAAGTGCAGCGGATATTCCTTCACCTTTTGAATCTTATTCAGGGGATGGACCATACTCTTTTATCAGCTATGCCCACGCCGATAAGGTAAAAGTCTACCAAACCATTCGGGGATTNAGGGAAANAGGAATTAATATTTGGTANGACGAAGGNATTCCNCCAGCTGGTGAATGGGTGGATGAACTCGCCCAAGCNATCAAGAAATCCTCNTCCTTCGTAGTTTTTGTATCCCCTCGCTCGGCGGATTCCAGNTATGTTCGAATGGAAGTGCAATATGCCCTCAGCGAGAATAAGGAAATTCTTACAATTTTTCTGGAAGATACTCAACTTCCNCCCGGTCTTTCATTGTGCCTTCAACAATTTCAGTCCATATCCATCAAAGAGACTAATTGGGCAGAAAATGCCTGCAAAGCCTTGCTGATAAGGCAGGATTCTTACGAGTTAAATCCTCAGGAGCAAAAACAACAGGAGAGCCCTGTAGAAGAAGAAATTGATTACGCTATTCAATTGTGGTCTTTATGGAGTAAAGCTTTGGAAGCTCAAAACCGAAGGTTTGAAAAGAGGCATAACCTAAAGTCAAACCCAAATCACCTAATTCCAGAAACTGTTTCTGAACCCATAGTTCCGCCTCAAATTCCAGAGTTAATAGAAACGGCACTACCGGCACCTACCGAGGACAAATCCAATAAAACAAGACACCCCTTTGCTCTGGATGTCACGATTACAACGCAATCGAAGGAGGAAAAAGCGGAACCCCAGAAGCCACACCTTAATGATTATGCAGGTGCCTTTAAATGGATTCCACCCGGGGAAATTACGATTTTGGTTCCTTACTCCGATGAAAGAAGACTGGTTCATGTGAGGGATGGCTTTTGGCTTGGTGAATATGTCGTTACCCAGGCTGTATATGCCAAGATTATGGGTGCGAACCCCAGTTTTTCTGAATTAACACTGGGTGAAGATTCCGACAATTACCCGGTAAATAACATCTCTTGGCTGGATGCAGTTTCCTTTTGCCGTGCTCTTACCATGCTTGCGAATAATGAGGGTACATTGCCCGCTAAGCATGAGTACCGTCTCCCCACTGAAGTAGAGTGGGAATATGCATGCCGAGCTGGTTCCTTAACTGATTATTACTTTGGAGACGATCCAAGCGAACTTCATAAACACGGGTGGTTTCGCGGGAATAGCCGCAAGCAAATGCATCCGGTTGGTTTGAAATTTGCCAATGACTGGGGACTTTTTGATCTATATGGGAATGTTCGGGAATGGGTGGGTAATTCATTTGTAAATACTTTACTTAATGACAGTGAACAAGATGAGTTCAGAATTAGCAGGGGGGGTGCGTACATGAAACCTGCAGTTGAGTGCAAGTCATCGTCTCGATCCACAAACTCCTTGCATCACCGGTTCCGCAACCTTGGCTTCCGAGTTGCCCTGGCACCTTCTCCAACTTTGTAATAAATTCAAGATTCTTGCCTGTCTAAGAGGCTTTTCCCATTGTCTTCACCGACAAAAAAATACATATTTTTGGAATTTATGAACAAAGAGTCGACAGCCCCAGAACAGCCAAGCCAGAATTTGGACGGTAGCGATCAAGTTGCAGTCCGCCAAGATAAGTTACTGCGCATGCGTGAGGAGGGGGTAGACCCTTTTCGTACCAATTGGGATCAAACCCATGTTTCAACCGAAGCGATCAGCTTGTTGCCGGAGGATGAAGAACAAGGTCCGGAAGTCTCCGTGGCTGGTAGAATTGTCGCCTTTCGTCTAATGGGAAAAGCATCCTTTCTAAAAATTTTGGACCGCTCTGGCAAAATTCAATCGTATGTTAGAAGAGATGAGATCGGAGAAGATCAATATGCATCCTTCAAGAAATTAGACCTGGGTGACTTTATTGGAATTCGTGGACCCCTTTTTCGAACCAAGACGGGGGAGGTCACTATTCGGGCCAANGAGTATAAATTGGTATCCAAGGCCCTTCGTCCTTTGCCGGAGAAGTGGCATGGTTTAACCGATAATGAGCAAATCTATCGCCAACGATATCTTGATCTGATTGTAAATGATGATTCCCGGAATCGTTTTCGTGGGAGAAGCCAAATCATCCGGGAGATTCGTGAGTTCTTTTGGAGTCGGGATTTCTTGGAGGTTGAAACTCCGATGCTTCAAGCGGTTTCCGGTGGTGCTGCTGCCCGTCCATTCCGTACCCATTTCAATGCTTTGGATTGTGATTTTTCGATGCGGATTGCATTGGAACTTCATCTCAAGCGTCTTTTAGTTGGTGGTTTCGATCGGGTATTTGAAGTCGGTCGAGTTTTTAGAAACGAGGGCCTTTCCAGACGGCATAATCCTGAATTCACCATGCTCGAGGCCTATCAAGCCTATTCAGACTATCGTGGNATGATGGANTTAACCCAGTCCTTAATCCAGCATGTTGCNGATAAAGCCATAGGCTCTTTAACCATCGAGAGAGCCGAAGGGGAACCCATNNAACTTTCGGGCCAATGGAGAGAAGCAAAATATAAAGACCTTATTATCGANGCGGTTGGGCAAGAGGATTGGTTTGAGTTAGCAAAGAGTGAAAAGCTTAAAAAGTGCAAAGACATGGGGATCGAGGTAGACCCAGAANTGGAAGATTTTGAAGTTACCAATGATGTTTTTGAAAAAGTGATTGAGCACACTTTGATACAGCCCACTTTCGTCACCCATATTCCTCGTGAACTTTGTCCNCTTGCTAAAATTACGGAATCNGACCCCTCGACCATTGACGTGTTTGAACTTTGCATTAACGGGCAAGANATTGCNCCCGCTTATTCCGAGCAGAANGATCCTGATGTCCAACGGGAAGCNTTTATGATTCAGGCTGGTGAGGAAACGCAAGAACTGGATGAAGATTTTCTGACTGCACTTGAACACGGAATGCCACCAGCAGGGGGCATGGGCATGGGCATTGATCGACTGGTAATTTTTCTAACCAATGCCGCAAATATTAGAGATACCATTCTATTTCCCACCCTCCGTCCATCTTAGTCGCAAAGATTATTAGAATTTCAACCCATTCTTAAAAGCTTGTGGGTAAGCCCAAGACNAAAGANTTTATCGTAATNAAGCCGATCTGGTGGAGGCAACTTGGCTTCACNTTGTTTTTATTTATTTGTTCCATTTACTTCGCATTTATGGANTTTCTTGGACCTNTTGCCGGTTGGATTATTACGGTTTTGGTACTGGTAATTTCGATCCTTAATTTTGCGGACCANTTGCTTACCTGGTCGAGNTTAAGAATCGACCGNGATGGTTTNGANTTAAGAACTTGGTGGGGAAGAAAAAAAGTACCTCATCANAATATTNAGAGTNTTGAATGGGAAGAATATATGAANCGCAAGCTGATCATCTTGAGGTTGANGAGCCCAGNNGGGGANNAGGANGNANNNAAAGAAATTCCTTTTCCCTGTGCCTTTGGCAGACCGGTTGATGAAGTTATCAAAGTCTTAAGAGATGGACTGGATAAGACTCCANGGCGATCCCTCCCAAAGTCAAAAGAATAAACTAACCAGTTTTGATACTTGGTCTCCTAAAAAGAATTGGAACGGTGTAGGCCAAAGCGATCACAACAACCTGAGAAACAATAAAGGACATCAATGGGTTAAAAGCCTTGTCCATAAAGCCATAAGAGTGAAGCCCGACCCCTAGCATGTTGGTACCAAACCAAGACCAAGCAGTGACTACATTTCCAAAGATGGCCAGGCAAGAAATTCCCCGGATCCGGGCAACACCNGACCATCGGGCGTGGAGAATGATTGCATTCCAGATGACAATCAGCAAAGCACCATTCTCTTTGGCATCCCAACCCCAAAATCGACCCCATGATTGATCTGCCCAGATTCCGCCCAACACGGTACCAATCAGGCTGAAAAATAAGGAGAAGCATGTAATTCCAAAAATCATCGATCCCAGAGTTTTCTCAACTNGTTTACGAGAGGAGGAAAGAAGGGTTGATAATTTACCACTGCTGTTTGGAGAAGTAGTGACTTGAAAAAGGAGATAATGNATCACATAGGCTATGCCCAAGAATCCTGCCAGAAAGGTGGTGGAGTATCCAATGGTGACCGTGACCACATGAGTGGCTAACCAAAAATTGGAGTCTAGCACCGCTCTCATCATTTCCATGGTGTCACCCGTTGGATTAAGGGAAGAATCCAGGCTTAGGTTGTGAGCGATCACCAAACTTCCACAACCCACTACCGCACCCATCGCGGAAGCGATCCCAAGCCTTAGGTATTTTTCAGTAAACCAACAAAGTAAAACCGCACCCCATCCAATGAAAAGGGCGGATGAATAGAGGTTAGTAACCGGTGGCCTGCCTTCAATATACATTCTCCCCAGCAAACCAAAAGTGTGAGCGAGAAGAATGATCAAGGTCAGTTGATAAGCAACATTTCGAAAGCTGGTCGCGTGCTTTGAATTAAATTTTGCACTATCGGAAGCGAGGCAAAGCCAAGAAAGACAGGCAGAGACAAAAATAATAATGTAAGCCAGGGAACTTCGGTAAAAAGGTTCGAATTCATTGTAAGTTTTTTCGAAATTAATCTTCCCAACCTGGTCAGGTGCACGCTCTTCACAGGCGTTACGAATTGAAGCAACTGCGGAGTTAAATCGGACTGGATCTTTATCCAGGAAAGAAATCCTGAGGTCTTCATAAGATTGCAGGATAGGGTCAACATCTCTGCGAAGCTTGATGGCCTCAGCATACTGGGCGGCGAATAGGGCACTCGGGTTCATTTTTTCGGTTTCATAAATGAAATCGATTTTCTTTCTTAATTCATTTGGCTCGGTTAAAACTAATTCTCGGAGAAGGGAAGAAAACTGAACAGGGTCGAGGTTTCTTTTTTCTTGGGAATCCAGGGGTTCTTCGCCCACCATTGATTCACCCAATTTTCTCCATTTTTTCTTGGCATCCCCAGGCTCTGGAGGGACCGGGAAAAATTCAGACCATAGATTTGCCCTGGAATAATGGTCGAGCATGAACACCACCTTGGCGAATTCATTACTTCCCATTCGGATCGAATCTGCTTCCTTAGAAATAGCCTGGGTCAGGTCTCGAAAGCGTTGGTATTCTGAAACTTGATCAGGGTCCGTCTCGGGGTTGAAAAACAGATCTTCAATACCCAGGTCGGCAATCATTTCACTATCAGAGGGGGGAGCAGGAGGGGAGAGGGTATGCTTAAGTTTTCGGTAGAGTATTAAGCTTCGGTAGAGGTCGATAATATTCTGATCAAAACTATCCTGTTTTTCCCTTTCCAATTTGCCCGACTCCCGGGCACTTTGATCAATCTGTTCTAGATAGGGTTCGAGGTCATTGTACGAGTAAAATTTTCCATCCTTTGCAAACTTTCGATTCAGCAGACCAAGGACTTGATCATGATCGACCACGAAAGTCTTTAACTTGTCTGCTTCTTCAGGATCAAACAAGACATTGGCAAACCATTCGATCGCTGGGATTTTAGTACCACTTTCATCGAGGGCAGTCCTTTTGTTACGAAGGACCAGCAAGGTGTTGCGGGCTACACTATCCATTGGCTTGACTCTTCCACCCCGGAGGACTGGGATATGGGAGAATCCTTCCAAATCAATAGTTTCCGTTTCAGGCTTGGATTCAGGAGTGAAAAAATCAAACAAGAGACGACCTTGTAGATCCCATCGGCAAAATNGCTANATAAAGACCCAGGCAGAAAAGNAANCCTGGTAATATGGGNAATTTAGTCAGGAACTTCATACNGCAGGAGCCGCTTTNGCTTGTTTTCGTAGAAAGGAAATTAAATGGAAACTNAATTGCCAGAGNAGTCCGACCGAGACCAGAATACAGGCAATGTAGGGAACCAACCAGCTGGGGTTACGAATTACTTGGAAGACGGAGTAGTCAGCTGCTTTATTCATTTGGTATTGATAAAAAGTCTTCCCTGCATGTCGAAGAGGGGTGTTCATGTAGACCAGTGCCTTTCGCTTTTGTCCACTTTCAAGGTTGAGGTTGATATGGCTCTCGAAATTATGAGGAATATCGGTGCCTTGATAAAACTCGTTTTCAATTCCAAGTAATTCGATGGAGAAGGGTAGGTATTCGCGTTTTGCTCTGAGTTCCATCCCCCATAACCTGCCGTCATGTCGGATGGGTTGAAAAGAAAGACCCGCAAGTTTTGGATGGATTAATTCCCACCTGCTGTTGCCCGCAGGATGTGCTACTGCGGTCCATGTGCCCAAACTCTCACTTTGGTCCAGGAGTTCAAATACCGCATAACTAAAATTGACACCTTCTGCACTAAAATCTTCCTCGATTGGCGTGATCGATAAATTCGATGAGACTCCAACCCCGCGGTCCACCCCAGCGGTTATATTTCCTCTATTNTCTCCACTNTCTTTCANNTCAAAATTACAATTNGGNCCAAAGCTCTTNACCCGAACCTTCAGNGGNAATTTTGGGGTNTTCAAGGTGCGNCCCACTTCAAGCATTTCCTCGGGAATTGCTACAACCTTACTTTCGGAGGCATCGGTAATGTCCGTAAATACCAGTTCGACCCCATGGAAGCGTTCCAAATAATTACTGGTTTCTCCCTTGTTGATTTGCATTCTTGATTCAACTTGAATGGCTTGCGTTACCATTTGACCAATTAAAAGGAGGATGATCCCCAGATGAATGATTTGAATACCCATCTTCTTGTAGGTCATTTGGAAGCGGGTGATAAAAGCCGCGATCAAATTAAGGATTAACAAGCCACCGAGCAAATATCCTCCCGGAATCGGGAGAGGGATGAAATTTAGAAATGATCCACCCCAAAATTCAGTGGGGTAGTACCAAATACCAAAAAAACTCTCAAAGTACTCGGCCTGGGCACCACGAATTCCGATCCGAACCTGCTCGAGGGTGGCAACAAAGATTAAAATCATCGATAAGCTAAGGAGGACCAGAGTAAGCCGAACCGAGGACAAAGGAACCAACCATGGAAAAGCCTTTTTTCGAACTCCTAAGGATAAAGGACTTTTATTTTTTCGAGTATTAGCACTCATGGATTAAGGTTAATATGGAAAATGTGGGTCAATGATCATGAAAACAGACAGATNNCAATAAAGTAAGAAAATTTTCTTTCTCAACTCTTGCCAGCTCAGAATCGCCGATAAGTTTAAAGAACCAAGACTGGGAAGGTCCGAAATAAAGGGCACCGTAGACCGATTTTTCTTCATTTTCTGCAATCAATAACTGAGCCGATTTTTCGTCTAGAATAATTTCGGAAACATATTTTGATTGAGAGTCGGGATTGACCTCGGGCAGATTTNCCTGCCCAAGCCAACGGTTAATATTTGGAAGCAAGCCACCAACATCTCCCGGNAATGTGGTGATNGAAAAATCTAGCTCCTTTCCATTTNCGTCTTGTACTAGAAAACTACCAACTCGCATCGAGGATNCCTTCCCNGGTAACCAATGCTTGGGAGTCTCCCAAGTTGGGTTTCCACTTGCTGTGGGAACCGGGGGGGGNGGNAATGNGGGCATAACCGCCCGAATTTTCTTTTTTCCAGCCCGTGCGATGATGGANCCAAGNAAGTTGGTGAAAGACTCCATCTCCGCGTTAATAAGCTGGGCATCAGCNATNAAGGGAAAAAGCCAGGTATCNTGNTCATTTCTCAAGATCGCCANGAGNGCGGTGCTTGGGTTTTCACTCTGTACTCTTTCGGTTAAGCGAATCCAGTCGAAATTTTTACCCTCNATTTTTTTTACCTGTAGTACCTGCTTCAGAGTTTCTTGATTAAATCCCTGGTATCCAAGTTCCATACCAAACATATTGGTAATCTCCAGAGATGAGACC
>NHDN01000025.1:0-53680 GCA_002171765.1 Verrucomicrobia bacterium TMED60
GTTATGCCAGTAATTTCAGATTACTTAGGTCAGGAAAAGATCAATCTGATTAAGAAAGTTGTACCATCCAGTATTATTTTTGGTAAAAATAATCGTAAAATAAAACTTTTATATTCCAAAAATGAGGTCAGTTTAAAAATTAAACTTCAAGAGATTTACGATATTGAAGTACATCCAACCGTTGGGTTTGGAACCTGTGCAATTGTTGTTGAAATCTTGGCTCCTAATAATCGAGTTACGCAGCGGACTAGAGATATTTTAGGATTTTGGAATGAGTCTTATCCCATGATAAAAAAAGAACTGGCCGGCAGGTATCCAAAACATGAATGGAGATAAACCAATGGAAAGAATAATGAGAGATTTATACTTTCTATACCTCTTTGTTTTTAATCAAAGAATCCCTTTAAAACCTTCAACAAGGGGAGGTTTTGGAGAGTGGATAGCACTTAGGATGTTAAAAAAGAAAGGATTTCAATGTATTCATCGAAACTGGAGGAGTAGTTCTGATCGAAGAATGGAAATCGATTTAATTTGCGTTGACCGTCAGTGTTTAGTTTTTGTCGAAGTGAGATCCCGCTCTGTAAATGCAATGGTTTCAGGGTGGCAGTCTTTGAATAAGCAGAAGCTTAAATCATTAAGAAGGGCTTGCATGCTGTATTTGTTTGAATCGAACAAAGATTTCAATAATCATCGGCTGGATGTGGTTGAAGTAGATATTCCTACCAAAACGAATAAGAAAATAGATTCATTTCACCATGAAAACATTGCCATTTTGAAGACATAATTACATTTTCAACACCTTTTAATATTAATAGATCAATTCTAATGGAACCCCCTTCTTCAATCAATTCCACTCCTCCTACGATTGTGGTTATATTCGGTGCCTCTGGNGATTTAACTGCGAGGAAGCTTGCACCCGCAATTTTTAATNTGTCAATGGATTCTTTACTTCCATCTCATTGTTACCTGATTGGATATGGGCGTAAGGAAATTTCAGACATTGAATTTAAAAATTACATCAAAGAATCTACGGAGAAACATTCAAGACGAAAAATTTCCGAGCAAACATGGAAATCGCTCGAAGAAAATGTAAGTTTCCAAGCCGGTTCCTATGATAACTTAGAAGATTTTCACTCCCTTAGTGCTCAAATTGATTCTATTGAAAAAAAACTAGATCAAGCGATTCAATGTTTGTTTTACATTTCGACTCCACCAACTGTTTTTAAACCTATTCTCGAAAATTTAGGAAAAAGTGGATTGGCCAAAAGGCACCGTAACAAGCAGGTTGAATCCAAAGTAATTATCGAAAAACCATTTGGACGGGACCTTGCCAGTGCGAATGACCTAAACGCGATTATTAATAGAAGATTTGCGGAGACTCAGGTTTTCCGTATTGACCATTACTTGGGTAAGGAAACCGTACAAAGCTTGTTAGTTCAGCGATTTGCAAATTCAATATTTGAACCCATTTGGAACAGAAATTATGTCTCCAGCGTTCAAATAACGGTGTCTGAAAATTTAGGTGTTGGAAGCCGGGGTGGATATTATGACCGAAGTGGGGCTCTTAGAGACATGATCCAGAATCATGTCATGCAATTATTGGCACTCACTGCAATGGAACCACCATCTTCTCTTGATCCAGAATCAATTCGAAATGAAAAAGTGAAAGCCCTGCAGGCTCTTAAACCTTTAGTTGTTTCAGGGGATAATGCAGAAATTGTTCGGGGAGTTTATTCCCAAGGCTTGGTTGATGGCGAAAAAGCAATTGGGTATTTGCAGGAAGAGGGAATTCCTCAGGACTCCATCACAGAGACCTACGCATCTCTATGTCTGCAAATGGAAAATTGGAGATGGAAAGGTGTGCCCTTTTATCTTCGGTCTGGAAAAAGATTGGCGATGAAAGCCAGTGAGATTGTGGTTCAATTTAAGAGACCACCTGAAATACTCTTTGGAAAAGATGCTAAATATGCATTGAGTCCTAATTTGTTGGTAATACGAATTCAACCCAATGAAGGAATCACCCTTTATTTAAACTCCAAGACTCCAGGTTTGGAAACCCGACTGCAGCCGATCGAATTGGCTTTTGGTTATGAAACAACATTTGGATCTAATACACCAGAAGCATATGAGAGGCTAATTCTTGATGCATTGAATGGTGATGGCACCCTCTTTATTCGAGGTGATGAGGCTGAAACATCGTGGGGCTTATTATCGCCTGTACTGGATTATTGGCAGGATCAAAGATCGAAAGGTCTTGAAAGCTATGCATCAGGAACATGGGGGCCAATTTCCGCCGACAAACTTCTTTTGTCAAGGGGTCATGAATGGCTTACTGGAACCAATTTTTGCTAATGAAAAATAATATGATACAATATTTTCTCCTGTTCCTTATAACCATGATTACTGTAGAGTCTAAAGAAGTTCCCGATATTAATACCACAAGCTTGGAAGAAGCACAGGAAGTTGCGATTCTTGGCGGCGGGTGCTTCTGGTGTACNGAAGCCGTTTTCGAAAAAATCGGTGGNGTCACCGATGTTGTTTCAGGTTATGCAGGAGGTAAGTCGAAGAATCCAACCTACAAGGAAATCTGCACGGGCAAATCCGGGCATGCAGAAGTAATCAGAATTACTTTCAATTCGAAAGTATTGTCCTACACCAAAATCCTTGAAATATTTGGAAAGTGTCATGATACAACTACCCTAAATCGACAAGGTGCAGATGTAGGAACTCAGTACCGGTCTACGATCATGTATTTAAACGAAACCCAAAAATCAATTGCTGAAAAATGGAAGCAAGATTTTAATAAACGACTCTCTTCACCTGTCGTTACGGAAATTGTAAAAGCACCTACCTTTTATGTGGCAGAAGAATACCACCAAGACTATTACGCCCGGAACCCTAATCAGGGATATTGTTCCTTCGTAATTCGTCCAAAGCTTAAAAAACTCAACCTAGAATAATCTCGATGTATATAGGTTGAAATTTTTTCAGCCTTTTAAAACGATTTTTTAACTTATCCCAAGGTTTTTTGAGTTTGTTTTTTACTCTATGAGTAAACGACCGTTCCCAACCAGTCGCTGTTTTTTTAATAATTTAATGAGTTTCAGATCCAAGGGATTAATGAAGGTTCTAACAAAACAGTCACCAAATTTTTTTCCTGCTGTCTCCATTGTTTATAAATTGTGCGAACTAAAGATTTTGTAATTTTATTATATTTCTAATTTATTATGATTTTATAAAATAATGTATATTTTTACATTACTAGTTTGTTTTGCTAAAGATTATGATTTATGCAAAATTCTGATTTACAGTATCATATGTAATATATATAAATTAAAAAATGTTCAAAAATAATTAAATTTGTTTAAAATTACAAAAATTATACAAAAATAATTATTGCCAGAAATAAATAAAGTCATTAATAAGATAAAAATGACCTCATTTTCTTCAACTAGACTGTGTAAGTGGTTTGATGAACAAGACTGCGATGCCATGCAAGTTTTCCAGCTTTTTGAAAATATCCCAGGAATTTCTTTTTTCGTGAAGGATTCGAATCATCGACTTCTTCACATGAACAAGAGGTTTCTTCCTCGCATTGGGGTTGCGACNAACGAAGAGCTTTATGGAAAGACTGACTTCGATCTTTTCCCTCCGAGACTGGCTGAACATTTTCGNAAAGATGACAAAACGGTGATGGAGACCAAGCAATCAATGCTTAATATTTTAGAGTTAATTTTTAATAGCCAAGGCCTTCCCGACTGGTACCTTACCAACAAATATCCATTGGTGAATCGAAGTGGAGATGTCATTGGCGTTATGGGAACGGTTAGNCCNTACGGTGATGAGCATCCAGCNCACAATCNGGAATTAAAATGGGANAGAGACGATGAGATTGGAAGAGCAGTAAGCTACATTCGTGAGAACTTTCGTTCCAACCTTGA
This sequence comes from Verrucomicrobia bacterium TMED60, assembly GCA_002171765.1. The sequence goes on from NHDN01000025.1 coordinate 3,942, forward strand.
AATTGCAAACCTAGTGGATATTTCAGGTTTAAATCATAGAAAATTACATCGTGGTTTTATTGAGCTCTTTGGTGTGGCACCGATGCAATTCATAACTAAGACTCGCATCGAGTCAGCATGTGATGATCTCTTGACCACCAAAAAGAAGCTTTCTCAAATTGCAAAAGATAATGGATTCTATGATCAAAGTTCTTTTACCCAGCACTTTAGGAGGCAGATGAAAGTAACCCCTTTGAAGTACAGGAAGCAAAAAGGTTTTGCTTAATTGCAATTAGATTGAGCTCGAAAAAACCTTAATCCTCCGAACATACACTTCTGAATATTTCTCCGCGATCTCCCACCAATATTCTCCAGGATTATTTCCTGCAGGAACTGGAGTTAACCCCTCTTCCAAGGCACTTATTGCGGATTCTCCCTCAGTGGTTAAAATTCGGATCATAACATCTACTACTTCGGGAAAAGCGTTAAGAAACTTTTGATTGGGATCGGCTTGGTAATTTGTNTCTGGATGGGAAGTAGCAAAATACTCATAATCGTGATTAGTGAGATCCAGTCGTGGAAAAATTTGCTTCAGAAATCCAGTTCCTTTGCTGTTTTTATCGATAATATATGCTCTAATCCCGAAATCGATGATGTTACTAGCTAGNGAAAATCCTGTGGGCGATTCTCCATTGCTCGCTTGAAAAATAGGATTAAGAATATTTTGAGGTTCTCTTGGTCCATTGGATCCCGAAAGATTATATCCTCCATCTTCTGGGTGAAGATTATAGCCCGCCTTAAATGTATTATCGGTGTTTACATCTGCTCTAAATAATTGATATCGGGCCCGGGAAGTGGGTGAAGCCGTCAGACCAAATCGAACAATCTGATAAGATACAGCTCTGGGACCTCCATTGTTTTTAATGCTAGGGTCCAGTTCGGAGGATTGGGTGAAAAATCGAAGCCAAGTGCCTGCGACTCCAAACCTTGATTCCAATAAAGGCCCCTGTCCGTTTGCTTCCATTAGTGGATCTTGAGAAGCAGTTGGCCAATCATCTTTGAAAAGGCGCTTGGATTCTTCCACTGGTTTTTTATTCGTATCGAANTTTGCCACTTTCCATTGACCACTATTGTCTTCGTCGTTGAGGATTTTGGCGGCCATCCAAACATTTCCGTCATTCCTCGAAAGTGCACACTGTAAGTCTTCTTGCACTCTATCCAAGACAAACTGAGCAATTTGGTTTGTTTCCAGATCTCCAGAAGCCTGGGTTTGAGTGGATACAACTTGAGAGGTTATGTTTAAAAGCATTGCAGCAAGTAAAGCTGTAACGGAGACGGCAACTAATAATTCAAGAATGGTAAATCCCTTGGGAAACACTTTTTGAATTTGAGTTAGTTTAGGTCGCATTCCCTTTTATAGATACGAAAAGATTTTCATTTATATCAAACGAAATTTTTACTTACTCCCATTTCCTCTCCCATCTTCGCGTACAGTTCAATTTCATTTTTNGATGTCTCTATGAGATCTTGATTCAACAGGATTTTATCTTTTTCAAAAAGAGTTAAGATACAGGATCCCCCAAAAGAGAAAAACCCAAGCTCATCCCCTTTTTTCACAAAAGTTTCTTTGTTGGCTGTGTATGTAACCGTTCCAACACAGGTTGCACCAACCGCAAATTGGGCAACGGTACCAAAAGACTCGCTTTCCAAATAAGAAAGATATCGTTTGTTTTCCCAGAAGATGGAGATTTTTTTCCTTAGAGCGATTGGATTTACCGAGAAAAGTTTTCCGTTTATAAGATCAGCTCTCTGAAAGGTGCCATCACAAGGGAAATGGAACCGGTGATAATCAACCGGGCAAAGCCTACTGATTATCAAGGATCCATTTTCGTAAGGTAAAGCTCTTTCTTTAGAACCGAATAGGGTGGAAAGATCAAAGTTCTGCCCTTTAACAAAAATACTTTTTATGTTTGAAACATTTTGAAAACCAAAGTGACGACCGTCCGCAGGAAAGATGGCCGCAGCATTTGAGGAAGCAATCGGTCTGGCACTGGGTTTTAACCGCCGGTAAAAGAATTCGTTAAAAGTGGAAAAGGAGGAAGTNGGTTCCAGGAATTCGTTTTCATCAACTTTGAATTTCTGGATGAANGGAAGAATTTTCTGCTTACTTTTTGGGTTATTTGCTGAAACTCCGTAGCAAAAAGAAAAAACCTTTCTTTTGGCAAGGAACCATAAAAAAAAACGACCCAGAAAATGGTTGTAGGTGAACTTTAGCCACTTTTCCCCATAAACATGTTCTACTTCAACTTTTCCAGTTGAGCGGTTTAGGTACTTGATCGATTCCATTGTGTGAACGCAATCGACCGAAAAGGCAGAAAGAAAAGGCAGAAAGGGGAGAGCTACGCTTTCTGAATTTTGCCCGCTTTGATTGCTTTGGCTGAAACCCANAGCCTCTTCACTTGACCCGAGGCCAACTTNACTCGAACTCTTTGTAAGTTGGGTCGAAATTTACGCTTGTTATTCTTAACCAATTGTAAACCGATACCACCAGCTTTCTTGCTGACACCTTTATAAATAATTCTGCCACCAGTAGTAGGGCGTTTTCCAGTTATTGCACAGATTCTTGACATATCAAAATTTGGGTAAAGAATTAAAATGGATGATTTTGAAGCCACTGACAAGCGAAAACCTTAGGGGTTTTTCTTATATTCGACCATTATGTCGGATCCGTTTTCGTGTTTAATAAAATAGGCTGCATCCACACCATAATCTTTTAAAACGTCCAACGATTCATCAAATCCAAGTACTAAACAAGCAGAAGCGAGGGAGTCAGAAATCATTCCATTTTTGGCAATAACGGTTACTTGTGACCTTGAGCTTATGCCGATGGCCGTCCTTGGATCAATGATATGAGAATAAACGGTTCCATCCACTTCCAGAAATTGCTCGATATCCCCGGAGGTTGAAACCGAACAATTTGATAGTAAAAGTTTGGGAATTTGATGGTGCTTTTTACCTCCCACATCAACGGACCAACCTTTTTTTCCTGAAGGTGGTTCTCCGATGACTAGATCACCCCCTGCATCAATGAGGCATCGTTTAATGCCTAGACCCTTTATGACAGATAACATCTGGTCCGCGGCATAGCCTTTGGCAATACCTCCAAGATCTAAAACCATGGCGTTTTCAACAAGTTGGGCTCTTTTTTTCTTAGCATCCAAAATCAGTTTCTCATACCCCACCCTGCTTTGGGCATTTAAAAGCTTTGCTTTGCTTGGAAGGGCTTTTCTGAATCGTGCAATCCTCCAAAGCCTTGAAAAAGGACCAACCGTGATGTCAAATGCACCTCCAGTTTCCCGGGCTAATTTTTGACTGGCAGTTAATACCCGAAACAAATCTTTAGAAATTCGGTGAAAGTTTGAAGATCCCGAATTGCTCGATAGCCGAGATAGTTCACTATCGCTCAAGTAGTCACTTAGAATTTGATTTAATCGATGGGCTTCTTCAAAAGCTTGCGTTGCGCTATTTCGGGCAAGTTCTAGATCAGGATGGTCTATCAAAATCGTAAACTCTGTCCCCATGCAGCTTTCGGTAAATGTTTGATATTCGAAACTACTTTTGGCCTTTGCCCACAATTCTAAACGGCAAAAAAGTAGTAAAATAACACTTAAAAAATAGAAAGCTTTCAATTTCAGATAACAGTAATACCTAAGGGTATTATGATGCAAATTATTCTTCTTTACTATGTCTGTAAACCCAAAGCTAAAGAAATTTTAAAGAATAACGCTAGTGGGCGTAAGATTATTTTTCGCATAAATCAAACTGAAGTTGATGCCAAATTAAATGTATACGATTTTGAAAAACTTCATTTACAGCCTTATGTTTGAATCTTAGTTTTAGTCTTTTTTTAAATAATCCAGAACAGCATTGTTACCAATAAACATGAAATACCCTTACAAACCCCTCGCTCACATCATTGTAGGTATATCATTGGGTGTTAGCCCGTTGATTGCAAAAAAGCCCGACCGTGCTGTCGAGTCCGTAGACGGTAGTGTCTACAAAATTGGTATGTTCCCCAAAGATCTTTACAAAAAGCTAGGTTTTAAAGCTGGGCTTTCCAAAGATAAGTTTATTGCCTTTGATGAAAACATTTCGACTTCAGACTTAACCTTTAGAATGATTCCCGTAAAAGGGGGCACCTATTCCATGGGAAGTTCGCTTGAAGATAAAAATAGAGGTGATGATGAGCTCGTAGCTCGAAAAGTTAAAGTTTCAGATTTCTGGATGGGNAAGCATGAGCTNACCTGGGATGAATATGAACTTTGGATGATCAACCTNGACAAAGATAATCGGGATTACAATAAGCTTGAAACCACTGCAGAAGATGAACTTGCGGATGCGGTAACCAAACCAACTGCACCCTANACGGATATGTCATTTGGTATGGGNAAAAGAGGGTACCCTGCCATCTGNATGACCCAATTATCAGCNAAAATGTATTGCATGTGGNTGAGTGCTCGGACGGGGAATTTTTACCGTCTTCCNACNGAAGCAGAGTGGGAATANGCNTGCAAGGCNGGGACNACAACAGCATACAGCTTNGGGGACGACCCAGAAGAATTGTCTGAACATTCCTGGCATCTTGACAACAGTAGGTTCCAGTACCAGAAAGTTGGGCAGAAAAAGCCAAACCCACTCGGGCTACATGATATGCATGGCAATGTTTGGGAATGGGTCCTTGATCAGTTTACCCCTCCAGAAAAGAAAGCCCCTAGCAAACTCTTAGTAAATCCTATCTCCATGCCAACATCTCTCTATCCGAGGGTTGTGAAGGGTGGGTCTTGGGACGATGGTGAAAAGACTCACCGCAGCGCCTCCAGGATGCCATCGGAAGAATGGTGGAAAGAACAGGATCCTCAATTACCGAAAAGTGTATGGTATCATACCGATGCAATCTTTGTTGGTTTCAGGGTCGTTCGTCCCAGAGAGATTCCAAGTCTGGATGAGGTAGAGAAGTTTTGGCCTTCAGAGAAAGAGATCTTGGCAATACCGACCCGTTAATCGTCTGTTTCTTACTTAAGGGGTTGCGAATTTCAAAAAAAGGGCACAAGTTTTTATGTGCTCTATGATTGTTCCTTCAGCCAATTCTCAGTCTAATTGCAAAAAGAGAGGTTTTGCATTGGTACTCGCTTTAGCTCTGCTAAGCCTAGTTTTCTTATTGGTTATATCCTTGGTCAACCTTGTAAGCACTGACTTGAGCCTGGTTGAGGCAAGGAAAGAAAAAATACTAGCCCAAGCCCATGCTCGCATGGGTATGAAGATTGCCATGGGTGAGATTCAAAAACATTTAGGTCCGGATATGCGAATCTCCGCAACTGCAGATTTATTGGATGAACGAGTAGAGTCCGGTAAGAATTATGAAAATTCTTCCTTCTCCAGAAGTCAAAGTTCCAACCAAGGAGTGGATCTTAATGAGGATGGAAGAATCGATCCCCTCCCCTATGGGCAAAGATATTGGACAGGGGTTTGGAAGCATCGGGGGCGCGATCGAGGAGTGGATCAAAATAAATTAGGGGCCAGACCACTCCCTGAAAATACTGATACTGGTGATTCCTTATCGGAGTATGTAATGGCAAGTACCGAGTTTGATCCTCACCCAGCTATTGAAATAGCATGGTTAGTGAGTGGGAATGAAGGGTTTAACAAACAACTTTATTTTGGAAATAGTCCGCTCCAACTTTTGGAATTTGTCGAAGTGCCCGATGGTAATCTTTGGGATACCGATCAAGAAGATAACGGGCGAAGTTTTGTTAAAGGCGGTATCTATGGAAAAGAAGAAAATGCTTGGGAAGATTATTCCTTAGCATTATTAAATTCTCCCTTAAAAGGATCCGGTCTTTTGCCCGAGTACAACCATCCAATTTTTGAACTGCCCGACCCCTTAATTTCTGATGATGTCGAGTGGCTGCTGGTCTCTCCTCTACTCAAGAAAGATTTTGATCCGAAAAATTTTGACCTTTATAATCCTGAAACTTGGGAAAATGAGCTAAGTTCCGAACCGGTCAAAGCAAGGAAAACCAGAGTCCAGCATGAAGTAGAAGGTAATGATGAATCCCAATATGGTGCTTATGCCTACTGGGTTGGAGATGAAGGGGTTAAGACCAAAGTCAGCGTGCAAAATCCGTTTAAAGAAGATTTCAGTCCACAACCTGAAGGGGAACGCACCACTACTCAGATTCAAAAAGATAACCTAGCGGTTGCTACTGAACCCAACCTTTCCTTCAGCGTCAATTCCGGTTCTTTATTAAGCGGTTTTGGCATCGATTGGACCGAAGCGACCACTAAAAATAAAAAGAAAGATATTTTATCTTTGGATACTTTATCTGAACTTTCAGATTCAANTTCTGAAATCAGTGCCCATTATCATTCCCTTACCACCGATTCTTTTGGTGTATTAAGTGATGTTCGAACGGGAGGGCTTAAACGGGATTTAAGTAGTGCATTTGCCAATGAAGAAGATTGGGGCAATCTGGAAGATTCGGTTTCAAACGCTTGGGCAGATGACTTCAGCAATTACATATATAAACATCGTATCTTTTACATGAAAAGTGTTCCGCTAGGAACTGATGCGAAGGAAAATGATTGGCGAATTGGCAGTGATCAAACCCTACTTGAGGAACATGGAATCTTGGCGGGTCCAAGATGGACAACGATGGGTTCATTTCATAATTTATACCTCGCTTCTAGTTATGGTGATATTACCCCCGATGAATTCCCCAGGATTGTCGGGGACAACAATGTACTTTTTAATCACCTTTTTCCCTTTGGTGTAAAGCCCAACAGCCCTGGAAATAATTCAGCCATCACTAGCAGTACGCGTTTACGCCAAAACTTTAACTATTTTCGGGGCTTGGAAAAGCGTCCGGAACCTAGAAATCACCCGATTCAACCGGTATTGGTTGAAGTTAAGTATTCTCATCATCCTATTTACAGGCAAAGTCAACTTGGATTAGCAGCCTACCCCTCGGTTGCCTTTTGGAATCCTTACAATGTGCCTATCAGTAATCAGAAAGTCTTTATCGAGATTCCAATTCAAGTGGGAATGGAGACCATTAACGCAAAGCACTATGACTTATACCGCAAGTGGTGGATGTATTGTTTTGATGATGCTCTTTTCTCGACTTCCAACCCGGGTGTAGACCCAACCCAAACCACTTTTCAAATTCCCCCCGGCTTTATGAATTTTGAGGACCGAAATGGGAATGGTAAAAAAGATCCTGGAGAACCCTGGATTGGTGTTGGTAGCTGGATGGGTTCTCCCGTGGGTATTCCAACCAACCGGGATCGTTTCATGAGAGGCCTTAATATTAACAACATAAATCACCCATATCCCCGAGCATCATTGAAATTGCCTCTAAACTACGGAGGTTTAGTAGGGACTTCACTTGGGAATAATTTTAATGGAAATTTTCTCTTCTCTAACAACCCTGAATCTCCAACGGGTAATGGAGATCGGCATTTATTATTGGAGATAGAAAATCTATCCTTGGATCCGGGTGAAAAAGCTCATTTCGTTGTTAAATCTAGCCCATCTTTTAGTTACTCTTCCCTACCGCCTTCAAATCAGACAAGCTTCATCAATGTTGAACTCGATAAATTAACATCTGGAGAAGAGGATAACCCTGTTGTTTTTCTAAACGGTGATTCTAGCATTGGTGCAACTGAGCCTGTTTCCATTCGGTATTGGGTGTGGGGATATCGGGGGGTATATCCAAATGCCAAGGAGGCATTCAATACCAATGGAGAAAGAATTCAAAATAGTATGCTCGAGCCTCCCAAGGGAATTACCCTATATTCCGAAGATCCAAGAGGAGTAAATTCCACAGACCGTAAAATTATCGGGAAGATCAACAAACAATTTTCAATAGAGGTGGGAAGTGGAATTTCGGATTATGCAAGTTGTAATGAGTTGTCAACCANGCCATCTGGATCCAATCTCCCAGGTTGTGGATTTCGGATCCGACTAAAATTACCCGGTAAGTCAGAAAACATTGTCCTCGAACAATTTAATCTGCGAGCTTTGGTTCATAGTAACCAAGATGGATTTGGAGATAATTGGGATTATGAAGAATTTTCCTCCAGTCATGCTTACGGAAGTGTTCCNNATGCTTTTAGAAATATTGGAGAAAGTAGTTTCCAGCGTGGGGATGGCCAAAGCTTTGATTTACAGCATGATTATCCAAATTTCTTTTCTTTGCCCGCTGTTAATGATGATACTGTACTGAACATGTCAAATTTTTCTCCTCAATCGAATTCCATTTNTGGGCTTGATCCAGATTTTGGAGTCATGCCCAGAGCGAGCACCTACGATAGCTCGATTGGTTTCTTCCATGATGATGATAGTCTTGGACCGATGCAGGCGGAGGAAAAAGCAATTCTTTTTGAAATACCAGATTCTCCCATGCTTTCTATTTTTCAATTCCGGCACGCCAACCTCAATAATTATTCCCATGGACCAAGTTATGCCTTGGGTAACTCCTATGCTTCCCCCCAAGTCGCCCGCTATAAGACTTGGGGAAAAATGAAGGGCTTTTCCATGCAACCAAAATTTCCAGGAATGAACATCCCTGAAAATATTAGTATCGCTCAAGAACTCCAAAATGCGGGTCTTGGATATAACCCTTTTATCTGGTTGCCGCATCGTGAAATTAGTTATGACGACCCNATTCGTGAGAAATTTGTCAATCATGACCACCAGAATGTAACCTTGGATCATAGCTTTTATCTCAACTATGGGTTGCTCGATGGGTATTTTGTGTCAGGGCTTGGTATTGGACAGGCTCGTGGTGGTTCCGCTGAGTGGGAAGAAGCNAANCCNGATTNTTTTGATCCGGGCATTCGTTACTTACCTTTTCGNAATCCTCGTTTGATTCCTTATNTTCGGGAAGCGGAATGGAAANCNACAANNTATGNAGANAAAAGTCCTGAGCTTGCTTCNGCAGGNTCCGATCAGGAATATCGATATCAAACGTTATCCTCCGATCTTTTAGTAGATGGTGCATTCAATGTAAATTCAACATCGGTAGATGCATGGGCAAGCCAACTTTCCTCCTTACAAGGTCAAGATATTGAGGGAGCTACGATTTCTAGTGACGAAACTCCAATCCCCCGTTTTTTAAAATCTGAATCCGAAGATTCTTGGAACAAGGTCCGAAACCTCACAGATGAGGAAATCAATCTTCTCGCCCATAAGATCGTAGAGCAGGTCAAATTAAGAGGGCCCTTTTTGTCCTATGCAGATTTTGTAAACCGAAGAATACAAGGTAACAAAATAAATCTTTTGGGATTTCCTTTCTCCCAATGGAATACCAATGAAAGAAAAGAAACTAGAAGTTCTGCTTTGGGATTACGGGGTGCCATTCAAGCTGGTATTGCTGAGGCTAAACTTAATAGTGGAGGGTTTTCTAATAACAACTCAGATCCACTTATTCCAGTCCTGCCATCATCCAGGTTTACTGGAAATAATGTAATTAACAACCCCTGGCCATTAGCTTCCGAAATGAATCTGCTTGCTTCCGAATTTGGGCTGCACGCAATCTCAAGTGAAGCCAAAACCTTTTCTGATCATAACCTTGCAGGCAGTGTGGTGCAATATACAGATTATCTGAGCTATCCTCCCATTGCCCGATCCAACTTTGATCCTGCTAATGTAAGTAGCGGGAATCCAAATAGCTTTTTTGTTTATCCGCAAAAATGGGGTAAAGGATTTTATGAAGTTAGGTATGAGAATCCCAGTCCTCCCGCCAGAAAAATTACTATGCCCGATGGAAGTCTCAAAAGTTTTCAGTATCATTTTGATAACTTTGAAGATACTTTTTATTACGGAGAAGCCCCAGAAAACTTGTTGGCAGTTGAGAATACCGCAACGGGTGCCAATAAACCAGGATGGGTGATGCAATCGGATCTGCTCAGCCCTCTGGCTCCAATTACCTCAGTTCGCTCCGATACCTTTGTGGTCCGAGTAATGGGAGAAACTCTTCAAAAAAGCAACGATCTTGCCCAGGCCAAGGCATGGATCGAATTAACTGTCCAACGGGTTCCAGATTATGTAAAGACCGATTTAGATCATCCTCACCATCGTCCCCATGAACCCTTTGAGGATCGGAATTTTAATGGATATTGGGATGCGGATCTACCTGGTTCTCCCGAGCACTGGATTGATTTCAATCAGAATAGTGTTACCAGAAATCGAGATGGTAGTACTGCCCAAGTCGGATCTGGACTGTTCCCTGACCTAGCTGGAGATAATCCATCCTTTGCAGATGGACTGGAATCTGACCTAAGCATTAACAAGGACCCTGACGAGGAAGAGGTATCCAATATGAACTCCACTGTTTCACACAAAGGAATCAATCAAAGATTTGGAAGAAGGTTTAAGATTATCAAGTTTCGCTGGCTCAAGGCACAGGAAGTTTAAAACGAAGGTTGCATCCCTCATTTTGGGTCGTAGCGTAAGTCGCTTCCAACTATGAAAAAGAAATTTTATTGTTTGTTATTGTTTTTATCTTTTTTTCTATATGCAGAGGCTCAACCCACACAGCAAGAGCATGCAAAGCCTACAGGCTTATTTTCTTGTATNTTTTGGGGTAAGCCCACCACTCGCACTGTGATGTTTGCTCCATGGGGCAATTTTGACGAACAAAACGCTACCCAATCACTGGTGCGAGTTGTGTATGGTTCTCTTTCCCGAAAATGTGNNTACTATGGCCAAGGNAATATAAAATTCTATCAGAGACGAAATTACACAGAGTTAGAATTGGATTTGATGGAGGATAAAAGTGAAGCTGAAAAANCAATTTTCTTNTCAGAATTAAACTTCAGCAGCAATGCNGAAGANACCAAAGAATTCATNATNTTATTTTCNCCTACAAAAGACCTCAATNCTTATCGGACCTTTCTTCTACCTTTTGATCAGAAGGAAATCNCTTGGGGTTCTTATAAATTATTTTCACAATTTAATGAGACTCTGTATGTTGCTGTGGGCACTAAGAAGTTCTCTCTTGAGCCAGGAAAAAGTATAATTTTGGATTCTAAAGACTTTGATGGCAGGAGCAGAGAGCGAATGATTATTTATAGAAAAGAAAAAGGTAATTATATAGAAACTGCTTCCCAGAATTTTGGGATTAATGACCGGCAAAGAGGAATCTTTTTCGTTACTGTCAAAAAAGGGAAAGCTCAAATCGTTCCAATGGTTGAGTCTAAAAGACCGATCGATCAGGCTATCGGTTACAATACTAAGCCTAAAGAAATGGAAGTCGAAGGAGAGGAAATAAAAAGTTTAGTTCCCGTGGGCAATTTTTGATCAAGAACTTTTTTGATTTAGCTCATTGATCAAACTCCAAGGCACCTTCCGAATTAAGTTTTCGGTAGTAGCAACCCTGTCTGGGGATTCCATCAGCATCTTTGGTATGACAAGCCCCTTTTCCTCGAGGTTTGACCTTGTAAAGGATTGAATTCTGTTCGCAGTTCACCCGAATTTCAATGATTTCCAAAAAGTCACCGGAAGTCTTCCCCTTGATCCATAGTTCATTCCGGCTGGTACTCCAAAAGGTTGCCATACCTTCAATCCTAGCGGTTTTGAGGGCTAGTTCATTTGCATACCCAACAATAAGAACCTCTCCCGTTTCGTGATCTTGTGCAATTGCGGGAATGATATCCTCTCCGCATGACGCTACTTTCTTTAATTTGGAAAAATCAAGATTTAATAGGGCTCCTTCTTCAAGATCGTGATGGTTCATTTTTTAAAAACAAGCTAGTTATTAATGGCTCTTTTCCACGGATGAAATAAAACCTAGGACGAAGGCTTTCATATGCGGCAATGCTTTTTGGGAAGCTTCTTCCACATCTTTGTGACTCAGGGTATGTTTACTTATTCCAGCAGCTAAATTACTGATGCATGAAAGGGCTACGACCCTCATGCCCAGAGCATTTGCGACCATGGCTTCAGGAACGGTTGACATGCCTACTGCGTCCGCTCCAAGTTTTGCAAATGCTTGGATTTCAGCTGGGGTTTCAAAAGCGGGACCGGATAGAGCCAAGTAAACCCCTCGGTGAATGGTAATTTCCTGGTCAGTACCAATCTTAAGGATTTCGTCAATGAGTTTTGGGTCGTAAATTTTTGTCTGATCCGGAAATCGAGGCATGTTAGGATGAACCACCGGACCTTGTAATGGATTCCCGCACATAAAATTGATATGATCATCTAGGACCATAATATCACCAACTTTAAAACCAGTAGAAATTCCTCCCGCTGCATTTGTTAGCAGTATGGTCTTGGAATTCATTTCGTAGGAAAGGAGAATGGGAAATCGTATAGGGTCCCAGCCTACACCCTCATACAAATGCCTTCTGCCTTGAAAAATTAGGACTTGAATGCCATCGAAATCAGCAAGTATAAGCTTACCGGCATGCCCCTTAATCGTGGTATCCCCGATTCCTGGAATTTCGGAGTAGTTTAAGCTGCGGGTAGATGGAAATGCCTNCACGACTTCCCCCCAGCCCGATCCACAAATTATGGACANAGAAGGNGTAATTTGGCCCCATTTTGAGGTTATGAAATCGATGCTTTCTTGCACAAGGGAGAGAGGCATTTGTTTAGTGCTATCCACCATAAGAGAGGGTTTTCCCATCCAGTTTAATATCAAGATGGTTGGAGTGATCCTCCTTTTTGCTTTCTTCAGTATAACCCACCCTTTTTGCTTCAATGCCANAGGAATTCCCTATGCCAATCAAGGTATCGATCGCTTTAGGTTCGCAGTAGGCTTCAAAACGATGCCCCATGTTGTATACTTGATACATTTCTTGATCACTGGTTCCGGATACTTTTTGAATTTCTTGAAAAAGTGGAGGGGATTCAAATAAGTTATCCTTTATGTGGTGAACTTGATTTCCAAATCGCATGCATTTGGTTTGGCCCCCTCCGGAACAATGGACNAACCCCCGTANTTGTTCACCGCATTCTTCAATGATCTTCCTGGCAATGGGTAGATAAGTCCGAGTAGGACTTAGGAGGGCTTCCCCGACCTTGAGTTGCGATTGGGGAAGTGAGTCCTGCATCCGGTGTGGGCCACAATATAAATATTCAGGGTTGGTCTCAGGATCAAAGGATTCCGGGTATTTTTCTAGGTAGTGCTTCGAAAGTAATTCGTGCCGGGCACTGGTTAGGCCATTACTACCTATTCCGCTATTCTCACGCTTTTCATAGGTTGCTTGGCCACAGGAAGAAAAACCAACAATAGCCAGACCCGGGAGAATGTTATGATTATCGATAATGTCTTTCCTTTGAGCTACCGCTACTGCACATGAGTCCACGGTAACGGTTCCGGTAAGGTCACCCACATCTGCAGTTTCTCCTCCCCCACTTTCCACAGATATCCCCAAAGACCGAAGATTTTCTAGGAATTCTTCGGTTCCTTCAATCAAGGCTGCTAGTGCCTCTCCGGGAAAATTTTTTGCATTTCGATTGACCGTACTTGAGAGGACAATCCGGTCCCAGATTCCAACACAGGCAAGATCATCCAAATTCATCACAATACTGTCTTGAGCAATGCCATGGAAAACCTCGGGGTTCCCAGTTTCTCTGTACCATAAATACCCAAGAATTGATTTGGTACCTGCACCATCTGAATGAATGAGGTTACATAAGGCTTGGTTCCCAGTAAGTAAATCAGGGGTGATTTTACAGAACGCACCCGGGAAAAGACCCCGGTCCATATGGTCTACAATCTTATGCACTTCTTCTTTGCTCGAAGAAACTCCGCGTTGGTTGTATCTGTTTTGTGATGAGTCCATTTGTATATTTAAATATCTTGCTTGAGGGAAATCGTTTTCGAAAGCAAATTCTAAACTTTTAGCACAGTTTTGATATTATGAAAATACAAAGCTATCAAAGTTACCAAGCCTTTGCCGCAAGGGCAGAAAAATTTTGGCTTAAAGAAGAAGCCATGAATAGCCTGTTTTGGGAATTTTCTGAAAAGAAAAGAAGCGGGTTCAAGCCTAAATGGATGGGAAATATATTCCATAAAAAGCGTGTCATAGGCAGTGCTTTAATAACGGAAGCATCTTATATTCTTACCTCAATGAGTGATCGGAACGCAATCGAGCACCTGGTAAAATACTTAATCCCCCAAAATATTACCCCTAAAGGCATTACTGGTCCACAGCATGAGGTGAAAAACTTTGCAAAGCTTTGGAATCAACAAAATGCGGCAATTAATTTGAATGTGACCCAATCTTTTTCTGTACTGTTGTCACCAGCCAAATTTTCTTCGGTTCATTCTTCTTCAAAAATAGTAAAGGTTAGCAACTTGGAGTGGCCAAGGGTTTTGGTATGGGCGAAAGCGTTCGCGAACGAGTCGAATCCAAAACTGAATCAACATCAAACCATAAAGTTGGCAAAACAAATGAAGGAGGATGGCCAGCTTTTTGTTTTGAAAAACATCCATGGTCAAACTCAGGCTATGGGTGGATTTGGCAGATTTACTCCAAACGCTTCGGTGATTAATATGGTTTATGTTAACCCTGAAAAGCGAAAGAGAGGAGTTGCCACCGACTTGACCTTGAAGTTACTGGAATATAGCAAGGCATCCGGATATAGAAAAAGCATTTTGTTTTCAGATTATCTAATGGATGGAAATCTCTATAAAAACATTGGTTTTCTGGAAAAAGGTTTGATTCAGGAAATTGCTTTTGAAGCAATGACCTAATCTTCCACTCGCAAGTTTCTACTGCCGTCTTTGAAATGAGCGATTATTTTGGCCTTATTTTGTAGAGAACTGGCTTTACTGAAAATTTTGCCTTCCTTATTTTTTATGTAAGCGTAGCCTTTTTTAAGGGTAGATTGTAAACTACAATTTGTGAGACGATGATCAAGGGATTGGAGTTTGTCGGCCATTCTTTCTTTTCGGTGCCGAAGGTAAGTTTTTAAACGATTTTCAACCTCGTCAAGATGTTGGTGCTGCCTTTCAATTTGTGAAATGGGTGAACTACTTTCCAGCCTGACTTTGAGAAAATCGAGGCGGTCTATTTTTTGGGAAAAGAAGTATTTTGGAGCCCTTAAAAAACGATTTGAAATTTCATCAACCGATTCCCGATGAGCCAAGAAAGCCGAGCTTATCCATTCGGCTGCTCCAGAAGGAGTCTCAGCACGAAGATCGGCAACGAAATCAGTTAAAACAAAATCTGTTTGATGCCCAATTGCCGAGATAGTTGGAATATTACAACCTGCAAGTAATCGAACTAAATTTTCATCGTTAAAGGCCCAAAGATCCTCCAAAGACCCACCTCCTCGGGTAATCACAAGGAGTTGAATATCCCAGGTCATCGCTTTTTGAATTGCATTACGCAGAGCAGCAGGAGCTTCTTTACCTTGTACGCTCGAGTTAAATAAAAATAATGATCCACCCCATTCACGCCGTTTCAGAATGCTCAGAAAGTCTTGTAAGGCTGCACCCGTTAACGAAGTGACGACACCAATTTTGTGGGGTATGCTTGGAAGTACTTTCTTGCGACTTTCATCAAAAAGACCTTCTTCCATTAAGGATTTTTTGAGTTTCTCAAATTTTGCCCGAAGGCTTCCCATTCCATCTTGCATGAGGTGTTTAACTCGAATTTGATAATCACCCCTTGCTTCATACACGGTTATATCACCAAAAACCAAACACTCATCGCCCTCCTTTGGCATGTAGGATAATCCCATGGCGTCACCCCGGAATAAAACGGCTTTCAATTGAGATTTAGAATCCTTGAGAATAAAATAAAAATGTCCACTTGAATGAGATCGAAGGTTTGATATTTCTCCCCGTATCCAAATTTGAGAAAATTTATATTCCAAAGTTTTTCGAACCTCTCTTGTAACATCCGAGACATTCAGAATAGGAGTATCTTCTTCTTCCTGCTTAAATAATTCAGTCTGCATTTTTTTACTTTTTTAGAACCATTTTCCCAACGAGTATCATGATTATGATTAAACAAATGCCAATCCATAGATAGGTCCAGTCACCGCTAAAAATTCCAGCAAAAGTTAAAACATACCCACAAGCGGTTACCCCAATAATGGGAACGGAAATAAGAAGGTATTGCAAAAATGGCATTTGGAGAATACCAAGACCATAATTGGAGAAAATAAAGGGAACCCCTGGGGTTAGGCGAAGAATCATGGCCCATTGAAGTAAATTATGGGGGGGAGATTTTGGAAGTTTAAATTTGGTTCGGTTTAGAAGNTTTTGTAGGGCGGACCGGGCAGGTCCACGAGCCAGCCAATAGGTCCAGGAAAGATTGGCGATCAAGGATAGAACACAAAATAAACAAGCTGTCCAAGCACCATGTTGCTCCGCCCAAAGACCNGCTAAGGTTAGNAAAGGAGCAACCGGAAGTACAAAACCCGGTAGAATAGCAATGGCCAGGAAAAGAAAAAGGCCGTTCTTTAACAAAATTCCTTTGAATGAATCCCACAAGGAATCAATGCGATTTTCTAAATCCTCTCCACCGAAGGATAGCAGAATGAAATAGGCGAGTAAGATAAGGCCAAATAACAGAAATACTCCACAAAAGAGCAAAAAAATGCTTTTGCGATTAATCACAGTATTCCTACGGTCCAGTTAGGGAGTGGAATTATTTAGGTTTAAACTTTGATTCTGATCCGTGGGTAAATTCCCAGGATACTTTTCAACTAAAGGAATGGTTTGGTTGGAATCGTTGGTTTGCTGGTCTGCAACATATGAGTTGTAAAAGGGTATCAATAAAATAACTCCCAGAGCCAAGACCAGTAGAAGAGTGAAGAATTCAAGACGGCTAAAGCCAGATTTGGAGGAGTACTTATTCATCCATTAGAAAGTAGACGAGGTTATAGAAAAGTAAAAGAGTATTTCCCCTTATTTTTTGACAAACCACAATACAATTGCAGGAAGGGAAATGAATATCAATGCAGCAATACCAAGGATCATTTGGGTACGAAAAGCTTTTTGGATATTTTCGGGAGTATTGGGGGAAGGTGGGTTTCCCCATTCGTCGTCGTTTGGTTCTTGCTCTTTAAAATTGTTTTCCATCATTGAACTAGTAAACAAAACTAGATTCTGATACAAAGTTAAAACAATTCAATTCATGCCATTTTTTAATCGTATAGCAATATTGGGTCCGGGACTACTTGGGGCTTCCCTTGGAATGGCNATTAGGAAGCGAGAAATAAGTAAGTCGATTCGAGTATGGGCNCGAAAGCAAAGTTCACTCCAAAAATGTAAGGAAGAAGTTTGGTGCGACGAGATTTCCTCCTCGNTGGAAGAGGCAGTAAATGCTTGTGATTTGGTTGTGGTTTGTACCCCCATTAAGCACATTGAGGAGACCTTACGAAAAATTATCCCGAAATGTCCTGAAGATACCATAATCACCGATGTCGGGAGTGTGAAGGGATCTATTTGTAAAGTCGCGAAGGAATCATCTTCGGGAAAAGGGACATGCTTTATCGGCTCTCATCCCATGGCGGGTTCTGAAAAATCTGGAATGGAAAATGCCACCGCAGAATTGTTCGAAAANCGGACCTGTATGATTACGCCATATCCAGAGGACAGCATTGTTGAAATCGAGAAACTGGAAAGCTTTTGGAGGCTCTTGGGTATGCAAGTACANCGTGAAACTCCCAAAGATCATGATTCGATTGTTTCGAGTATTAGTCACTTACCCCACCTNATTGCNTCTAGCTTAGCGGACCATTTAGCTTCCTGTCCGGCGAGTTGGTTAGAAATGGCTGGCCAAGGATTTAAGGATACCACCCGGATTGCGCAGGGAGATCCAGCCTTGTGGTGTGAGATTATGAAGTCCAATCGAGAAAATCTTTGCGATTCATTGGACCAGTGGCAAAAGTCAGTGGATGAAGTTCGTTCCTTATTGCACGCAGAAAAATGGGATAATTTGACNCAATATTTATCCGNCGCNGCGGATCAC
This sequence comes from Verrucomicrobia bacterium TMED60, assembly GCA_002171765.1. Next base: position 21,918 of record NHDN01000025.1, read on the forward strand.
CGNAAAAAAATTANATCCTAAGAGTGGAAAGTTTANAAATCATTCCTTTCGTGCAAAANTGCACCGCCTCTGTTTCGGTACCTGGNTCCAAAAGCATTTCNAATCGTGCCCTTATTTTGGCAACCTTAANCAAGGCATCTGTCAAGCTTCAGGGTATGCTNGTCAGTGAGGATGTTGAGCTGATGAGAAAAGCACTNCTTTCCTTAGGAGTGAAAATTGATGAGGGAANGGATCAGAATGAATTAATTGTTCATGGATGNGGGGGNATTTTCGATGTCAAGGAACAGGATATTTTTGTTGGGAACGCTGGTACGGTTGCCCGATTTTTAACCGCACTNCTTGCNACTCAAANNGATGGCNNCTACAGGTTGGATGGAACTGCGGNGATGAGAAANCGNCCGATGTTAGAATTAATCGAAGCCTTAGAAAANCTCGGNTGCCAATTTNAATTTTTAGAAAAGAAGGGTTGCTTCCCNTTTGTNATGCAAACCAGAGGATTAAAAAGTGAANNNTGGAATGTGGATGCAACCAANAGCAGNCAAGTCTTNTCTGCNCTTCTAATGATTGCNCCTACAATAAATANAAAAACGACTATACAATATNCTGGTGGAACNGTTTCCGAACCCTTTGTAGATNTNACTCTAAAAATGATTCAGATNTTTAGCACTCANGAAAAATGCTCTGCAGAAAAAAAGGACTCCGANATTTCGNTTTCAAGNGAAGGTTATCNNGCNAANGACTTTACTTATGANATTGAACCNGATGCAACCGCAGCCAGTTATTTTTTAACTCTTCCAATCGTTACGAATGGAAATTGTAGGGTTTTGGGAATATCCAAAATTATGGACCAAGGAGACGCTGCTTATGTGGAAGTTCTGGAGGAAATCGGATTTCGTATNGTAGAAGATAATACGGGAATTACTTCCACTTTTGTGGGTGGAGCCGAAAAAGTGGAATTTGATTTCAATGCTATTTCTGACACGTTTCTGACTTTAGCTGCGATCACACCAATTTTACCAAAAGGAGTAAAAGTTTATGGCATTGCACACACCCGCAAACAGGAAACCGATCGAGTAAAAGCAATGGCAATCGAACTTCGTAAACTGGGTCAAAAAGTAATTGAAACCGAAGATAGCCTCGAAATTTATCCCAATTTGGAATCTCTCAAACAAAAGGCATCTTCCGGGATTAGCATTGATACCTATCATGATCACCGNTTCGCAATGAGTTTCGGAATTCTTGGATGTTTTGATTTGTTTAGCAATGGCCACCCGTGGCTTACGGTCAACAATCCNCTATGTTGTGCTAAAACTTTTCCAGATTTTTTTGAGAGGCTGAAAATGGCTCGGCTAGAATCACATGGATAGTACCTTTCATGTGGTTGCGATTGATGGAGGTGCTGGTACGGGTAAGTCTACCACTGCATCCTTNCTTTCAAAAAGATTAAACTTTTTGCATGTTGATACTGGATCGCATTATCGCTCCGTCACCAAACATTTACTGGATAACGAAATCAGTCTGACGATGCTCGATTCCTACTTTGACCAAAATAATATACTGTTAACTTCGGAGGTTAATGAAAATCGCTCACATTTAGCGATCAACGGANTAGTGTATGCCTCGGACTTATTAAGGTCCGCNAAGATAAATCAAGCAGTTTCCAANTTTGCTTCTAACCCGAAAGTTCGTCAAATACTACTCAGTTATCAAAGGGAGCAAATAGAAGTTGCCCGAAGTGAAAATAAATCCGGCTTGGTTATGGAGGGNCGAGATATTGGTACNGTTATCTTCCCGGATGCCGATNTAAAGGTTTTTTTGGTCGCCGACCAAAAGGTCAGGGAATCCAGAAGAATAAACGATGGAGAAGTGGACCAAATTGCTTCCCGGGATCAGCTTGACTCATCTCGTAGTATAGCACCATTGAAAGAAAGTGGNGGATCCCTGAGAGTTGATACAAGCCTTTTAACGGTTGAGGAAGTATATGTTACCATCTCAAAAAGCTTGGGGTTTTNATGAAGCCTTTTTATCAATTTGCTCAGCGTTTTTCCTACCTTTATTTTAAAATATTTCATAGGTTTGAGGTGCATGGGNTTGATAATGTACCCAAGAAGGGTGCCTTTATTTTAGCTTCCAATCACTTAAGTTTTTTTGATCCTCCTGCCCTCGGTTGTAAATTGCCTCGTAANCTTCATTATTTTGCTCGCGANACCTTGTTTGTNGGCCCTCTCGGATCTTTAATCCGTAGNCTCAACTCCATTCCAGTAGACCGAGAAAAATTAGATTTAAAGACTNTAAGAACCGTACTTTCAGTNCTTAAAANTGGAGANCCTCTCCTTGTTTTTCCTGAGGGAACAAGAAGCAAAGATGGTCAACTTGCAAAGGTGCAGAAAGGGATAGGATTGTTGATTGCAAAATCTGGAGTACCGGTATTACCTGCCCGGATTCATGGAAGTCATGAAATTCTAGGGCCCGGGAAAATNCTTCCAAGGTNGGGAAAAAAGATGAGTTTGCACTATGGAAAGCTTTGCCCCTACGNAAAAATTGATAGCGAACCATCGGAAAAGGATAGATACCAGANGATGGCGGAACGCGTCATGCAGGAGATAAAAAATATCCCTGTTTAGCCGGTTNTTAGCTCATGTGAGGAGACAGATTTTTGGCTAAACGNTCGTGAATATTCTGAGATGAATCNGGGAAGGAAAAACTTTCTCCCGTGATGGTTTCANATAGTTCAATATAGCGTGCAGATAANTCAATGACTAATTCTTTCGGGGCTTCTGGCAATTCGACATCATGGTATGGGTCGCAATTTTTCTTGAACCAAAGTCTTAAGAATTCTTTATCAATATTCTCAGGCTCAAGCCCTCGTTTAATTCTTTCCTGGTAACTCTCTTTAATCCAATATCTACTGGAATCAGGAGTGTGGATTTCATCAATTAGGACGATATCCCCATCTTCATTCAGTCCCATTTCATATTTGGTATCGACCAAGATCAAGCCATGAGAAGCCGCAACTTTTTGCCCAAAGGCAAAAACTTCAATTGCTTTCTCGGCAACAAATTTCCAGTGATCCTCCAGCATCCAACCCTCTTCCACAATTTCTTTCGGGGATATGGGGCGGTCATGATCCTCTTCCTTGGTAGTTGGGGTTATGATTGGCAAAGGTAAGGCTTCATTTTTATTCAACTGATCAGGGAGAGAGATTCCGCAATAATTTCGTAAGCCTTCTTGATAAACCGTCCAAAGTGAAGTACTTGAACTTCCGGTGATGTACCCACGAACTACGAATTCAATAGGGAAAGGTTTGCATTTTTTTGCAAGGGTTACATTGGGGTCGGGAATATCGATTACATGATTCGGTAAAATGTGTTTTGTTTTTTCAAACCACCAAGCACCAGTTTGGTTCAAAACTTGCCCTTTGAAAGGAATGGTTCCGAGGATGCGGTCAAATGCAGACTGACGATCGGTGGTTATTAGAGCAAATACAGTTCCAAGATCATACCTGTCTCTGACTTTGCCCTGATAAAAATCAAAGCCTTCTATACAAGTTTCCGAGATACAATTATCCAGATGATTTTCAATTATTTTTCGATAATTATTTTGAGTCTGAAGTGCTTCTATCATTTGCAAAATTATAAAGCTAAAACATGCTATGATTACATCAAGCTCAACCGATAAAACTTTCCTTTCATTGACGATAGGAAGCGAAGTTGTTAAAAAAATGAGTAAATCAATACCAACTACAAAAAAATATGAATCCTGATATTACATACGACTTGCTGGTCTTAGGCGGGGGCCCAGCAGGATATGCAGCCGCAATTCGAGCTGGCCAGCTGGGAAAAAAGGCGGTGGTGGTAGAAATGGAAAGAGCTGGAGGAACTTGCTTGAATTGGGGATGTATCCCATCCAAAGCGTTATTGAAAAGTGCGGAGGCTTATCAGAATGCTCTAACCGCAGACGAATTTGGGATTTCATGCGGGGAAGTATCCTTTGATTTTGAGAAAGTTATTAGTAGATCACGCAATGTGGCCGATCAAATGGGGGGAGGGATTGAATTTTTGTTTAAGAAAAACAAGGTAGACTATGTGGTTGGCAAGGGCATGGTGCACGCTCCTGGAATGATTGAAATCATGGAAGGTGAGCACATTGGTACTTATCTGAAAGCGGATAAAATTTTAATTGCCACGGGCTGTAAGGCACGGGCTTTGGACGAAGTAAAAGTCGATGGTGAACGGATCATGACTTCAAGGGAGGCACTGGTTATGAAAAAACAACCCGCCTCGATTGCAATCATGGGTGCAGGTGCGATTGGTGCAGAATTTGCCTATTTTCTTAATGCATTCGGGTCGAAAGTAATCCTCTTAGAGATGATGCCCAATATTCTTCCCGTCGAAGATCGAGAAATTTCTGATGCTCTTTTAAAATCTTTTAAATCACAGGGTATAGATTGCCGGGTGAACACCCGAGTGGATGACATTAAGGTTCAGGATGACTTGGTAGTTCTCAAAGTTGTAGCTGGAGAGGCCGAAGAAGTGATTGAAGTCGAGAGCTTGCTGCTTGCAATTGGTGTGGTTCCTAATTTGGACGGTGCCCTATCTCCCAAGCTTAAGCTGGAACTCAATAAGGGGTACCTAAAAGTGGACGAAAATTATCAAACCTCCGAAAAGGGAGTTTATGCTGCTGGTGATATTGTCGGCCCTCCATGGCTGGCTCATGTTGCCACCTACCGAGCGATTCAAGCTGTTAATGGTATGTTTGGACATTCTACACCGATTCCCTTTGACGCATTCCCTGGATGTACTTACTGCCAACCCCAGGTTGCGAGCATTGGCTCAACGGAGGAAAAGCTGAAGGAGGAAGGTTTGGAGTATAAAGTGGGTAAATTTCCGTTTGCAGCTTCTGGAAAAGCGGTTGCCGTGAATCATTCCGAAGGTTTTGTAAAAGTACTTGTGGGGAAAAAATATGGAGAGATTTTAGGTGCACATATTATTGGATCGGATGCCACAGAATTAATTACGGAATACGGATTAGCCATGAATATGGAAGCTACTGTGGATGAAATTCATGGCACCATCCATGCCCATCCTACGATGAGTGAAGCACTAGCAGAAGCAGCGGCCGCGACTCAGGGTGAGGCAATTCATATTTAAAGAAAAACTAAGTGTTGGTTTCGAAGCCTTTTCTCTGTTCACGGGATTGCCACTGATTGGCTTCGCTATCCCCCACAATCTGTTCTTTTTTAGGATTCCATTTTAGCTTTCTTCCGAGGCGGATGGAGATATTTGCCAAGTGACAGGTAGTCATTGCATTGTGGTGGGTGTAGACATCCGAGATCGGGTCGGAACGATCGGCCATACAGGAAAAGAAATTTTCCATATGGTTGGTTACCTTTTTTCCTTTGTAAACCGAAAGTACCGTGTCAGAAGAAAGAGGCTTTTCTTTGAGTTCATCAAAAGACTGGCCAATAAGCTTACCCCTGGAAGCGAATAAGTTTCCCTTGGTGCCTTCAAAGAGAATACCATTTCCTTCTGCAGATTTGCTAACAATATGCATCTCTGTTTTATCTGCAAACTTACATTTGATATGAAAATTGTGAGAGGTGTTATAATAGTTGTCTTTGGTCGGCATTCCATTTTTCAACGGTATGGGGTGATCTCCAATGATAGGTTCCAATGAAACCACCCCTTGCCCTTCCCCATTCTGTTCTAAGGCCCATTGGGCTATATCAACATGATGGGCTCCCCAGTCGGTCATCTTACCACCAGAATATTCATACCACCAACGGAACTGATAATGACAACGCTCCTTTATATAATCAACAAGGGGGGCTTGTCCGAGCCACATATTCCAATCCAAGTTTGCAGGCGGGTCAGATTTCTGAAAAGGACCACCGGTAGGGGCATTTCCAATGTTACAGGTTACCTTTTTAATTTTCCCGATTCTTCCTTCNCGGATCATTCCGATNGCAGTAAGAAACCNTTCTGAGGTTCTTTGCTGGGTTCCCACTTGAAAAANNCGACCTGTTTCNTTGGTTACTNTACAAATTTGTTTTCCTTCTTCAATGGTGAGNGTTAGTGGTTTTTCNCAATAAACATCCTTNCCAGCCTGCATTGCCTGAATAGCAATTCGAGTATGCCAGTGGTCGGTTGTGCCAATGGTCACAAAGTCTATGTCCTTGCGATCGAGAATCTTTCGATAATCTTGATAGCCCGTTGCTTTTCCTTGGGCTAAAGACTTATTCACTCGATCAATTCGCTGAGTATCAAGATCACAAACGGCAACTAAGTCCGAAAGTCTACGAGCACCNTTGGCAATACTTGCCCCTCTACCACCAACTCCGATCGCACCAAACTGCATCCTTTCATTGGGAGATTTATCTTGGGCAGTGGTGATAAGTGGAAAGGTAGAAGACGCAAGAATTCCTGCAGTTGTACCTATTGCGGAANTCGTTAAAAATTGGCGACGATTTAGGTATTTTTGATTCATAAAATGTAAGCTTTCATANTTTGACCATTCAAATCAAATCTAAAGATCTGTAATCTTTAATTTTCATTCGGGACTTCTTGGTGTAGCTGTGTGATCGTACTAACTTTATACGAGTGATTTCAGGATTTACCTCACTATTTTTTTGCNCCATTTCGTTTCATTGACTGGATTGGCAAAGAATCCGATGGTTACCATTGATTTTTTTGAAAGTAAATTTTATCTGTACCTTTTAAAAATTGTTATGGATGTCACTCCGCAAAATCGAAAAGCTCAAAACTGGACGGAATTAAGCTTCAACCTATAAAGTTCGAGGACTGAAGGTTGACAAACGGATTCATATCTATGACTTACTNGCGACCAACTTCTATGCTCAAGGCCTAATCATGAGGAACTCATCTTTTAGTATTCTGGACGAGACTTTCGTCATACAAATTTTGTCATCTTGTTTATTCAGTATCTATTTTCATAATTTCTCATGAAAGCTANCCTTCTCGATTTACATGGTTCAGCTGACTCNTTCAAATGCAAGGAGATTNCTNAGCCGAAGATCCTTCCAAAGCATGTTATTTTAAAAGTATNGGCATCAGGGGTTAATCCTGTTGATTGTAAAATCCGGAGTGGTTTACTAGCNGGTATTGGCCCTGAGTTGCCCGGAATTCTACATGGTGANGTTGCCGGAATAGTGNCAGAAGTTGGTGAAGACGTTATTGATTTTAAAGTGGGTGATGAAGTGTTTGGTTGCATCGGAGGCTTCAAAGGTATGCCCGGAGTACTTGCTGAATATGCTNTAGCGGATGCTCGATTACTTGCTCTCAAGCCAGCTTCTCTCTCCATGGCAGAAGCCGCGGTCTTACCNTTAGTTTCAATTACTGCTTGGAATGCTCTGATGGATAGAGGAAAAATTNCAAAAGGGGAAAAAGTTTTGATCCATGCAGGCACTGGCGGGGTTGGACACATTGGACTTCAATTAGCTAAAGCAATGGGAGCCGAGGTTCACACCACTNTTTCTTCCNTTCAAAAAGCAGAAATAGCACGCAGATTAGGTGCTGATCAAGTAATCAACTACTCAGAATTAAAACCTTTNCAATATGTAAAGGAACACACTTCTGGAACTGGTTACGACTTGGTTTTCGACACGGTGGGTGGAAAGTGCCTGGATGATTCCTTCGAAGCTGCGAGGGAATATGGTAGNGTTGTTTCGATTGCCGCACGTTCCAATCATGATCTTACCCCGGTTCATGTAAAGAGCTTGAGCTTGGATGTTGTTTTTATGCTCATTCCGATCCTCAAAAATATCCATCGAGAAAACCATGGCCAAATATTGAAAAAGATCAGCCAATGGGTGGATGATTCAAAGATCAAACCTCTTCTTCATGATCAAAAATTTTCATTCGATGAGGTGGGAAAAGCACATANGTGTTTGGAAAGTGGGCATGCGATCGGCAAAATAGCTTTGGAGAATATNTGGTAAAGGCACTTTCTTATGACACAAGAAAAGTTTGCTTATTCCAAAATCAAATGCCAAANTAGAGTNTGTTCTTTATTAATTAGCCATTTGCTTCATCCATAGACAACCCATTCAGGGTTACCAACCGAGTTCGAGTGTTTTTTACTACGGTGGTACATGGTCTACATACCGGGATGTGCGGTTCTGGCTCAACCGAAAACAACGCTCTCTTCGCTCCTGCGAATGTATAGCGTGCATACANGAAAGGANATTATGCACNATGAAAAATACAACNCTTTATACNGAGACTATTGCACTCCGTATAGACGAATCAAACCCAAACCATCATTTATGGAATAANAACGGTACTTGGTGGCTNCACTACACCATNTGCCCCACTCCAGTTACTGCTGAGCGAGTTCGCAGGTCTCTGAAGACAAAGTGTCTTGCNAAGGCCCGAAAGTACCGAGATGAGATTTTGTATAAACTCTTACATGAAACCCGCAGGATAGCAGCTTAATCAATCCNGNCACTTCTTTGGGTCTTGCTTAGAAAAGTGNGTGGTTTCATATACATTGNATATGAAAATCGATCAGACNAGAAGCTACCCATGTCTTNNAAANCTTAGAACATTATGTGAATTTGGTTTCATTTCCTGCACAACCAACAANAATTTCTGATTATGATGTTGATAACAAATAAAGTGATCTTGGTNTTAGCCATTGGTTTTNTTTTGCCAACTATGGTTAAAGCCAAGGAGAAGTTANTAAAATCCGTTGCATTTGGATCATGCCTGAAGCAANCCCGACCCCAGCCGGTTTGGGATAGTGTACTCCTTGCAAAGCCGGATGTATTTGTTCTGCTTGGAGATAATATTTATGGCGATACTAGAGATATGGAAAAACTGAAGAATAAGTGGAATACCTTCTCTGCCATATCCAGTTTTCAAAAAGTTCGTTCAAGTTCCTACCTTTTAGGAATTTGGGATGATCATGATTATGGAGAGAATGATGCGGGTAATGAATATCCAAGAAAGGCGGAATCGCAGCAAATATTCTTGGATTTTCTTGGTGAGCCAAAAGATTCTGACCGCAGGAAAACACCAGGCATTTATGATAGTATTACCCTCGGACCGGATGGTAAACGCATTCAGTTTATTCTTCTGGATACACGTTATTTCCGTACCCCACTTAAACGAGCGGTTCAAAGAGAGAGAGGAAAAGGTCCATACGAACCAAATTTATCAGAAGGAGCCGAGATCCTTGGAGACGTGCAATGGGAATGGTTTGAGAAGACGCTCGATGAGCCTGCAGAAATTAGAATCGTTGCAAGCAGTATTCAAATACTTTCGACTAGCCATGGCTGGGAAACCTGGGGCAATTTCCCCAAAGAACGTGAACGCTTGTTGGCACTTCTTAAGAAAACAAACAATGCCGGCATCCTAATTCTTAGCGGAGACCGACATTCTGCAGAAATATCAAAACTTGAGGGAATTCTGCCCCATCCCATTCTAGATATTACCTCCAGTGCGATGAACCAAAGACAAAAACCAAACGAAGAAGAAAATCCACTTCGAGTCGGTGAACGCTATTTTGATGAAAATTTTGGCTTGCTCGAAATCGACTGGACCGGAAAAAGTCCATCTATACTAGCCAGTATTCGTAGTCTTACCGGAGAGGTCATCCTTGAATACAAATTGGAAAATTTGCTTTCCAAAAAAAATTAATTATTGGTAAATACTGGGGTCTACGCCCAAGCAACCATGGATGCGAGAGATGGCATCATCACTATCATCCAACCTAGAAAGTGCGTCCTTTGAGAAATTGAGTCTTTCTTCAATATCTAGTTTTCTGGACGCTTCTCTGTTAGCATGGTCTTTCACAAATTCCTCCAAATATTCAATCCTGCCTTGCCAATATTTTTTGGTAACTTCAATTCTTGTATCTAATCGTTGATGATACCATTCGCTTTCCAGGATCGAGGCAGGATCAAAAAGTTTTCTAAAATCTGGATCAAGCAATCCTTTTCCATCCCAACTGCCATTAGCCATAATCTCTAACAAAGCTCTTAAAGGCGGACAGGCTTTTTCGATACATCCATCTTTGAAGTATCGAGCAGCAACGGTTCGTCCTGCATCGACAAGGTTGTTGAGGCTATCCGCATATTGTTCCTCGTCTTGTAATTCTGGCCGAATCATATCTTCTGGAAATACTGAAACTGGATCAGTAAATATTCTACCAAGAAATTCGTGAGCGAATCTCCGAGTTATGCGATATCCAAGATATTCCGTAGGTAGATCTGCTCCATTATGCTTCAATTTAGGAACTTTTTCTAAATAACCTTTGGAGATCATGTCATTGGGATCGTTTTCGTAATCCCTCAATCTGCTCCAAATCTCTGGAATGAGAAGGCTTACATCATGTGCCACCTTATACTTAGGACCTATATAACCAGCGGAAGTGACAAAAGCCCCCTGGCCGGTTGATGCGTAGGATACAAGGGCTGCGTTCAAATCATGAATAGGAAGAATCGCATTAAAAGGTGCTTTGGTAAGTGCACCTTCTGAGCCCGCACCAGTGGTTGAAGGAGATTTTCCAGTAACAGAAACAATAAAATCAATAAAGAGCTCAGGTAATTCAAGGTAGTGAATGGGAGCAAAGCAACATAGCGGNCGAACTTTACCTCCGTCTTCGGCNGGGTTATTNCTCCGGCCAGGAAGTACAGATCTAACCGGATATAAAACAGAATTCTGATGATCTATTTTTCTTCGAAGCCGGGTTCCGGAAAGAGATAAATATACTGATTTTGGATCAAATAAATCGGGCCTAGTTTGCAAATATCGTGGGTTTTTAGTTGGTTTTCCATCCACAATTCTTGGATTTGCGGATGAAACAAACTGACTTGCCTCTCCGACCTTTTCGGAAGCTGAAAGAATTAATTCTCTCATGGGATCCGTATACTTTTCAAAGGTGAGGGTTTTAGCCACTTGTTCGACTGCGTCTTTTTGCTCTAAACATTCAAAATTACTTATAAAGTTGCCAGGTCTTGCTAGATCTTTTTCGGTCTGTTTGTCAAAACCACGATGAATGGCATCGTCAGGCCTTTGAAAAAGTCGATATTCACAGTTATGGACGAATTTTGCAGATTCCTTAAAATTTCCTGGTCCGATTTCATTTAATAATCGAAGGGGGGCTACCGTGGATACAGTGATATCATCTTCAGCTAGAAGTTTCTGGGCAGGGATAAAGTCCTTTCTTAAGGCAAAAAGCCTCCATGATCCGTTTTGGTCAAACCCAACTCTTAGCAGACGAGTGATCAATTTCTCACCTTTAAATCTTAATTCATTGGCGGGCTGGCCATTGACTGAGTCGACACTGAAATATTGCTCCCAATTCTCTTCCCATTCTTCGCGGTATCTTCTCTTAACGATTAACACGAGGTCTTTGATTCTCTGTGGAATGGTATCAAGCCAAGTATTGAATTCATCTGTGTAGAGCGTTTGGGAAGGAGTTAATAGTTTTATGACTGAACCTAATGACCGGTCTGGGTCTAATATTTTTCGATTTCTTATATTACTCTTCTCAGGATTCCGAAATCTGTCCGAGTAATCCTTGTCAATTACTTCACGGGTGATTTTCATATCGCCCTCCCAATCGGCAACAAAAACAGGCCCACACACAATGGCATCGGTGAGAGGTTTTGAAATCTCAGATTTTCCTCCACCGGAAACCGTACAAGGCTTATGGCAAAGAAATCCCTCCCCTACTGTTCCCACGAGTTTCCAGGGCCCGTCATTTTCTGCTTTTTTCATTTCTACCTTGTATCCAGAAGGTAATACATAAGAGTNTTNAGGGTCCAAAGCCATGTTGCATGTATTACCTTTGTAAGTCCAAGAGACATCTTGTTCTCTNAAACTAAACTTTGCGTTTTCTGGTAGATAAAAAATAGAATCGAATGTANGGTCACAATANACNCCATCNACCGCATCGGTTTCCGAAATTCCTAGGGTACTTAAAGTATCCTCGAAANTATGGGGAGTTTTTGGCAAAATAGCCAGGGGNTCAAATTCCTCACCCAAGTCATAACTTGGGAAAACCACTGCCCCACCCGCATGCTCTTCTTCACTTAAACCCGACAAATTAGCAGCAAAGCTNACTTGGGTNTTCACTTCTTTTTTACAGTATCCAAAGTAATTATCAGCCAAAACGGTTACAACCACTCCAGAAGAGTCNCGGAAGGTTAATTTAAAGGCATTGCCGTCATTGTAGAGCTCATCGGGGTNATCGTAATACATGCCATCTTGAATTTCCCTTTCTGAAGCATCACTNTTGGAGGGCAAATTCAGGATTTGTTTAGGTGTCCCAGCCAAATGGGGTGCCACGATTACACAACCAGTATGTCCAGTCCAGTGTTCGATATCTAAACCNGCATCATTTTCTGCNANAAATGGATCTCCTCCGTTTCCAAAAATACTTTCCACAAAGTCAAGGTTTGCCACACAGCCTCCTGGGGCAAAGAACCTAANNTCCATTGATTTCTCNCTGATATANCCTTCGACAGCNGGACANACNACAGGTCTTAATAANAGAGAAACCCAGCATTTTGCTGGATCNTNTTCCACCTGCGAAAATGGAAACACCATATCTTCTTGNGGGGGNTTGAGTGCNATCCTNAGTAGTTCCTTTGCTGCANTAAGGGGNACAACTTTTTTGTCATCCGCTGCNGGAAGNCCNACATCCGCAACATGAAANACTCCNGAAGTGGTTCTGCGATCACTNGATGGGTTATGCAGNACNCCTTGGGCAATTCTTTTAGATTGAATAATACCAGAGGCAAAGGAATGNCCGTCTCTTGGCAATGAGGTTACCCGNGCCAATCCNTGTCGGTCCAAAACAAAGGATTCAGTNGGAAGNCTTGGTCGNTCTGTACCGAGAATTTTACTAAGAAAATCCTGTATNCTCCGATCGGCTGGGCAAAGATGACCCCGGAGCAACCTGACTTTTTCACGATACTCCTTNACCAGTGANCCACTNAGNCGTANTGCAGCGTTGTCAGACTGATCTCCTACGGTCGGCAAACCTAGCGTTGCTAGCTTTAAATTAGTATAATTGACGAGCTCATTATACTGATCTGAGCCTAATTCGTAGCCCACACCAATTCCAAGCTGGTCTTTTTTTTCTTCTGCAAACACCGTTTTCATAATATACCAACTTTTAATGAAGAGTCCGCGCCGAGACTAACAAAAAGTACAAAGTGGATAAAATTTATCCAAATTTGGTGGGCCCGCTCGGATTCGAACCGAGGACCAAGGGATTATGAGTCCCCTGCTCTAACCGCTGAGCTACGGGCCCTGATTGTATGTTTCTATTGGAATTCTAACAGTTTGTGAATTCAAAAATTAGTAATGTTTTTTATGGGACTTTAATTAAAAATCCCATGGATACCAAATTTTACTGGTGGGAATTACTTAGATTTACCCTTTGCCATTTTTTGGGCAAAAGCAAAACGGGCAGCGGCTTCTAACTTATCAATTTTTGCCTGATCAATGTTACTAGATTTTGCATCGGTTAATGCTTTTTCAGCACGTTNAATGGCCTCCTCAATCTCACTTTCCTCTGTATTTTTTACATTGATTGCCTGATCAGTAAGAAGGGATACTTTTTCAGCATACACTTCAACAAAACCAGACCCGACCGCCAGATACTCTGTTGTACCATCTTTTTCTACCTTAATGTCTCCAGCGATCAGTTTGTCTATTACGGGAACATGATTGGGAAGGACATCAATTTTCCCGCTCGAGGTCGGAACAACCACATGATCCACTTCCTCTGAATAAACAGTTTCGGTTGGAGTAACGATTTCTAGCGAGATTGGCATCAAGAAAGTTTGGTTAGGATTCTTCAGTATTGATCACTGAGTCGATGCCACCTTTCATGTAAAAGTCATTTTCCTCCACTTCGTCCAATTCACCATTCAGAATCATTTTAAATCCATTAATTGTGTCTTTGACTGATACATACTCACCGGATACACCAGTAAAAACTTCCGCGACATGAAAGGGTTGGGAAAGAAATTTTTGAATCTTTCGAGCACGAAACACCACTTGTTTTTGCTCGGGTGATAATTCATCCAATCCAAGAATGGCAATAATATCCTGAAGGTCTTTGTAAGATTGCAAGACTTCCTGTACTCCTCGAGCTACTTTGAAGTGCTCCTCTCCTACAATATCAGGGGAAAGTGCATTGGATACAGAGGCGAGAGGGTCAACTGCGGGATAAATACCGAGCTCCGCAATCGAGCGTTCCAGAACAATGGTTGAATCAAGGTGAGCAAAAGTATTTGCAGGAGCAGGATCTGTGAGATCATCTGCAGGGACATAGACAGCTTGGAAAGAAGTAATAGAACCTTTTTTAGTGGAGGTAATCCGNTCTTGNAGGATCCCCATTTCTTCCGAGAGTGTAGGCTGATAACCAACTGCAGAAGGAGANCGNCCAAGTAANGCAGAAACCTCAGAACCTGCTTGTGAGAATCGGAAAATATTGTCAACAAACAATAAGACATCTTGTCCCATCTCATCCCTAAAATACTCAGCCATTGATAAACCAGATAGAGCAACACGCATCCGGGCTCCAGGAGGTTCATTCATTTGGCCATAAACAAGGGCAACTTTTGACTTCGAAATATCTTCTTGATTGATAACACCAGCCTCCGACATTTCCTGGTAAAGATCATTGCCTTCCCGAGAGCGCTCCCCTACCCCAGCAAAAACGGAATATCCACCATGAGCTTTCGCAATGTTGTTAATCAATTCCATGATTACCACTGTTTTACCAACCCCAGCACCCCCAAAAGCTCCAACTTTACCTCCCTTAATGAAGGGACAAATTAAATCAATTACTTTAATTCCAGTCTCAAGAATATTGGCNTCTGTATCCTGATCCATTAAGGTNGGNGGNTGCCTATGAATGGGTCTCGTTTCCTCGNTCCCACAAGGACCTTTNTTATCAACNGTTTCACCGATTACATTAAAAATTCTNCCNAGAACNTTTTCTCCAACTGGAACNGANATNGGTGCAGANGTATTTACAACTNCCATACCTCTNACGATNCCTTCGGTNGANGACATGGCGACGGTTCTAACCCGGNTATCNCCNAGGTGTTGCTGAGTTTCCAAAACTANTTTGGATTCNGNATCGGAATCAGNAAGTTTGTAGGTNACTTCAAGNGCATCGTAAATTTCAGGNNNCGANCCCNCNGGNAATTCAGCGTCTATAACTGCACCAATGACTTGNATNATTTTTCCGGATTTTGAATTATTTGTTTCCATAATTTTAGGAGAATAGAATTTATTCGGAGAAGGAAGCTGCTGAAATNTCCAGAATTTCTTGGGTNATTGCAGCTTGTCTTGCTCGNTTATATTGTAAGGTNAGGTCGTCNATAAGGTTACCAGCATTATCNGTGGCNGTTTTCATGGCTACCATTCGGGCGCTATGTTCGGANGCTTGTGCCTCTANGATAAGTTGAAAGACTTCTTGTTTNAANTANAAAGCAGCNAATTCAGCTAANACGACATCCCTNTCTTCGATCANAATTTCACGATTATCTTTGGGTACTTCGTGCTCAAGAACTCCAAATCGATCGTGCAATTTNTCATTCATTTCATCGAGACCATTTAAGGGAAAAAGTNTAACGAGTTCTGGTTCTTGCCTGAGGGTNTTNATAAAACTGGTAAAAAGAACTTCGATGGTATCAATGNTNCCTTCATCATAACTCCGAAGAAGAAAATCAACAATTTTTCGAACATCTGAAAAAGTGGGTTTGTCAGGTAGGGAAAAGTCAGCAATCAGATCTTTATGGGAGCGAGAAAGAAATTGGGATGCCCTCTTCCCCACCGCAATAAATTTTGCGGAGTTTTCGACTTCTGATAATTGACGGAACAGATTACCATTTAGAGCACCGCAGAGTCCTTTATCGGTTCCAATGACCAAGATACCCCGATGTTTGACTGGCTTTTCGGCAAAGTAGGAATTCGTTATTTCCTCAAATTCGTCAGCAATGGATACAATGATGTCAGATAGAAGTAAGGCATATGGTCTACCGGATTTAGCACTATCCTGAGCCTTTTTCATCTTGGATGTGGCTACCATTTGCATGGCACGGGTAATCTGGCGTGTACTTTTGACGCCCTTTATCCTGTTCCTTATATCTTTTGAAGATGCCATGGTTTTAAAATGAAGAACTAGATATTAGGAAAAAGTACGCTTCCAATCCTCTAGGGCAGATCTTAATTTTTGTTCCGTAGATTCTTCAAGCTTTCCAGAATTATAGATTTCTTCGCAAGGTTCTTTACCTTGGGTTGAAAGGTATTCCTTCAGGCTCTCAACAGAACGAGTAATGTCTTCAACTGCAATCGAATCAAAAAAGTCGTTCTGCATGCCCCACATAACTGCGGTTTGAACTTCTACAGGGACAGGGTTGTATGCACCTTGTTTGAACATTTCGACGATTCTTGCACCACGGTCTAAGCGCGCCTTTGTAGAAGCATCAAGGTCGGACTCAAATTGAGAAAATGCAGCGAGTTCACGAAACTGAGCGAGTTCGAGTTTAACTTTACCAGCAACTTTCTTGTAAGCCTTAATCTGGGCAGCAGATCCGACCCGGGATACGGATAAACCTACGGATACGGCGGGCTTGATTCCCTTGTTAAATAGGTCCGTTTCCAAAAAGATTTGGCCATCAGTAATTGATATAACATTGGTAGGAATGTAACCAGAAACATCACCCATTTGAGTTTCGATAATGGGCAAGGCCGTTAGGGAACCGTTCCCGCTATCTTCATTTAAACGGGCGGATCTTTCAAGTAAACGGGAATGNAGATAAAAGACATCACCAGGGTAAGCTTCTCTACCAGANGGTCTTTTAAGAATTAAAGAGATCTGTCTGTAAGCAACCGCATGTTTAGATAAATCATCATAAACAATTAGGGCATCCATTCCATTCTCCATGAACCATTCTCCCATGGCACAACCGGAATAGGGAGCTAGGTATTGATTTGCAGGGTTGTCGGCTGCAGGTGCCGATACAATCGTAACATACTCCATTGCACCCTTCTCCTCCAGTGCTTTGATCGTGCGAGCAACATTTGAGTTTTTCTGTCCCAATGCAACATAGATGCAGTACACTGGACGAAAGTCAGGATCACCAGATTGCTCCCCTTGTTTGTTAATCTTTGCTTGATTGATGATGGTATCAATCGCAATGGTTGTTTTACCCGTAGACCGGTCACCAATAATGAGTTCACGCTGNCCCCTGCCAATAGGAACCATGGAATCTACAGCCATAATTCCTGTTTGTAATGGCTGGTCAACGGATTTTCTGGGGATAATCCCAGGAGCGATTCTCTCCACTGGGAAAGATTGATCAGAGTCGATAGTACCTTTTCCATCAATGGGTCTACCGACTGCGTCCACCACCCTACCAAGTAATGCCTTACCCACGGGTACTGAAAGGAGTTTTCCAGTGGTTCGAACTTCATCGCCTTCCTTGAGAGAACTAGTATCTCCAAGAAGAACACATCCTACAGAATCTTCCTCTAAATTAAGAGCAATTCCTAGGANATTATTAGGGAACTCTACCATTTCATTGAACATGACNTTCGAAAGNCCTTCCACNTTAGCNACGCCATCAGCGAGTGTAGTGATGGTNCCGACATTTGTACGAGNGGCGTCGGTCGAGAGATTTTCAATTTCCTTGCGGATCAGATCAGTAATAGAACTCATGAGTAATATTTTAAATTANAGAAAAGTTTTTTGAAGTTTATTTAANCTGTCTGAAATTGAATTTTCATAAACATCGTCACCCAGACGAATTTTNCAACCGGCGATTAGTTTAGGATTATCAATTACAGTAAGATCTAAAGCTTTACTTGAATTTTGGTTAAGTTTTTCGAGGATTTTTTCTGANAGTTTNTCCCCTNCTTTTCCGCCATATTCTACNCNGGCATGATAAGTATATTCATGGCGTCGTATTTGATGGAGAAAAAGCCTTAGAATGGTGACCAAGCCNGNAGGACGAGANACGNNCAGAGACTCAAGAATTTCTTCCACGGAATTTCGTTTNATTCTNCCATCATCAGACAAAGAAAGCTGCAACAAGCTTTTCGCTAATCTTCTCTGTTTGATNGTAGNTGGCATCTANGAATTAATGGTTGATTTTTANATCATCNATGGCAGAACTTGANAANCTTGATTTNTCTTCTTCGGTAAGCTCTTTCTGGAGTACTTTTGNNGTGGTGAGGATAACCAGAGATGCAATTTCTTCACGGGCTTCCTTGAGAACTTTTTCTCTTTCCTGTTCCATAGANATTTTGGCTTTCGCNACAATTTCNTCTGCTTGTTTTCTTGCATCTTCTTTTTGAGACTCGATAAAAGCTTTGGCTTTNTCTTGTGCTTCGGATGCGGTCTTTTTAGCGGATAAGGAGGCTTCCTGAAGGGTTTCCTGTTGTTTTTTNTCNGTTTCCTCTAACTCGAGCTTGATACGGTCTGCATTTTTTANAGAGTCTGCAATCTGTTTNTCNCGTTCCTTGATNGTGGATAAAACATTTTTAAANGCAAACTTCCAGATAACGAATGCGACAATTAAAAAATTNATTGACTGAGCAACAAGCATTGGCCAGTCCACGCCAAANGTGTNGGCAATATCTTGGGCAGTNTCAGTAATACTTGCGATNGTGCTCATCATTAAATTAGGNCCCTGATAGCTCGNGGACGATTAAAGAAATAAAGNGTAGAAAGCAACCGCTTCGGCAAGTGCCATGCCGAGAATTGANTGAACCAGAATTTTACCNGAAGCATCTGGNTTCCTTCCCACNGCTTCAGCCGCTTTCATGCCNACAATNCCTACNCCTATGGCNGCCCCTAGGCAACCGAGTCCACCTTGAATGCTNCCGCTGATACCATGTGCGACTTGGGAGGCTTCTTCTGCTACTGCTTGAGCAGCTTCGGNTGCATTAATATCGGAGGCTGTTTGAGCAACTTCCTGNGCTTGTGCTAGTAATTCGATCATTTTNNATTATAATTNTGAGTTTATGATGGTTANNGCTCGCCTACGATTTGTTCATAGTCACGANACATAAATTAGTGTTCNTCGCCTTCTTCATGATTGCATATNANGCCGATGTAAACAGCAACAAGTAACATAAAGACAAGAGCCTGTACCAANCCAATNAGTACTTCCATAAANTANAANGGAACAGGNAGGATCCAGTTGATTTGAGGGACCAAATAAAACATNCTNTGAAGNAAGCTNTCTCCNCCAAATACATTACCGAAAAGTCGAAAAGTTAGAGATANCGGGCGGAAAACNATGGAAAGAATCTCAATGAAACCTACNANTATAAANATAATNGATAGTGNAGCATACATCAANAGNTGAANCTCTTTTTTATCNGCNTTATTTCCAAACCAATCNNTNATAATCGCTTTTATCCCTGCGTACTTAACAATGAANTANACCCAAANTAGATTTGAAACAAGGGCAAGGGCAAGAGTCATNTTAATGTCAGCATTGCCAGGGCGAATNAGTGGNTTACTGATAGANAAATGATTGTCGANNNCACTNCCATAACCAATGGTTCCAACACCAGGTAANAGACCAGACCAGTTTTGAATGATGATNAANATGAAGAGNCCACTTAAAAGCCAAAATGAAGGGAAGAAAACACGNTTTCCCACNATTGGTTCTAATATGTTTCTTAAACCGGAAACAATAGNTTCAATNATAATTTGACCCTTNGANGGTATGAGTTGNGGGGTTCCNACNAGAANCCNAATAANAANTATNATGAAGGCNGAAACAACCCAACTCGTTATCATTGAATTGGTTANTGGNAGTCCCATGAAATTANAAAAAGAATCCGCCTTNAGNTGTACACCATCNNCNGCTGCACANACAGGNANANTNATAAAAAGGANGGGGATAACTTTAGCTAATATCTTNAAATTCAAGNAANNCNTNATAATATCAGTGCCGAGATTGGTCAATCAGCAACTTATTCGCCTGTCATTTGGGATGCTTATTGCGGTTTACTTAATGCAGTACATTAGCTCCCCTTATCTAAGTTGCATTTTTGGATGCAGAAATCGTAATTATCCGGTAACATTTTCTGGAAATAACTTTCCTGATGATGTGGCCAATCGGAATTACAAAAATTCCAGTTTGAATTTCGAGCCACAGAATCTTTAGCCCAATTGTAATAATTTTGGTGATCGGTTTTAAAATAAAGTTTCGAGTTGGATGTGGTTACACAAAGAAGCAACTCTAAAAAACGGTCATTAAACAAACGTCTTTTATAATGCCTAGATTTTGGCCAGGGGTCGGGATACATTAGGTAAGTGCTATGTATAATGAAGCTATCGTTTAGTGCACCTATAAATTCAGCGGCTTCTGCTTTCATAAACAGTATATTATCAAGTAATCTTTTTTTTGCCTTTAATTTTGCTTTATCAATTCTCTTTGTCCTTAGATCAATGCCGACATAAAGCGAGTTTGGCTGTTCTTGGGCATAGGATGTTAACCAATGTCCATGTCCACAACCAATTTCTAGGTTGATCTGAACTGGTAATACATTTTTTTTGAAATTTTCTAATAGAACAGAAGATATGTTAGTGGTTCTAACTTTCCTTTCCTTTTCCGCCTGTATCAAGTATGATTTCATTTTCTACCCAAAAATACCATAAGAACACTTATGTCCGCAGGGTTGACACCTGAGACTCTAGATGCCTGAGCAACAGTCTGAGGTTTAATATGATCTAGTTTCTCCGAGCTTTCTTTTCTTAGGCCTTTAACAGCTAAAAAATCAAAGTTATCTGGTATGAGGATTTTTTCGCTGTCCTTCATCTTTTCAATATTTCTAAACTCACGAAGTAGATATCCTTCGTATTTGATTCTGTAAAGAATTTCTTCTCTCACTGAAGCCTTTAAGCAATTAAACTCAGGAAAGTGTTGATCTACTCCCCTACCCTTTCGAATCAAATCTGCAAAGGTGTCGTTATTTTCCACTTTCTCTTTTTTTGCTTTTTTAATCCACTTTTCGATTTCAGCATTCTTTTCCTCGATCATGCTTAACCTTTTTGCTGAAACTAAAGGTGTTTTTCTTAGTGTATCTAAGTACCTAAGCTCGCTACTTGCATGGTTGAACAATAACCTGTATTCAGCCCTGCTTGTAAACATACGGTAAGGTTCAGTTGTACCTTTAGTAATTAAGTCGTCAATTAAGACCCCGATGTAACCCTCTTCTCTTCCGAAAGTGATTGGAGGTACACCTATGCTCTTATTGGATGCATTTATGCCAGCAACCAGCCCTTGGGCCGCAGCTTCTTCGTATCCAGATGTGCCATTTATTTGTCCTGCAAAAAAAAGATTTTCAACTTTATTGGATTCAAGAGAATTTTGCAATTGCGTAGCCTGCGCATAGTCATATTCAACCGCATAAGCGGGACGAATGATTTTGGCATTTTCAAGACCAGGAATCTCCTTGAGTATCTTACATTGTATTTCAAAAGGTAAACTAGTTGAAAGGCCATTAATGTACCATTCGTCGGTATCAAGACCTTCTGGTTCCAGGTGTAACTTGTGTGAATCCTTGTTCTCAAACTTGACAACTTTATCTTCTATGCTCGGGCAATACCTTGGGCCCGTTCCTTTGATATCTCCTTGATACAATGGTGACTGGTCTAGGTTTTTTCTTATCAACTCGTGTACTTCATTCGTTGTGTTTGTAGTGAAGCAGCTAACTTGACTAGGCATGAATGGCTTACGTTCCACATGGAACCATCTGGCTTTACGTTCCACATGGAACGTTTCTTCATCAGGTCTGGTGTCATAGAAGGCAAACTTAGTTGGTTGTTTGTCACCTTTTTGTTCTTCCATGGAGCTGAAATCTATGCTGGAGCCCAAAAGTCTCGGTGGAGTTCCGGTTTTAAACCTAGATAGTTCGATGCCGCATCTCCTGAAGTCACCAGATAAACCTTTGGCTACATGATCGCCAAGTCTTCCGCCTTCACTTTTTTGATTTCCAATATGCATCAATGCTTGAAGGAATGTTCCGGTGGTTACAATCGTACTTTTACCGTAAAAACAAATACCCATTGTGGTTTTTACACCTGTGCATTTTCCTTTTTCCAGAACAAGACCGTCAACGAGTGCTTGAAACATCGAAATATTCTCGGATAATTCAATAATATGTTTCATTCTCAATTGATAAGCTTTCTTATCGCATTGAGCACGTGGTGCTTGTACCGCCGGACCTTTTGATGTGTTTAGAAGTCTATACTGAATCGCAGCAGCATCTGCATTTAGTCCCATCTCGCCACCTAACGCATCTATTTCCCGGACGATTTGTCCTTTGGCCTGTCCGCCGATTGCTGGATTGCAACTCATCTGGGCAATGGTGTCAAGGTTTCCAGTAAGAATTAAGACTTTTGATCCCATTCTAGCAGAGGCTAGTGCTGCTTCACAACCTGCGTGACCAGCACCGCAAACAATCACATCATAAGGAAAATCTTTGCTTTCTCCGATGGAGCCTTTCATTTACCGATACAGAAGTTTTTGAAGAGGTGATCAAGCATTTCTTCGTTATCGGTTGGCTTGACAATATTACCTAAGGACTGACTAGCTTGTTTTAGTTCACTTAAGATAATTAAATCATCTTGATGGTTCTTAAGTAATGAAATCGCATTTAGTAAGTGTGCATTTACTTCTTTAAGAGATTGCTTATGCCTAAGATTAACTGAAAACTCTAACTCTGTATTTTCATTTCCAAAACCAACTACTTCTTTGATTTTTTTTACGAGGTCTTTAATTCCAACTTTATTTTTGGCACTTGCAGTAATGACGCCCGCGTTATTGGGGTATTTTTCTGAGTTATTATGTTTTTTCAGATCAGATTTGTTCTCTACAATTACAAAGTTTTCTGGTGTGATAAAATGACTTAATAAATCGTTNAGTTCGGGAGGGTAGGGCAGTGAAGAATCAAGTACTGCAATGACCATATCTGCTTGTTCGATTAATTCTACGGTATTGTCTACGCCGAGAGATTCAAGTTGATCAGATGTTTCTCTTAGACCGGCTGNATCGATGAGTTCAATTCCTAAATCATCGAGGACTAACGACTTGGATACATAATCACGAGTGGTGCCAGGAATATCGCTCACAATCGATCGATCGAAACCTACTAAGCAATTGAACAGGGTACTCTTTCCTGCATTTGGAGCCCCAACAAGGATCACTCTTAAGTTTTTATCTAAAATGGATTTTCGATCAGATGAGTCTATTAATGATGCTGTAACCAATTGACAATCATTTATTAAAGAAATAATTACGGTATAATTTTCTGAACCAATGTCATCTTCAGGAAAGTCTACAAATGCCTCCAATTTAGCTCGTACTTTTAATATCCCTGTTTGTACTCTTGAAATAATGGATGAAAGGTTTCCGTCTAAATTTTTTCTCGCCAACTTAAACGCAAGTAAACTTTTCGCAGATATCATCTCAGCGATTGCCTCAGCTTGTACAAGGTCAATTTTTTCATTTAAGTATGCTCTTTTGGTAAACTCTCCTGGATCTGCTAACCGAGCACCGCGACAAATTAAATCAGAGAGAATTTTTTGAACGATTAAAGGGTTACCATGGCATGATATTTCGAGCATTTTCTCATTAGTAAATGATTTATTTTGCTCGTAATAGCAACATATCACCTGGTCGATTACTTCAGCATCATTACTTTTGTAATTTGCAAGATATGAGTGGCGAGGGGTAGGGTAGGGGATTGATAATGCATCTTTAGTGAAGCATTCAGACAAAGAACCGCTTATCCTAATGGTCGCAAGGGCTGAATCACCTGCTGGAGTAGCTAGGGCAACGATAGTTTCTGACATTGGGTATTTAACCTAATTTTCAGCAATTAATCGTTATCTTCTGATGATTGGGCCAGTACTGAACCGACAGTTACTTGAACTTTTTCAAGGATTGCGTCAGTAATTTTGGACATTAAGCTTTCATCTTCTGCAAGGGCTTGTTTGGCAGCTTCTCTACCTTGTCCGATCAAATTACCATCGAATGAGATCCAAGCACCTTTTTTAGAAATAATATTATGCTCTAATCCTAAGTCGACAATGGAGCCAGTTTTTGAGATGCCTTCACTGTACATAATATCAAATTCACAGGCAGTAAAAGGGGGTGCAACTTTGTTTTTTACAATTTTCAGTCTGGTTCTAGAGCCAATAACAGTTCCATTTGCTTCTTTNATCTGTCCAATTCTACGAATATCCATTCGAATGGAGCAGAAAAACTTTAAAGCCCGCCCGCCTGGAGTGGTTTCTGGACTNCCAAACATGACTCCAATTTTTTCTCGTATTTGATTGGTNAAAATACAAACACAATTTGTTTTNGATATTGCGGCNGTGAGCCTTCTCATTGCTTGNCTCATCATTCGGGCTTGNAGACCAACCGTTGNGTCACCCATTTGCCCGTCTAGTTCTTGTCTGGATACAAGTGCNGCTACTGAATCCAATACGATTACATCGATTGCACCNGATCNAATAAGTGTTTCNGTAATATTNAGTGCATCTTCNCCACTTTCAGGTTGAGANACCATTAGATTGTCAAGATCAACGCCAACAATCTTAGCATATCTTGGGTCTAGAGCGTGCTCTACATCAACAAAAACAGCATTTCCTCCCTTTCTTTGGGCTTCTGCTATAACACTAAGGCAAAAAGTCGTTTTACCAGATGATTCTGGGCCGTAGATCTCAACTATTCTACCTCGAGGAAGTCCGCCTGCACCTAAAGAAAGGTCTACTGCCAAGGATCCAGTTGAAATCACGGAGACATTCATTTTCTTGGCATCACCAAGACGCATTAAAGCACCATCCCCGAATTTTTTATTAATTCCTTGGAATGCAAGTTCTAGGTCAGGGCTTTTGGTCTTGTTTTCGTTTTTAGTAGTACTCTGTTTAGGCATAAGGATAAATTGATTTTTAAAAATTACTCTGTATTCATTCTTGCATGAAGCAAGATGTTTTCGCAATAATTTCTATTGTTTTTGACAATCCAAATCAACTTAAGGTCCTAAATATTCTTAGTACTTGTTTTGAAAATGTGGGGGATTCAATGGTCTAGTATTGTCATTTGGGATGAAATACGAGCATATAATATGGGATTGGAACGGGACTTTGGTCAACGACGCAGAATTATGCGTTGCCATTGTGAATCAAATCTTAAATGATTACGGAATAATGCCTGTTGATCGGGCATATTATTTGGACAAATTTTCTTTTCCTGTATCCGAATATTATAAATCTTTAGGTCTTCCATCTTGTGGTCCAGAATATCAAAATATAAGCCAAAGATTTATCGAAGAATATCGTAAGAATCATCATCTTTGTAAGCTTCAACAAAATAGCATCAAAATGCTTGGTCACATAAAAGAATGTGGAATCTCTCAATCCGTTTTATCCGCGGGAAACATTGCAGATGTTTTAGATTTTATTAATTACCACAAATTATCTGATTTTTTCACCATCATTTCGGGTGTTTATCATACTCATGCAACCGGTAAGAGCGACATTGCTCTAACCCACCTAAATCAAATCCAAGCAAGTATCTCAAAAATCTTACTGATCGGGGACACATTGCATGATTTCGAGATTGCTACGGATCTCGAAGTTGACTGTATTTTATATTCCAAAGGTCATAATTCTGAAAGTCGGCTCTTGGAGGTATCAAACTCAGTGATTAACGATCTAGAGGAACTGGTTGGGCTTATCGATTGACCCNGAATTAGCTTAGTATCATTATAATACTTTGATGAATCGTGTATACATCAAGACTTACGGTTGCCAGATGAATCAAAGAGATTCTGAGGATGTTGCTGCAAAATTGAAAGCACGCGGTTACGAACTCGTTCAGTCCGAAGAATCTGCAGATATCATTTTGCTAAATACATGTAGTGTCAGGGAGCAGGCAGAAATAAAAGCTGTTGGCAAGGCAGGAATCTTACAGTTTTCTCGAAAAAAAGATAAAAATTTTATTTTGGGTATTATGGGCTGTATGGCTCAAAATAGAGGCGAACAACTCCTTGATTCTCTCCCTGAATTAAACTTGGTGGTTGGGACACAGAAATTTCACCGAATCCCCGACTATTTAGACGATATTCGCAAGAAAAGTCATCAAAATCGAGTTCCTCAGATACATTTGGAAGAAGAAAAGGATTCACAAAGCGAAATAAAACATCATGTAACGAATCCTAAAAATAAGGTCTCTGCTTTTGTTTCTATCATGCAGGGATGTAATATGAACTGTTCTTTTTGTATTGTTCCTAAAACTAGGGGCAGGGAAAGGTACCGTTCTATCGATGATATAGTGGCTGAAGTCGAGAAACTATCTAATAATGGAATCAAAGAGGTAACCTTATTGGGACAAATCGTTAATGCTTACGGTCGAGGAAAGTTTGAAAAAGTGGATGGGAAGACACCATTTGTTCAATTACTGGATAAAATTCATTGTCTTGCTGGTATTGAACGCATACGTTTTACATCTCCTCACCCGATCTCTTTTGGAAAAGATTTGATTAAAGCCTTTGGTAGGCTTGAAAAACTAGGATCCTATGCACACCTGCCGATGCAAAGTGGTTCGAATAAAATTCTTAAATCAATGAATCGTCCCTACACCCGTGAAAAATTCATTAAACTCGTGGAACAACTCAGAAAAACAAATAAGAACATGCGAATCAGTACCGATGTAATTGTTGGATATCCGGGTGAGGATTCTGAGGATTTTGAATTAACTAAAGATGCCTTTATTAAATGTGGTTTTGAAATGGCATTTATATTCAAGTACAGTGAAAGNTCTGGAACTCCGGCAGCTGTATTAGATCGANAAAGTACCNCAAGAAGTTAAGGAGTCGAGGAATAAAGAACTCCTANATTTATTAGAGGATCAGTCNTTGGATTCTAATCAAAAACTTNTAGGAANGACGCTAGAAGTTNTNGTTGAAGGGCNTGCACGAAAAGGNGAGGGNANGNTGTTTGGTCGTACACCCTGTTACCGAAAAGTTGTTTTTCCAGCTCATCAAACGCTTATCGGACAAACTAAAAATATTGAGATTGTAGATGTGACAGCAAATACATTGTTTGGAAACCTAAACTAGATATTCTTAACTATTATGCTTTTAATTTTTACAATGATTACGGCGATTGCCTTTCTTATTTTAGGCGGTTGTTTATTGGCTAAAAATGAAAAATTAGACGGTTTAATAAAGGACTTTCCAAGATCAAAAAAATTGTCCATTTTATTCATGTCATGCGGTTGTGTCTGGTTTTTATATAGGCATGTCTTAAACCTAGGTGAAGCTGATTTTGGGGACTANAAGTCGGTCATTACGATTGTAACCTTATTTATACTTATTTCTTCATTTATTTTCACTCAAGATTTTCTAGCTGTTCGAGGCTTTTCAATCGCCTTGTTATTATACAGCAGGGAAGTCTTGGATGCTGCCTTTTTACAGGAACCTTTGAGCAGACTGGTTTTAGTATCCATTACTTATTTTTTGATTATTTGTGCACTTTATTTTGGTGCCTGGCCCTACCGAATGAGAGATTTGATCACCTATCTGTATGACAAACCAAAACGACTATTGGTTTTGGCATATTTCCTTCTTCTTAATTCAATATCACTGTTCATTTCTGGAGTCTTTTTATAGATTAATGTTTTATGGTTGGTTACCTTTTACTTATATCTGGACCTGCTGGTGTTGGAAAAACGACTATTTGTGACCGCTTATTACATGAGTTTTATCCGAAATTGGTTCGGGTAGTAACTGCTACTTCAAGAAAACCTAGACCTGGTGAGCAAAATGGAACTGATTATTTGTTTTTTTCAAAAAGTGAATTTATTGAAAAGATTCATAACCAGAAATTTATAGAGCATGAAATAATTCACGGAAATTATTACGGAACTTTAAAGCACTCCCTCATCAATATAGATAAGGATGTAAACCTACTGATGAATATTGATGTTAATGGTGCGGAGTCTATTCAAACTCAGATTTCGACGATTGAGAACTGCAACTTAAAATGTCGAAGTATTTTTATTCGACCAAATTCTATCGAACAACTTAAGCAACGACTCAAGCACAGGGGAACGGATGATAGTCAGGAAATAGAAAAAAGATTAGATACNGCTTTTGAGGAGATAAAGGTCGCTGATCGTTTTGATGTAATTATCGATACCTCGACTAAAGAAGAAGATTATAGCTTGGTGAAGGCCCAATACTTAAATCTTAACCAAGAATTGGAGGAAGAGCCCCTCAATTGACTCTTTGTTGTGGGCGCTCGGTATTAAGCCAGTCCAAATGAAAAAATTGTCCTCTCGGTTGGTCAACCCGTTCATAAGTGTGGGCACCGAAGTAATCTCTCTGAGCTTGTAGNAGGTTTTGAGGTAAGCAAGCAGTTCTNTAACCATCGTAATANGAAAGGGCAGATGANAAGGTTGGTATCGGAATGCCATTCATGGNGGCTAAGGAAATGATCTTTCTCCAATTGGATTGATAATGAGTAATACACTCATTGAAATAATCATCGGTTAGCAGATTCGAGAGATTTGAATCTCGATTAAATGCTTCTGTAATCTTTTGAAGAAAAGCAGCCCTTACAATACAACCACCTCTCCAAATTTCTGCGATTTCTCCAAAATTTAAATTCCAATCATACTCGATTTGGGCTTCACGCATCAGCTGAAAACCTTGTGCATAGGAACAAATTTTAGAACAATATAATGCATCACGAACTGAATCAATAAACTCAGACTTATCTCCATCAAGCTTACTCAATTTAGGTCCAGTCAAAATTTCTGCGGCTGCTAATCGCTCTTCCTTGATTGCACTNAANCATCTTGAAAAAACAGCTTCTGCAACCGTTGGAGCAGCGACACCCATGTCTAACGCGTTGACNGATGTCCATTTCCCNGTTCCTTTTTGACCTGCAGTATCNAGTACGATTTCGACAAANGGTTTTCCAGTAGAAGGATCCGATTGCTTTAGAATATCAGCAGTAATTTCGATGAGAAAAGAATCCAGGATGTCTTCATTCCATTTTTCAAATACTTGACCAATTTCATAGGAATCCATTTCCGCAATGGAGGCGAGAATATGATATGCTTCACAAATCATTTGCATGTCTCCATACTCAATTCCATTATGGACCATTTTAACATAATGACCGGAACCATTGGGTCCAATATAAGCAGAGCAGGGGACGCCTCCTTGGGCAGGAGAACCAGGTTTACCTCCTGAAAGGGGCTTTCCGCTCGAGGAATCAACTTTAGCTGAAATACTGGTCCAGATGTCCTTTATTAAATTCCATGCCTCTTTACTTCCTCCAGGCATAAGAGAAGGTCCAAGCCTAGCACCTTCTTCACCACCACTTACCCCAGATCCAATAAAATGAATTTTCTTGTCCGCTAAATTTTTTTCTCTTCTGATGGTATCTGTCCATTTCGCATTACCACCATCGATTATTACATCACCTTCTTCTACAAGTGGTAACAAGGAGTCAATTACTGCATCTGTACCAAAACCCGCTTGAACCATAATAATAATTTTTCTAGGTTTGGATAAAGACTCTACAAATTCCTCAAGTTTCTCAAACCCAACCAATTGGGTGTGGCTATGATCTGAAAGGAAATCTCTAGTTTTTAGAAAAGTGCGATTAAAAACGGAGGTCTTGAAGCCATGATCTGCAATATTTAACGCTAGGTTTTGCCCCATAACCGCGAGTCCAATTAAACCAATATCCGAAGAATTCATAAAAGAAGTGTTTTGCTCGTAAAAGGTGCCTTGTTAATGCAAGGAGATAAATTTGTCCAACTTCAATTAAATCGGTGAAGCTACTTTTAAATTATCCTCGAATAAAAATTCGTCTTCTTCGTTATTGTTGGTTTTGCTATTAAAGATTTTCGTCGGGTTCGTAAGCCTGGGATTAATGTTAAATTTTTTCATCAGCATGAGCATGTCTGAAGTGCTCGTACGAATCGCCTTGGTTGCCATACTACTACTTGCATCTGCAGCTGCTTGTGCGTTGGTGGAAGCCGCTGCTTTTACAATCGAAGATCGAGAGCGTAGGTCATTGGTATTAATATTTTCTTCCGAGGAGCCTGTTCCGAGACTCGCCCCATTCAGAGAACCTTCAATGGCACCTTGTTTCGTAGCTTGCTTAAAAATAACGGCATCTGCGGCAGGTGCACCAACATCCGGATCATTTCCAGCAGTTATAGCTCCGAATGTTGAACCATAAGTAACAGCTTGCACTACATTTATAGTCGTACTGTCGGAGGAGAAATCTTTGGGATTCGCATCCGTAAGTGCAATAGTTTCGAATGTAGCTCCAAAGGCTGCACCGCTGCTGCTTGAACGGGCTATTTCAATATCGAAAGTTTCGGTTGAGTCTTCTTTACTTAGGTCTAAAGCACTCACCCCAGTGATACTACCAGCAGTAGCTCCTTGGGCAGCAGAATTTATCAGAGCTAATCTATCTATGGGGTTAGGGTAGTAAATCGAAATACCTACATTTCCAATCAAAGAACCCATTGCACTGTGTTGAGAAATGCTAAGCAAATCATTCCTAGCATTTTCAGCAATTCCTTCACTTTCATCGATATTTGCAGCAGTGCCGAGCTTTTCTTTGGCTTGGTCTATTCTGGCAGATGTTGATCCCAAAGAGCTTCCTTCAGCGGTAGATTTTGCCAGTTGTTTGCGTTCGTATTTTTCCCAATTTGGAGTGAAATCCATGGATTTTTCAAGAATAGATGCCATTTGAGCACCAACGGAAGATCCAAATGATGTGGCTTCAGCAAGCCTTTTGAGATCCCATTCCTCCTCCATGTCCAAATTTAGAGCCTCATCGATTACATGAAATGCAATTTGTTCAGATGCCTCTTTAGCAACCAATAAAGGAAATTCTTTTGAGTTATAATTTTCGTCATCAATCATGGAAGCAACGCTTCCCATTACAAATGCATTTGAAACCACTTTGGTTAACTCGTAGGTGAATATTGCATGATTTCCTTCCAAGTTTTTCATGAACAAAAAAGTTTCTTCTATAATGGATTTGGAATGATCTTGAGTAAGAGTACCAATTTTTTCTTCCGTCATGGTTTCGGTAGAGAAGAGACTCGATGAAATACTGTATACGGCGGACCTAATGAGTTCTGTTTTTATTGGGTCAAACTTTCCAAAGGGGGAAAGATCCTCATTAAATTTCATATTTGCATTTAGCGTCTCAAAGCTTTCAACAGGTTCGATTCCAGGGTAGAATCCGATCTCTGGATTAGCTTGTCCATCATTGATAAGAGACAAAAGCGACTTTATAACTGCACCTGACATCAAGGCAGCTTTATCTTCAGATACTGATTGAACTAAGGCATGAGTAATGAGTTTCACCCACTTATTAGCAGATGACTTCCATTCATCTACCCATTCAGGTATGATCGAACTAAAAACAGTTTGTGGGACCTGTAGCAGTTGTTCGTCTTCAGGGAAAACTTCGAGAAAAGCACTTATAACNGATAATAAACCTGAAGTTATTTCTTCGTCNGTNAGCGNGAAAGCAACTCTGTTTTTAGCTAGGTAATCTACTGCATGTGAAAGTGCTTCTTCTGNTTGTTCNANNTTAATATTTTGANACACAGCTTNCATNCCNTCNATTAANNNCTGGCTTNNNTCAANNTCNGNNTNCAATTNNTCNANNTNNATGCTNTTNTCAATCTCNNANTCTTG
>NHDN01000025.1:53685-80789 GCA_002171765.1 Verrucomicrobia bacterium TMED60
CACTAAGAACTCTCCTACCAGACGGAAGGTAGTTNTCCTTATCCTTAATCGAGTCNATNTTGATNANNATNGTGCTCTCNATCANAGATTTNTTTAGNGACTGAGAGNGTACAGCTGTAACCGCAGTTACAGTGNANGAAGNAAAAANCNNTAATACTTTAANTTTATGGAAGGGCACANNTANAAANTCAGCTCAACTGAAATGATTTTGCAACAGAAAATTCTAANTTATTTCGAAAAACTGAGCTTTGTGTATTTCAATGATAAACCAACTAGAACTGAAAAAAGAATGAGACAAGCAGGTGTTCTTGTGGGAAAATCAATGCAACAGTAAAGGACAAAACACAAGCATCCAGCAGAAATGGACTGTATCAAAATGGAGGGGAAGAATATGAAGTTTCTCAGTAATAATAAAAAGATTGGAAATAAAATAAAAGTAAAGCCTACCCAACCAAATTCACTTAGAAATTCGAGCAGATCACTGTGACCATGACCAACTAATGGAACATAGCGGTTGTGAGCATATTCAAGTCCCTTATTTCTTATAATTCTAATTTCTGGTGATTGGAAAAGTGGATTGATTGCACCGTAGGAATCGTAACCATACCCCCAGAATGTTTTGCCAGAAATTTGTTTCACGAGATCAGTCCAAAGTAGAATTCTCAAAGGGGTTTCGTCACTACTAATCTGAGAATTTGTGGTACTGATCATTTCCCTCGTGGTACTCTTGCTAATCATAAATCCACCTATCAGAACAACTATAATAGCTATGAATATTTTAAATGTATTTTTTTTGAAATTAAAGATGCTTTTCTTAAAGCCTATCGAGTACATCGCCAATATGCATAAAACCAGTAGGATGAGGAGCCCAGATCTGGAGCCAGAGTGAGGAATAGTTATGATCAATGAAACCAAACCACCTAAAAAGTAAATGTTCTTGCTTCTAAAGTAGCTCGAGCGATTTTTAGACTTAGACGCATGAAACAATAATCCTATGGTCGCAGAGATAACAAGTAATACGAACGCGGACCAATGGTTTTTGTAGGTGAAACTGGCGTAAAAATATCTGGGTTCGGGAGTATCCCAAATGCCCCATATTTCTTTTAGGTCGTCTGCAGGAAAATACTGAATTTTTTGAATCATTCCTGCAATCGCAAGGATAACAGATGAGGTGATCAAACCCGCAATGAAATTTCTGATGGAACTTCGTGTCTTGAAAAGTAAGTAGGCAATAATACCAACAAAGAGCTGAGAAATAAAAACCGAATAGNTTANTANNGNGNNTTCATGCTNNATAATTTGGGTAGGCAGATATGGATTTGGAACAGACCANATTGANGANAGGATGTNATNTAATAAANCTANANTTTCATCTNCTANNTGATAAGAGTCTTCAATTTCATTTTTTGAGTGNAGATANAANGCNAANGCCCGNTTGGGGTCAGANTCAAAATATGGTAAAGTTTTTTTNAGAGTATCGGAAACAGTAATGACTTTTTGAATATTCTTNTCTTTCAANAAATAGGATTCGATNTCTAAGTCNGCNANTTGTTGGGTTGTCGGANTTGTAAAAGTCNAATTATTGAATGATNNAATTACTAATATCCCGCAGAAAAAAAAGAATCCNAGNGGAAAAGCNAAGTNCNTNANNGAANCATNTTTTNNAATCAGCATTCCTCGAAAAAANAACAATATNAAAAAAAACAGCCATAGCTGATCAAACCATNCGAGATCAAGTCCAGCTCTAAACCANGNACTAATAATAATTAGACATAAAAATATTTTTTGAGTTGAGTTCAACAAACCCATGGAAAGCATGTGTACGATGTGATTGACAAGATTTAATTCGTTAAATTCAATCGTATTATCCCTTTAATGAAATATAAAATNAGAATTTTTCTATTTGCTTTATTCTGTGCGACAGCAGGCTTCAATCTAAATGCAGAATGGGATAGCTCCTTATTTGGACAAGTAAAGGTTAGTGGTTTTGCCTCGGCAACTTATGACTCTAGAGTTTTTGGGATCCCATCGAATTACTATAANCAATTGAAAAATAGTGGAGGCAACCCAGGCACTGGTATTCCTGTTGATGAACTTAAAAGTGAAGATGATTTCATATTAAAATTTTCTCCTGCAGTTCATCTTGCGAAAAAGGTAAGCCTCTTTAAATTTTCGGGTTCAGCTGGAGTTGAAATTGCCCAATATATGAAAAACAATGATAAGAGCTATGTGATTCCTGTTACTTCATTTAGTATAGATTTCGACGAAACACTATCCAAGAAGAAGCGAATTTCCAACAATGCAAAAATTCGTTTTGAAGCCGTCTTTGATCTTGGACAGAATATTTCCGCTAGCGTTTTAGAGCAAGATCTTGTTTCTTACACATACTTCACCTCAGGGGTGAACATACGATATAATCATAGTTCTAAATTTGGTTTGGGAGGGGGCACCAACTATTCATTACAACAATATCAAGCTGGATCAACTGGTCCTCGTCCGTACCAAGATTTCTCCACTTTACCTATACATTTGCGGGCCTTTTACATTTATTCAGAGAAACTAGACTTTTACTCCGAATATTCGTTTTCAAGATCTAAAAGTAAAGGACCTCAGCCAAACTTAATTGATAGTAAATCTCACAGCATCTCCTTTGGTGCAGATGGCAGTTATTCTTCAAAACTATCTGGAAATGCAAATTTAGGATATACCTTCCTAAATTTTGATGAAGCTAATAATCCCGACCAAAATGATCTAACTCTTGGGCTTGGGCTATCCTATAAATATAACTCTAAAACATCGTCCACTTTTAACCTCTCCAGATCTTTTTCTCCTTCAGCTCAAGGATTTTCTTCGTTTTCAACGACTGCCCGGATGTCGGTTAGTCATCGATTTGTCGAAGATTTGACAGGGACGGCTTACATTAGTGCAAGCGATGTCGAATATAGTTATCCATATGATCCAATTAATCCTATATTAACGGGCGAATCAAATTCTATGAACACCTATGGCTTTGGAATCTCGATTGTTAAAACGATTAATAAATTCCTTTCTGCGACTGGAGGATATGACTTCAGTATCATTGATCGTAGCTCGGAATCCTATGGTCGCCATATTTTAAAAGCCCAGATGAATGGAACTTTTTAATGTGTGCTGGTTTATCTTGTGAAAAAACTACTTTTTATTTTTCTACCTGTTTTTTGTTATCCTTTGATGAGCCAAAGTTCATTCAATAATGATCCATCAATTATACGAGACCCTACTGGCTATAAGGTTAGATATGGAGATAAGTTAATGGTTAATGTTCGAGGCCAAGAAGAGTGTTCGGGTGAATACATTGTAAGCCGCGAAGGAAAAATCCGACTAACATATATTGGTGAAATTCAGGTAAATGGTTTAAATACCAAAGCGATTGAAGCCTTAGCTATTAGAAAATATCAGACTGATCTTATCTTTAGAAATCCCATTATTAATGTGTTTGTCACAGATTATTCAGAAAGAGTTGTCTTTCTGACAGGATCAGTAAATAGAAAAGGACCATACACTTTTCCTCCCGAAGTGGAGGCAATGAATATAGTAGAGGTAATTTCCAGAGCTGGTGGTTTTTCTGAAATTGCACGAAAAAATAAAGTTTATGTTACCCGTACCATACATGATGAAAGAGGTAACGCTGTAAAAACGGAAACTTACACTGTAGATGTTGAGGGGCTTAGTAAAGGCTTGGTTAGATTCGGTACCAGCAAAAAATTCTGGATTTATCCTGGAGATAGAATCGAAGTGCCAGAAAGACTAATATAATGGATGATAATTTTGAAGATATAGACCGTCCTCTGTCCACAAAGCCCAAGGGTCGTATAAGAGGTATTTCTGACTTTCTATTAATAATCAGAGATCGATGGCTTCTCGCGCTGACGCTTGCTCTTCCAATTGCGCTTGGGTTTGTTTACAAAGAGTTACAAGTTCCCGAATTCTTCAGATCAGAATCGTCCTTTAGGCTAATNCCNCCACCTGNAATTATCAATCTACAAAAAGTAGATCGANCCAGTCANATTAATACATTAATNTCAAGGCATCTCGATGGAATTAACAGTCAGGANTTACGGGTTAATGTGGTGCAAAAAATATCAGAAAACCCTGAGTANAAATCAATATTNCTTGCCCCATTTTTGCANGAAGGCATNCCNATTGGGGTAGCGNNTACGGTTAGTTATTCAGTTAGCGTTACGCCCCCATCTGCAGGAAATCCAAGGTTCACAATTTCTGCAACTTCTCGCAGTGCAAGGGGTGCTCAAATCATTGCCGACACCGTTCAGTTGGAATACGAGAAGCTACACAAAAGCCGAAAGAGTGAAAAAGTTGAATCTGCTCGAAATTTGCTTGAACTTTTACTCGAAAATAGACAAAGCGAGGAAAAACGAATCGCTCAAGAAATGTCTCAATTTAAAAAGGGAAAGAATATTCCTTATTTAGAAGACGCAAAAAATAGTATTTTTGCTCGNAANAGCCAATATCAGTCTGAAATTACAAGGTCAAAANTGGANCAAATNAAAATAACAACCTTACTTAAACAAATTATCAATGTAAGAGTTAATATTGGTGTTCAAAATGAGTCTCTAAAATCNCAAGATATTGAGACTGATATTGCAATGATAAAAGAATTCTTTGAGATCGACGCAATTGAATCTTATGGTAGTGTACCTGCACTAAGAAAAAATCTTTTTGATTTAGAGAAAACGAGACGTGACTATCAAGAGCTTGAGCCTGGATATTTGGAAAGGCACCCCAAAATGCTTTCTAATGCAAAGCAAGTTAAAGATGTAAAGAAAGCACTCGCTCTAGAAGTCAAATCTGCAATCGATGATTCTCGAGACAAGTTACTGGAATTACAGCACCAGGAAGGAGAGTTTACAATGGCTATGCAAGAAGTCCAGTCACAGTCTAATGAATTAAGTGAAATCGAAGAAAGACTTGAGGATTACAAAAGAGAACTGAGTGTTGTTAGAGCTAGTACAGATCAGATACACAAAAGACTAAATGATGTAAAAATAGAGCAATCTTTACCATCAGAACAGGATGACCCCCTTCATAAAGAAAACTTTGCTTCATTACCAGGAGGTCCATTTTCTCCAGATAAAAACGCAATTAAACAAAAGGGTTTAATNATATTTTTTGCNGTCTTTATTATTGTCCCCATACTCTTAGAGTTCGTAGATAATCGAGTTAAGTCTCCTTGGGATGTGGATGTCTTTATAGGGAAGGATTTAATCGGGGGAATCCCTCAAATATCACAAGTAGAAGAAACTAAAAGACCATTAATAGTTGGTAATGATCTAGACGATGGATTAACTGAATCTTTTCGAAGTATGTATAGTAGAATTCAGATGAATTCTAATGCTGATTATCCTAAAATAATCCTAGTCACTTCAGCTATACCAAGTGAAGGNAAGAGTCTCATATCTGCAAACCTTGCATTNAGTTGTGCGAATCACGGAAGAAAAACAATACTTATCGATTTTGATCTGCGNCGTCCGGGTCTTCATAAGTTTTGCTCAATTACTAATGATAACGGACTTTTGACTCTTATCAATGAAGCAAAGAATGGGGTGGAAAACTTACGTGAGTTGACCGACAAAACATTGCACCCAATTCACGATAATTTATATATTCTNCCTTCAGGGGGAAAAACTAGAGCTGCCACTGAAATACTGGAGAGTGCAGAATTTGAAATGGTTACAAACCATTTGAAAAGTTTAGCTGAAGTTATAATAATTGATAGTCCTCCGATTGGCTTATTTCCTGATTCTCTTGCAATTGCTAGAAAAGCAGAAGAGGTGCTTTTCGTTACCAGATACGGTAAAGTTTCAAGAAAGGTCGCTAAGAATCTAATCGAAAACATCGAAGAGACTGGAGCAAATATATTAGGGGTTGTTTTAAACGACTTACCACAGAAAAAAACCCCAGGCTATTATTACTCAGGCTATTATGGGTATGGGTACTTCCGCTATAAATATTACAACAAGTATTACGGTTCAGAAAAAGATACTAGTACTAAAATAGAAGTATAGTAGACCAAAAAACGACAGTTTCTATGTCAAAAACCTATAAAGTTTTCATTGTTGAACCAGAGGGTATACGAGTTAAGGGCGATGATTATTCGAATATACTTTCAAAATTGCTTTCTGATAAATTGAATGATTTGAGCAAGAAAGGGTGGACTCTTTCTTCTATTGTGCCATCTATGATAAGTGATGGATGTGTAGTTAAATTAATCGTAACAATTGAAAAAGTAATCGGGGATTGAACTGGGTTTACAACCAAGTAACCGAAATGATTAAAGAGTTTTTGGCAGTAATCTCAATATATTGTTTTTGCTTTGAGCACTGCCTGTATTCCTCAGAGGTTTTAGAGAAATAATTTTCTACTATATCATCCCACTGATATCTCAAAATCAACCACCGAACCCCGCTTTGTTCTTTTTGAGCTAATATGGTTGCATTTTCCCCAA
Organism: Verrucomicrobia bacterium TMED60; assembly: GCA_002171765.1. The sequence goes on from NHDN01000025.1 coordinate 60,188, forward strand.
CCAGATTTTGAAACTCATTCAAATTTAACCCTTGGACTATGCTCTTCGTCAATTTTGAATGAAGGTTGCTTAGGTTTTCCTTTGCTTGATTTTTTTGATTCCAGATATCTTGTTCTTTCTGTTTTGCAAGGATCTCAACATCATTTTGAAATTGTTCATTTGGGTCCCATTCCTTACGGCAAGAAGAATAAAGAAGAAAGCATGAAAGAATGGAAAGAAACTTGGCAGAATGAGATAACCGATTAGACACCTCTTGGCATCTTTTCTGCTTATAGATTAACTGTCTGTCTAACATGATGCTTTATCCCCAAATTCTTGAAAAGTATTCTTCTACTATAGTAGCAGAACTAAATTTGCCTAGTCCAAAATCTGGCAAGTTTCTTTTTCGCTTAGCGAGGTTTCCGGATCGCGGAACCGCAACTTACATTGATATTCTGGATTACCGAAGTCGAGTTATGCTTCGCGTATCTAGAATACTTTCAGACATAAGGAATCTTAACTTGATTAATGAGGTTCCTAAGACAGTCCAAGTCGAAATTTCGTCTGGATTCATAAGCCACACGGAATTTCTTATCAAAGAATTTGATTTTATTAACAAAAAAACCCTAATGCCTGACCTAGAGAATACCAAATCTGGAAACCATTATTTTATCTTTTACACGGATTCATTTGATTGTACTGTTTCAGGAATTTCCAACCCCCATGATAAAGCACACGCAGAATTGTGGCATAGAATTATTAACAGAAGCTATGGATTAGAGCATAGCGTTCCTAGAAGGCACCTCAGGACTTGTAATCTTCTGGTTTCGTAAAAGAAAACTCCAATAAAATCGAAAACAAAAAACCTCTCTTTTTCTAAGCTTCTACCAAACATCTTTACTACGATTGGTTTATGCACTGGATTGACTGGAATTCGCTTTGCATTGGATTCAGATTGGGAAAATGCAGTTATATGTATCTTGGTTGCGGCATGTTTCGACATGATCGATGGACTTTCTGCTCGACTACTTAGAGCTTTTTCCCGCTTTGGTGCGGAACTTGATAGCCTTGCAGATGCAATAAGTTTTGGAGTTGCCCCAAGTATAATTTTATTTTTGTGGATAAAAGATTCCATGAATTTTAATCCCCCTCAAGAATACGAGATTCTTGGATGGTACTGGATTCCGTTTTTACTTTATACCATGTGCTGTGCTTTCAGATTAGCTCGCTTTAATGTTATGTCACAAGAAGAGTTGCAAAAACCAAAAGTAAGCAAGAATTACTTTATTGGAGTGCCTTCTCCAGCAGCAGCTGGCTTAGTATTATTACCCATGTCAGTCGAGTTTGTCTGTTCAAGATTTAGGTTGCCATTCGATATACTAGACTATTCTACGATTCTCTTATTGTGGGTCACTTTTATTGCAGTGTTAATGATATCCAGTTTACCTACATTCTCATTAAGAAATGTGAGGTTAAATATATCAGCGACAAAAGCTCTCCCTGTGCTTATTGTGGTATGTCTAATAGTGGCTGTCTTTATCAAAGAGATGTGGGTCACACTACTAGCTTTTGGAGTGATTTATCTGATAAGCATTCCCTTTTCTTATATTGCTTTTAGGAGAGATTTTCGATCCATTATAAAAGAAAGCTAGCCCCTAATTTGATTTGAAATTTTGCGATGTTTTGCAGCNTCTTGCAATTGCCCAATTCCTTCATAGCATTCAGCAATCTGTACATGCCCTTCATAAAAATCCCATTCTTGTTGTAAAGACTTTATAAAATAAGTTAAGGATTCATTAAGACATCTATTCTTATGATATAATCCCATGTAGTACAGNGCTTTATGATTCTGNGAATATATATTTATAGATTGACTTAANTAAAAGTGTGAACCTTTATCTTTCTCGTGANGCANGTACAGATCTAGGCATAATTCCGACATATTCCTTCTTGCNTTAACTTTTTCTTGAATCATTTTCTTTGCTTCTTGAAAATCGTTATTTTCAATTAATGATTTATATTTGGATTCGAGTTTTCTTAGATGACTATCAAAAGATTCATAAGCAATCTTTTGATTGGATATCGATTTTTTATAATCCTTTAAAATTCGAAATATGATACTTTTTAAAAATGAAGAATCAAAGTTGTAGGTTGGATCTTTTTTAATACGATTTAAATAAATGATACTTTTTTCATAATCCTTTTTCTCNAAGAGNGCCTTTCCGATNANAAAATTTAAATTTGAATCATNTTTTCTGTAGATTTTATNCAAGGTTCGAATGATATCGGAATATGAATTTTNTTGAATATAGATCTCCGATAACAAANGNATTNTNCTTGGATCATTTGGGTGAGTGATCAAAAGGATTTCAAGTTNTTCAATTANTTGNTCGTTTGATTNTCGAAATTTTGTATTTNTNAGNAAAATAGAATTTTTCCACAGAAATTCAATTTTTGAGATTTTAGGTTCAAGTTTTCCTTTTAAAAGTTCAATGCTTGTNTCCAGNAAATAACAAATACGTTGATAATCAATTTCTGGATTTAATAGTTTACTGAGTTCTAGATAGTACCANCCATTTTCCGGGACTCTATCTACTAACATTTCNAAATANTTGCTAAGGTTCCTNNTGTTATTTCTTTNTNNCTCTANCTCTTTAGCTGTTTTTAAATANGTTAATTCAGAANTCTTAGTAATNATNTTNGATAATTTANCGCTAGCNTCATCATAGTTGCCTTTATTGATTGATANAAGNGCTTCAATATATCCAACGGTTTGATTTGTTTTATTGTAATTANCCAATAATTTCTCGNCTTCNTCANTNNGGTTATTATCGAAATAAATNTTACAAAGNTNCAGCAANGCCTCTGGATAATCNGGTAGATAAAANAGAGCNTTTTNGAGATGAAAGATTANTTTTTTTTCTACATTCAAANTNNTTATTANNAACTAGGTGCTTAACAACTTATCATCTACTTTNCCGCTCATGAGTAGAACTGCNATTTTGTAATGAGCTTTTGCAAAAGACTCNTCAATCTGTATGCACTTNATATAGGATTCGTATGCCAGGCTGTGTTTTTCGAGTATGCAAAGCAAGTTGCCAAGTTTATANTAAGCTAGGTAATAATTGNNATCTATTTCGATTGCCTTACGAAGATGNNACTNGGCTCTATTTAAATCTGGTTCTATTACAAGGGTGCCATCATTTTTAAGTTTTTCGCCNTTAATTAATANGTTNGCAAANTNATAATGGCATTCNGTCATACCAGNATCAATTTCTAGAGCGGTTTCGAAATTCCTNAAGGCTTGNTCAAATTCTGATGGGTTTTGTAATGTTTTNGCCAGTTGAAAGTANGCTTGTGCATAGTTTTGATCGATATCGGTTGCTTTTTGATANTGAATTTTTGCTTCGTTNTTATCGTTAGTTTGTAGGCAATGATTTCCTAGGTCATAATAGGCAGTGGCAAAATCNGGATTTATTTCNAAGGCTCGGTAGAAGTACTTTTTGGCCAAGTTTGGATCTTCATCNTTCCGNTAAAGATTAGCCAAGTAGTACTGTGCANGAGCATTTTCGTCTTCGATTGATAAAGATATCTTTAGGTGTTCTTCACTTTTCTGAAAGTTTTCCTCCTTGTAATACATCTCCCCAAGTTTGAAATGTGCCTTGGAATTTTGTTCAAAAAATTTAATTGAATNNGTTAGATGTTTCTCNGCANTTCGATTGTCNTTTTCTTGAAGAAAAACGGTNCCGAGNAAGNAATGTGCTTTNGAGTATTCTTTGTCTGCTGAAATTGCTTTCTTGAAATTAATTTTAGCCTTNGAATAGCTGNCTTCAACAATATGGACTTTTCCTAGATTATATAGTGCTTTTGCGTTCTTAGGGTTCAATTTTAAAGCACTTAAAAGGTGTTTTTTTGCTTCAGGTATATTGGACTTATCAACGATTGTACCTTCCTTGTCGGTTGCGACTCCACCGATAAGGAGTTTTGCCATATAATAATGGGCTTCTTCAAATTTTTCATTTATATCAATCGCTGTTTCATAGTTGCTTCTGGCAGATTCAAAATCATCAGGATGAGTAAGAATTCGTGCTTTAAAAAAGTAGGCACTTGAATAGTTCTGATCAATCTCGGTTACTTTATCGAAAGTATTTTTGGCTTCTTCGTGATCTTTTAATTCTATAAGTAATAACCCATAATGATAATACGCATCAGCATAATTTGGGTTAATTTCCAAGGAGTTTAAAAAATGATTACGGGCCTCATCGAGTTCCTTTTTTTTCATTAGAGAAATTGCTAACTCGCATTGAGCCTCGGCAAAGTCTTTATCAATAGAAACTGCTTGCTTAAAATTTTCTAACGCTTCGTCGTCATTTCCTTCTTTTTTGTTTAGGAGACCTAAGCTGTAATACGCCTTAGGATATTTGGGATCCAAAGCGATTGCTTTTTCTAAGTGAGCACGTGGATTCATCAATTGTAAAAATTAATTATTTGGAAGTCATTACCCATACCCCGTCCCAAGTTCCTTTGGGTGGATTTTTCTTCATATGATTGCAGCGGTCAATATANAGTTGGGCTGATTTATCATTAGGATTAATCTTTTTAACCGAGTTGAAAAGTTTTATCGCTTGATCCCATTTACCCTGATTCCATGTGCGGTAGCCATCGTTGAAGAGGCCAAGTGCTTCAACGAGGTTTGGATAAGACTCTTCGTCATGGAAATCCAATACTTCATAGACCCCGACTGGTTCAGTTTTTCCTTTTACAATAACATAATCAACCTGCCTAGTTCGATAGGTTGCTTTCACCGCCTTGTAAGTGAATTCGCTAATTAGAATGTGAGCTCCGTATTGTTTGCATGCACTCTCTATGCGAGCAGCCAGGTTTACCCCATCACCAATTACAGTATAATCCATCCTTTTAGGAGATCCAATATTCCCAGAGACAATCGAATCCGTATTTATACCCATTCCATGATCAATGGGCATTTTTCCTTCCATTGCCCTTTTATCGTTAAAGATCTTCAAGTCCGTCATCATACGAATAGCTGCACGAACGGCTCGGTCCGGGTCATCGTCATGCGGAACAGGCGTACCAAATATACACATCATTGCATCGCCAATAAATTTGTCTAGCATTCCACCCTCATCGGTTATGCAGTCAACCATTATGGTAAAATAATCATTTAGTAGTTTTACCGTCCCTTGAGCACCTAATTCTTCAGTGATAGTAGTGAAACTTCGTACATCAGAAAACAGAACCGTGCCAACACTCTGCTTTCCACCCATGACATCTTCGTTGTTTCCATCTGCCGTCATTAACTGGTCAGCCAATTCGGGATCCATGTAGCGGGACATCGTGGATTTCATTCTTTTCTCGGAACTTATGTCCTCGATCATAAGCATAGCTCCGATTATGTTTGGTTTTGAAGTCAGAATTCCTTCTCCCCCAGTATCTCCTTCACGCTCATCTTTGGATTTGATTTTACCAAGTAGGGGAGTGAGGGTTATATTAACAGATAGAGTTTCCCCTTCAATTTGAAGTTCGGCGTCAAGAAACTCCTCGTTTTCATTGACAGCTTCGAGNTTCTTGAGGAGCCATTCGTTAGNACCTCCGAAAAGAACGGAAGCCTGTTGTTCGAGAACAGCAGCTTCATGAGGAATCTTCAAAATGCGTAGACCAGCTGGATTACAAGTCTTAATAACGCCATTTTCGTCAAGGGTAAGGACCGCATCATGCATGCTTGATAAAATGCTCTGCGAATAGTTCATTTGACTCTGAACATCATCAAAGAGCTTTGCGTTTTCGATACCCATAGATATCTGAGAGGTAAAAGCGGCTAGCCTTTTTTCGTCTTCTGCGTTGAAAGCTCCGCCTCTTTTATTGAGAACCTGACTNACACCTATTGCTTTNCCTGCTTTGCTGAAGACAGGCATNCAAAGGATTGACCTGGTGAAGAATCCAGTTTGCTTGTCGAAGGAGGGATTGAAACGAAGATCTGCATAGGCGTGGGGTATATTAACTGCTTTTCCTGAAGTGAACACGGTTCCTGATATTCCAAGGTGATTGGGAATGCGGATGGTTGATTTTTCATCCAGACCTTCTCCAACTTCAGTATAGAGTTCGTTGGTTTTTTCATCATTAATGAAAAGTGTTGCTCTCTCACAATCCAACATAGTTGATATAGTAGTGATAATTTTTTGAAGAAGAGGGGTGAGTTCCAATTCGGAAGAGACTTGCGATACCACATCCAGGAATTCCAATTCCTGTTTTCTTGCGGCTTCAATTTGTTCAACAATTATATTTCCTTGAATTGCGATAGCGGCTTGCTCCGTCATTGCTTCGAGCAGATCTAGGTCTTCTTGTTCAAATTCGCCGTCAATTTTATTAAGAATCTGAGAGACTCCAATCTTTTCACCCGAAACAGTTCGAAGCGGGGCACAAAGAATACTTTTAGTTCTAAATCCTGTTCTAACATCAACAGCCTTGTTAAACCTCTCATCTTTGTAGGCATCATGAATAATCACCCCTTGATTCTTAGAAAATACCCATCCTGCTACCCCTTTGGTGTTGAGAATTCTAATTTCTCTTCTGAAGTTACCTTGGGCAATCCTGGAGTACAACTCTCCGGTAGATGCATCGTTAAGAAAAATAGTTCCTCTTTCTGCACCGATTGTAGATGTGGTAATTTTGACTAAAGTTTCAAGTGCTTCGTCTAGCGATTTTGTTTTAGCCAAGTCATTCGTGACCTGTAGAAGCATGTCTGAAAACCGAGTGGTCCTCTTAGACTTGTTTTGATTGTCTTTTTTATCTGCCATTTTTTGTCTCAAGTTTCGTCCGAAGTTCGACTATTGTTGATTGTAATTGTTTAAATTCCTGATCCTTTGATTGAAGATCTTTTTGTTTAGTTTGATCAAAATTCAATTTTTCATTGTCCATCTCATTTCTTAGATTAGAAATCATTCTTTTAAAATGATTCAGTTCATTCTGATTCGAGTTAACTACATATTGAACCGCTTCCTGTTGCTTGATTTCGCTATGTTCGAGCTCTTCTCTAATTTTAAAAAGATTTTCTTGTAGAATTTTAATTTCGTTTAAATTTCTTTGATTAACATCTTGAATCGCATCATCCCGTAGGTTTTTTTCNGTTTGTAGTTTTTCACGCAGCCTAGTCGAAGACTCCTTCAGGAGTGAATTCTCCTTTGTTAACTTAAAAGTGGCTTTTTGTATAGCATCTTCTTTTTCTATTGAATGTTTTTCAACATCTTCTCTCAGTTGTTTTATGTTTGCTTGTAATTGAAGGATCAAAACTTCTCTTGAAGCAATAGCATCTTGCACTGAGCTATCTTTATCCTGAATAGCTTTTTCAAGCTTATCTCTTGTGGAAACCAGACTTTTCTTCATAGCTTCTAGTTGTGCCAAATTACTAATTTCAGTTTTTTGTGCAATTGTCTTCTGTTTAAATTCGGATTCTTCAAGATTTGAACGCAGTTCTGAAATCGTTTTTTTAAGGCTACTGTTTTCATTTTCAGATTTAGCAAGAAACTTTTGAATCTTATCTGCTTCTGAGTCTTGAGCTGTTTGAAGCTTTTCCCGTAATCTTTCAAGAGAGCTCTTCAACTGCTTAATTTCCGATTGAAATAGACTTTTTGTTTCTTGGACGCGACTTTCAGTTTCAAACTGGGTTTCTTCTAATTCCTGGCGTAGGTTCTGTATTAAATCCTTTAGTGAGAAAATTTCACTTTCTTTAGAAGATGCTACTTTTTGAATTTCATCTTCAGATTTTACCTTTTGAAGGTCTAANTTTTCTCTNGTTTTAGCCAAGGCTGCTTTGAGTTGCTGAATTTCTCTATTTGTNAANGCTTCTTGNTTTTGCAGAATCGCATTTTTTTCGGATGATTCTTTNTCAATTTCTATCCTAAGNTCTTCGATGGTCTTTTGTAAGGAATGATTTTGATTATTGAGTGAAGATAAAGCTCTTTGAAGCCTGTCTTCTTGCCTAGCTTGTAAGCTTTCTAAATTTTCTCTAGCTACAGCCAATGATTGTTTTAAAATAGAAATTTCTGATCGATAAGTATTTTGAACTTTCTGGACTGCGTCTTCTTTCTCAAAATTTGAATTTTGTAGCTCTTCCCTAAGTTCTTCAATCGTNCCTTTCAAAGCTTNNATTTCAGATTCAGCAGTAGCCGTTGCTTTTTGGATTCGTTCTTGTTCCCGTGCTTTCTGAAGTTCTAAGTTTTCCCTTGTTTTAATAAGAGTCATCTTCAACTGCTTGAGTTCATCGTAGGATTCTTTTTTTACGGACTGAATCGCTGCTTCTTCTTTAAGTTTTCTAGCGTCTAACTCAACTCTCATTCTTTCGACCGTTTCTTTGAAATTCTTAATTTCCAGGTTGAAAGTTGAATATTTCTTTTGGGCAATTTCTTGCTCCTCTTGCTTTATTCTATTCAGCTTTTCTCTTGTAGTTTGAATAGAGTTTTTGAGGGTCTTAATTTCTTGGCTTTTGCTTGAGACTGCTTTTTGGACTGCATCTTGCCTGATTGATTCTTGTTCTTCCAATTCTTCTCGAAGCTGACTCAAGGCCTTTCGTAACTCATTTCCTTCGGAAGAAGCTCTCGCCTCAACGATTTGAATTTTCTCTTGATGGACAGAGGTAAGAAGATCTATTTTTTCCCTTAATTTAAGAGAAGAATCTTTAAGCTGATTTATTTCTTTTGCCGATTCACGAATTGCATTTTGACGAGTCTCGTCAATTAGTGATTTACTGTGATCAAGTTCCAGCCTGAGTATTTCTATCTGAGCTTTTAGATCTTTTGCTTCAGCAAAATGCTTTGAAATGACAGATTGTTTCTCCTCGTGAAAATCGTTCTTATTTTTTTCTAGTGATGCACGAAGATCGAGAACAAGTTGCCGAAGTTGTACTTGTTCATTGTGAAATCGTTTAGTCAATGCCTGCTTTTCTTGATCATGCTCAACTAGGCAGCTTTCAAGATCTGACCTTTGTTTTTCAATACTAGATTTGAAAAAAGAAATTTCCTTTTGAAATTCTGAAGCTTTGGTTTGGATCAAATCTTCTGATTCAAAATTCTTTTTTGCCAGTTCGTCACGCAAAGTAAGAATCGTTTGTTTTAGAAAACGATTCTCATGGTTTAATAAATCAGCCTCTTCTGGGGTAACTTGAGACATAACTTTCAATATTTCACAAAATACATATTTGTAAATAACAAGTTGATGAAAGAATTATTGTGCTTGCAATGTATNCGATTGCTAATTTGGTAATTTCAGATGCTCCGAAATCTTACTGTATATCCATTGAGACTAATAATATCCATGTTAGCGGTATTTATTTTTTCTTGTGAAAGCCCTGATAGTTCGCCTTCTGAAACTCAGAGTGACGAAGTTCTTCAACTGATTTCCAAACCAAATTCCAAGATTAAGGATTTGGAAGCATTATTNNGAGAAGGGGANNCTGCGAATGCNGAGNTNGTCTCGGGTGCTGAAGNNNCAGAAAATNCTAAATTATNAGATGATCNAGNTNTGCCTANNGTTACATCTTCCANTACCAANTCNGTATCCCGCNCGACGGATGAAGTNATTTCCGAAAATATGGAAGCNGAAAAAGCCCTCCAAAGNTTAGAAGTTTCTGCTCTTGAACATCAAAAAAACATAGANGAGCTTAGGAAAATTAATGAACACAAAGANAAAACTATCGCATCCCTTTCCACTATAAATGACGAACTNTTAGCTGAAATNCGAAGNATAAGGGGGGACNCCTCAAACGAATTCCGTAAATTTACCAGTGCAACTAGTTCTAGAATAGGGGACAACCCAGACCTTCATTCGGAGATAAAGAACTTAAAAAATAGCCTTATGCTTAAATCCACTGAGATTAAAGACCTTAGGGTTCGTAATGATTCTTTAGAAGTAAGAATTTCAAGTTTGGAGAAAACACCAGTTTCCAAGGTTATACTTGCTGAACCTAGTAAATATACAAAGCTCTCGGAAATTCCTTCGGTATCTATCCCTACTTCATTCGTGCCGTGTACATTAAATTTTGATGCGGTAGTCACATCTTANAACGGTAAGAGTAAGGAAGCTTTTTACACAGAGTTTTTCATATTGAAAGGTAATTTAAACGAACTGCTGAACAAGCGTGGAGTATCCCTTCTCAATTTTACTGGAGTCGAAAGTTATTCTGAACTTTGGGCTCAAGCCCGTAAAAATTCATTTCTTTATCCTGATTTACAAAAAGAGATTCGGAATTGTCTTCTTCAAGAAATAGACAATGGAAATGGACAAAGGGTAAGGACTGACATAAATGGAGCTGCTACGGTTAGCAATTTAACGCCAGGTGATTATTTCATTATCGGTTGTGCTTCATTAGGTAAGGTGGGCGTTACATGGAATGTTCCGATCAATATAGAAAATGGTCTTAATAAAGTTTCGTTAACTTTAGCAAACGCTTCATGGAGTGAGTAAATTAGCTTGGAATAAGCTTTTACTTTTGACTGAAATTATTATTATACGATTTATAACATTATCTTAATACACAAGAAAGATTAGTAATTATGGCTGCTCAACAATCATCTGATCAAAAGAAACTTCAACTTACCCTTCAACAAAAGATTAGTATTCTTCTGTCTTTTTCCAAAGACAAAGTTATTGAGCAAATCCAATGTGTTTGGTTCATCATACTATATCTCATCGTGTTCCAAGTCCTTATTCTTGGTTTACCGATTGTGTATTCGCTGATGATTGCAGCGGGTATAATTATTGTGATTATCGGTCTGGCATTTTTTATGGAAGGTCTAAGGCTTGGATTGATGCCGCTAGGCGAAACCCTTGGCTCGACCTTGCCAAGGAAAAAAATTCTTGGTATTCCCTGTCTTCCTACGAGTTTGGCTTTCGGTTTTATTCTAGGTGCTTTCGCAACCTTTGCGGAACCGGCAATTGGAGTATTGCGGGCTGCAGGTTCCGGGGTTGATCCTACTCTTGCCCCCCTTTTATGGACTATTCTCAACACCGGTGCAGAAACTCTCGTATACTCCGTTGGAGTTGGTGTCGGTATTGCGGTTCTTCTTGGGGTTTTGAGGTTTTATAAAGGGTGGTCTCTAAAGCCTTTCATTTATATCGGTGTAGTTGTTTTATCCTTGGGAACTCTTTATTTTCAATTTTCGGACGCAAGACTACAGCATGTACTTGGTTTAGCATGGGATTGTGGAGCGGTTACCACCGGTCCTGTCACCGTTCCCCTTGTCCTCGCACTTGGGATAGGAGTTTGTCGCATTGTTTCTACTGGAGGTTCTAGCAATACTGGCTTTGGAGTTGTTACTCTTGCTTCCCTCTTTCCTATCCTTGCGGTAAAATGCTACGCTTTATACCTTTTTTCAGGCGATAATTATTACAGTGCTACCTATTCCGAGGCGGAGTGGCACCAGAATGCTGGTGAATACGGGAAAAACTACGACCCTGATCTTCAACGCTTTGGAGATATTGTTGCCAAAAGGAGATTAGAATCTGCGGGCAGTGCCACCGGAAGTGAAATGGCACGATCTCTTTCCGTTGAAGATTTGACCAAAGTGAAGTCTTCTCTTGATAAAACCGGTAAATTGCCGGATGGCTACTCTTTGAAGACTCAAATCTCTGGTAATTCGCTAGAGGCAAGCCCCTTGGACTCCGAAGATGAAAATTCTCGTTCCGTTGTACAACCTGCAAGTACTCAGTCAATCATTGTAAGAGACGGAGTTTCCTCACCAGACGAGGTTTGGAACCCAGATACTAAGATTATGAAAGCAATGACGAACAATTTTGATTTCTTTCCGAATCTTTTCAAACCTGACGAAGATGCAAACGGGAATGGTATTCTTGATCCTGGTGAAGATATATATTCTGTTAATGATGAAGGGATTACCGTCTATAATAAGCCTGGTGAAAAGTACCCAGATGCTGTCCTTGATGGACCCGACCAAGATAGGGGAGCGATCGAAGGTGCAATTTGGGCAATCTTTCCTCTTTGTTCGATATTATTGTTTGTTCTCTGGGTAGGTTTGCGGCAGCGACCCAAGCACTTAGACGAATTAGCCGTCGGTATTTGTTGTGCTATTATTGGTATGGGCCTCTTTAATCTTGGTATTGCACTCGGACTTACACCTTTGGGCGAACAGCTAGGAGGTAATGTTGTATCGAGTTTTGCTGCTATTGAACCTTGGGCATCAGAGGGCTTTGTAGATCCCATGTTTGCTTCTTCCACGGCTGGNAAGTGTTTGGCTATTTTGTTTGGCTTTATTCTTGGATACGGTGCAACCTTAGCAGAACCGGCCTTGAATGCACTTGGAGCCACGGTTGAAAAGATAACAGTTGGTGCATTTAAAAAGAATTTACTTATGCAAACCGTAGCTACTGGGGTAGCAATAGGCATTTCAACAGGTGTTGCCAAAATAGCATTTAATCTAGATCTTTGGTACCTACTGGTTCCACCTTACTGCATTTTGATGATTATTACATTCTTATCGAGCGAGGANTTCGTGAATTTTGGCTGGGANAGTGCAGGCGTAACCACTGGACCGATCACAGTCCCACTTGTTCTTGCGATGGGATTAGGAATTGGATCCAAAACTGGTGCAATCGATGGATTTGGAGTGCTTGCCCTAGCTTCTATAGGACCAATCATTACAGTTCTTACCGTTGGCCTAATAGTTCGAAAAAAACCGAAACCAAGTGAAGAAGAACCCATAATAGCATCGGAGGTTGTATAAGATGAGTACTTTAAATAAATCAGAAGGGGTTTCCCTGTTAAATCTTATTCTTCCCAAGGAATCCGTTGTGAAAGTCTCGGATGCTATCATGCAGGCTGGAGCAAAAGGGATTTTTCAGATTTCAGCTCGTGGTTCGGTATTAAGCGAAGGTGGATTTTTCCAGAAAATGTTCCCACCTCCTGCACCTGAGCAATTACTTTTACAAGCGTTAGTTCCTGACGATATTATTGATGCGGTTACGGATGCTGCGATTCAATCAGGCAGTTTAGATAAAGTTGGTTCTGGTGCGGTTTTTAGCATTAGTTGCAATGATGCCCATGTGAGCAGTTCTTTCCCTACACTCATTTCATCAGATATTAACAATAGTGATTCTTCTGTACAGCCTCCTAATTTGGAAGCAATTTGTTGCATTTGCGAAAAAGGGATTGCAGATGATATCACAAAAGCAGCCTTACAAAGTGGTGCCCCAGGTCCAACCGTTACATACGGAGAAGGTGGTGGAGTTCGCGATAAAATTCCNTTGCTCCGAATCACCAAGGGTCCTGAAAAGGAGTTTGTTTGGTGTGTAGTGGAGAAGTCCGATGCAGACGATATTTTCAGTAATATGGCAAGAGCGGGTAAAATCACTGAACCTGGTCGAGGTTTCATGTATTCTATTCCAGTTCATAATGGATTAATCAATGTTTCAAGTACTGTTTCCTCCTCTGCACATGGTGCTAACATGGAGCAAATCATTTCTGCACTTGATGACATTAAAGGAAACAAAGAATGGCGTACGAGCCTCGATAGTGGAAAGTCCAATTCTCTGAAAACTACTTTTTTGGAAAATTTAGTTGGGCTTTATTGTATCGTCCCACGTGATTTCTACGGTGAAGTCTATGACGCAGTTTTGGATTCTGGTGCCCCAGGTGTTAGTACAAATTTTGGGGTTATGCTCGATTCAGAAAATGCGGATAGTGAGCAACAACAGAATGAGGAATGGGCCCTGGTTTACACCTCAGTTGGACCAGATAATGTTGATTCTTTGAGAGATGCAATTTCTGATAAAGTTTCATCTTTGGGAATTGATAGNTTTGCGTTTTATACTTTACCCATTCCCCGAGCACTCACTTATTTAGGTGGTTGATCTNTTGTTTTCTCTTTTTCGTTTTGCAAACAAATAGTTACGACTGACCATTCCCCCAAGTGTCTGGTTGTTATCTGTTCAAGATCACCNTTTATAGCTGTATTTTCTTTATAATGGTTAACAACTGATTTCGTTTCGGTTTTTAATATTCCCGATAAAATAAGAATGCCTTTTTTTGATAGGCATTTAACAATTTTGTCCGCATGTTTAATTAGTAAATCAGTTTGTATGTTTGCAATTACNACATCAAATTTNGCTCGTGTAAGCAGTTTATTTAGTTNACCAACTGAAAAATTTACATCGGATTTTATANTATTNAGCACTGCATTTTCTTTGGAAATCCGAATCGCGTCTTCATCGATATCAATGCCTAAAACTGGTTCATAGCCAAGCTTGCTAGCAGTTAATGAGATTATGCCCGAGCCACACCCTAAATCCAGCATGGATGATTTACTATTCAAATTAGATTCAATATTTAAAACCTCTTCCAAACATAACCTAGTTGTTTCATGATTACCGGTTCCAAAAGCCATTCCAGGGTCAAGGTATAAATAATTATGATTAAGAGGAGTGGCATACTGATTCTCGAGCCATATAGGTATCCAATGAAAGCTTTTGAAACTCCATGGTTTAAAATGATCCTTNTACGCATTNACCCATTCACAATCCTCAAGAACTTGTATGATCAAATCTCTTTCACATTCTAGAATAGTTTTTAAAATACCAAAGGCATCATTCCTAAATGTTTTAAAATCTTCGGTGGATTCAAAATATCCTTCTAAGATTGTATTTGATTGTACTTGATTATGGATTATCAACCATGGCGAAGGGGCAATTTCGTTTAGAAAATCATCTAGTGCATCCACCTCTTGGGTTAAGAGAGTTAAGCTGACTTTAATCATCGGATAGTTTTTATCCTATATTCTCTGATAATTCCCTTATGACTTTGGGTAATAAATAATGTTCAGCTGCATGAACCCTAGAAGTAACTTTGTCTAAATCATCGTCGTCAAAAATCCGGACTGGAGTTTGATCAATTATTTGGCCACAATCAATGGAGTCATTTACCCAGTGAACTGTACACCCAGTAATTTTAACTCCATGGGTGAATGCTCTTTCTATGGCACCAAGACCCTTGAAACTAGGGAGTATACTCGGATGCAAATTAATAATTCTACCGTGGAAAAAATGAATGAAGTTTTTTGATAAAATCTTCATGAAACCAGCCAAAACGATCAGTTCTGGCTTATGAGAATCAATTTCTTCTATCCAATTGGCCTCATAATCACCAATTATTCTTGCTCGATTTGGGCATGTCTTCAGATAAGATGTTTTACATCCGAAGGCTGTCCCATGCTTTAAAAAGCCCGAATCCTTTACATCCGAAAACAATGAGATTTCAGTTACTTTTCCAAGTTTATCTTTTTGAAATTCCTGTAAAATCGAAAGNGCATTCGTTCCAGAACCAGATCCAAGTAAGACAAGTTTCAACTTAGGCCTTCATTTAAAGTAACTTAATTCTGCTAATTAAGTCGGTTGTGCTTTTTCCTTTAAGTAAGCCAACAAATTCAATTTTGGTATTAGCTTTTGAGAGTGCGGCCTTTTCAAGTAAATTGATTGAATCCAAACTGTAATCTGATGATTTTACATAAAAATCTGGTTTAAGAATTTCAATTTCTCTCTCTAATGTCATGGAATCGAAAAGAATTATCTGTTGAACAAATGATAAGGATTTTAACATATATGCACGCTCTATTTCATTAATAATCGGACGCTCTAATCCCTTAATTCTTTTAATGCTAGAGTCTGAGTTTAAGGCAACCCATAAATAATCCCCTAACTTGGACGCTTGTGATAGACTAAATACATGGCCAGCGTGAAGAAGATCAAAACAACCGTTAGTTAAAACTAATGTCTTCCCGTTTTTCTTGATTTCATCTCTTTTAGAGCAGGCCTCCTCAATGGAGATAAAATTATTTGGTATCATATTTTCAAAGAATCTTTTTCATTTTTTCCATAAAACCTTCATCTAGATCTATATCTTCATCTCCACAAACTTTTGCAAACTCTACGAGCTTACTNCTTTGATCTGCAGTTAATTTACTGGGTACATGGATGGTGATTTTTACATAAAGATCACCAAACCTATTTTTAGCTCTTAAATTNGGCATTCCTTTATCTTTGATTCGAAAAGTTTTATTAGATTGGGTGCCGGCCGGTATTTTCAGTGATACCTTTTTTTCTAGAGTAGGGACATTTACAGTCCCACCCAGTACAGCAAGAGTAAAGGGTATGTTCAGTTCATGAAAAAGATCATCCCCATCTCTTTCGAAGGTCTTGTGTTGTTTTATATTTATATCTACATAAAGATCGCCGCTTGGTCCTCCAAAAATCCCCGCGTCCCCTCGACCTCTAGAACAGAGTCGATTACCGTCATCAACGCCAGCAGGTATATCTACCTTTAGTGAATCTGAAATCCTCATCCTTCCTTCNCCTCTGCACTTAGTACAAGGATTTTCAATTGTGACTCCAGAACCGTTACAGGTTGGNCATGTCCTCCGAATGCTAATAAACCCTTGATTCGAGGCAACTTGGCCGATCCCTCCGCATGTTGAGCACATGACCTTATTTGAACCATCTGCAGAACCTGAGCCATCACAACTATCGCATTCTACATGATGATGATATTTTATTTCTTTCTCAATTCCCGATGCGGCCTGTTCAAGAGTAATATTTATGCTAGCCCTTANGTCAGACCCTCTTTTGCCACTCTCCGNACCACTCNGTTGTCCGCCACCNAAAAAATCCTCGAAGATACTTCCAAATCCGCCTCCTCCNCCACTTCCGCCACCTCCAAAAACATCACGAAACAAATCAAAAGGGTCTACGCCTTGTGCTGATGAGGAACCACCCCTGAATGCATCATGACCGAATTGATCGTACTTCCTTCTTTTCTCAGCATCTTTTAAAACCTCAAATGCGGCTGATACTTCCTTAAATTTTTCTTCTGCATCTTGATCCCCAGAATTTTTATCTGGATGATACTTGATCGCAAGTTTTCGGTAAGCCTTTTTAATATCCGATTCTGAAGCATCTTTTGAAACTCCTAGAACATCATAAAAATCTTTTGTGGACATAGATATTTGTCAGTCGATTTTGTGATTAATTTTCTTCAGCATTCTTGCATAGAATGACAGATGCAGGTCTAAGTAGGTTATTTTTCAGACGGTAACCTGATCGAAAAGTTTTAAGAATAGTCCCATCTTTATGTTCCTTAGATTCTTCATAACTTATTGCCTCATGTATACTNGGATCAAACTCTCCATCNGTCGGTTCTATAACCTCCAGGCCATAATCTTTCATCGCTTCTTCGAATTGATT
Source organism: Verrucomicrobia bacterium TMED60 (assembly GCA_002171765.1). Next base: position 77,426 of record NHDN01000025.1, read on the forward strand.
CATGGCCATCGCAAACCCTTGNACGACTTGTATGCCACCATCCGACTTCTCTGCCTCCATAAGGCCAAGTTTGAAAGAATCTAGAATAGGTAGTAAGTCAGTAAACAATTGTAGTCGAGTACGATGCACCGCATCCTCTCGCTCCCGAATGGTTCTTTTTCTGAGATTTTCGATATCAGCAACCGCTCTTAAATATTTATTTTTTACAGATTCATTTTCAGCATATGCACTAGAAAGTTTTTCATCGATATCATCTGATGGTTTAGGCCCATCACTAGCTTCTTCTGCTTGGGGCAATGTGTTCCCACCATCATCTGCGTTTGATTGCTCAAATTCTTTTTCTGAATCATTGTCTCCACTCATTTTCGAATAAGTATTTTAAAGTTGGCTAAATTGATCGGTTACTAAGAAAGTAGATTGTTCATTAGATTGAACGGTACAAGAGTCTGAGTACGGACACAGACCGTGCTCACCCAAATTAATTTGTTCATCGCCTACCATGATGGAGCCTTCGACGACATGAATCAATAAACAATCTATATTTTCATCTTTTAAATGAATTAAATCCTTGGGATTCAAATTACATTTTCGAATTCTAAACTCTTTACAATGGGCGATAGTTTCAATGCCGATGTCCTTAGTTGTGTTTAAAAGATTAGGTTCATAATCCTCAAAATCGATACTTTTCATTGATTGCTCTAGATGCAATTCCCTTGGTTTTCCATTGAGTCCGTCACGATCCCAATCATAAACCCTATAAGTAGTATCCGAATTTTGTTGAATTTCTAGAATCAAGTTGCCCGAGTCAATAGCATGAATCCTACCGCTTTCTATAAGGATTGAACTATCCCTTTTTGATTCGATGCGGTGGCAATATTTTTCGGCTTGGCCGTTTTTTAATGATTTTTCGAAATCTTCCTTGGTAGTTCCATTCTTTAATCCAGCGAAGAGCCCAGCATTTGGATTTGCATTTGCAATATACCAGTTTTCAGTTTTGGGTTCACCATTCAAACTTTTAGCAATGGATGCTGGTGGGTGAACTTGCAAACTTAGTCTGTCTGAGCAGTCTAGCCATTTTACTAAAATAGGAAATTTATCATCTTTGTTCCAATTTCTACCAAGGATATTTTCAGGATTACTTTCGATTAAGTCTCTAAGTGAAAGCTTCTCTTTACCAAGGTTAATAACCTTGGAGGATAAGTTTTCACGATCAACGATATCCCATGATTCACCAATCTTATCGTAAGGTAAGGATTTCCTTCCAAGAAACCTTGAAAACATATCTCCGCCCCAAACTCTTTCTTGATAAATCGGTTCAAACTTGAAAATCATGATAAACTTATGTTCTATATATTTGGTGTGAAAAATGAAATGGAGGTAATCCTCTTATTTTAAATTTATAAAGATGGCGAAAACAAAAGAAAAAAAAGGTGTTTCAGTACTTAGGTATGAAAAAAATCGTTTCGTTGCCTTAATTTTTGCTTTGTTCGCTGTATGCCTTCTCATTTCTTTGATTTCTTTTGATTCTACGGCTCTCCATTCCGCAGGATCATTGGAACTAAAGCAAACCGGCAACCATGAGTCAGTAGCTTTATTTGGGAAATTCGGGAATTTTTTAGCCTATTACAATTTTGCTTTTATGGGTATTTCATCATGGTTAATTCCATGGCTTCTAATCACGATTTCTTATGTTTATTTCACGAGAACATCAATCATTGTTAAATGGAAGAAGATAAGTTCTCTCATCATGATGGTTGTTTCCGTTTCTACTTTGGCAAATATCAATTTCTCAAGTTCGGCTGACGCTCAAAATTATGTTGCGGGTTGGGGTGGGTATTTGGGTGCGTTTGTATATTCTGGGCTTCCAGTTAATCCATCTGCTGCCCTCCCAACGGGATTACTAGGAAACTTACTTGGGCCTTGGGGAACAAGTATTGCTTGTGTTATTGGGCTATTTTTTTCAATCACGATCTATTTTTCACGCTCCCTAAATTGGTCTAAAAAAATGCTTACTTTTTCGGGTGATCTTTTGACAAATGTATCTCAATCCAAAAAGAAAACTGCTGCACCAGTTCCTGAAGAAAAAACAGAAATTAAGTCAAAAGAGTCTAAATTTAAAAGATTTTTACTTGAAACATTTAAATTTGGGGGTAAGGACGATGACTTGCTTTTTAGTGATGTATCAAAAGGTAATAGCCCGAACGGCCAGGTTGCTTCAAATAATAAAATTTCTAAAAAAGAAGTTCCTACTAAAGATGTTGAAGATGATTTAACAAAGCCCACTCAAGATCAAGATTTGGANAAGATCAAAGAACCTGAGATTGTGAAACGGATGGAAGAGGAACCTGAGACGGAAGTCAAAATCAACGAAGGTTTAACTGACCAAGGTAATGAAGCTGAAAAAAAGGATGTTGAAATGGATGGCTTCAAAGTCGTGCGTGCTGCAAAAACTGAAAAAGCAGGCGATCTTTTTCCTGAGAGAAAAGGCGATTATCATTTTCCGACACTAGAGTTGTTGATGGAACCTCCTGACGAAGTTGGNAATGAAGATGAAGACCACATGGTTAAAGCTAAAAGTCTCAAGGAGACACTAGCTCAATTTAAAGTCGATATTGAACTTGGTGAAGTTCACACGGGACCAGTAATTACAAGGTATGATGTTCATCCTGCAGCTGGAGTCCGCGTAGAAAAAATTTCCAATTTAGATAAAAACTTAGCCATGGCATTACGAGCAGATAGTGTTCGGATTTTAGCACCAGTACCTGGAAAAGGTTGTGTTGGGATTGAAGTNCCTAATCAAAACCCTGCNGCGGTATGCCTGAAAGAGATCCTTCAGTCTAAAGCTTGGGCTGATTCTGGTGCTGAAATACCGATAGTTTTAGGAAAGGAAGCGAGCGGAAGGGCTTTAGTAGCGGATTTGACCAAAATGCCTCATCTATTAGTAGCAGGCTCGACGGGGTCTGGTAAGACNGTTTGTATCAATGCAATTATTGCCTCTCTGTGCTATCACTCTAGTCCAGAAGATGTTCGGTTCATCATGGTAGATCCTAAAATTGTGGAAATGAAGATCTANAACGATCTGCCTCACATGTTGATTCCAGTGGTNACTGAACCNAAAAAAGTCCCTGGTGCGTTGAAGTGGCTNCTAGTGGAAATGGAAAGAAGATACCAAATCTTTTCAAAAATTGGAGTTCGAAATATCGCTGGATTCAATGCCAAAATCCTTAAAGACAAACAAGAAAAGGAAAAGGCCCAACTACTGGATGCAGAAATGACAGCAGAAGAACGTGCGGCACTGTCTAACATACAGGTTCCCCGGGATGATGAAGTTCTCGAAATTCCTGAAAATAAGTTGCCCTATATC
>NHDN01000026.1 GCA_002171765.1 Verrucomicrobia bacterium TMED60
TCAGAATTTCAAGGATGAACTTGATCGGGTGCTTGGGGAGATTAGCCAGACTGAACGTCCCGATTTTGATTTTGATCCCAAGGCGGGTGCTCGCGAGGTTATGGAGAGCTTGGGAGTGATGAACTTGGAAGGATTTGGCATTGGCCTAGATCATCCCTCTCTGGGGGTGGCAGGGGCCTTACTCGTTTATGTGGAGGATGTACTTAAGGGGAAACCCGGCAACCTTAGAAGGATTGAAGAATTCAAGGAGGAGGAAGCCTTGATCCTAGATCCAGCCACGCAAAGAAACCTTGAAGTCTTTAAAACTTCGTCCCAAACCCGAAAAGGGTCACTCATGGATTCGATGGACGAGACGGTAACAGCAGCAGGTGCCCGACTCTTGGAAAGATACCTGACATCTCCGGAAAGAGAGCTTGGGGAAATCAAAAGGCGGCAGAGTCTGGTCAATGAATTTTCAAAGGTTCCTGAGGTTGTCCGGGAAATGGGTCAAGTTTTGAAAACGGGAAGTGATTTGGAACGTATTTTGGGACGCTTGCGAAATCGATTAGTTCGACCACGGGAACTTGGCGGACTTAGAGCAACCATACGTGGGCTTCCCAGAATTCGTGAAGTGTTGTTGCAACAACAGGATCAGTACCCTGCCATTCGGGATTTAGCCCTTCAAGTAGAAACTTTTGATGAGCTTGCAACCATGCTCGAGGATGCCTTGGAAGAAGAACTCCCAGCAGATATTAAGGTGGATGTAAAGGGGGAGGGGGGCCGGGTAATCCGTGCTGGATACGATGATACATTTGATCAGCTTCGGGATTTGGGTAGCGGAGGAAAAAGATGGATCTTGGATTTAGAAGCCAGCGAGCGTGAAAAGACTGGAATTTCAAATTTAAAGCTAAAGTACAATGGTGCTTTTGGATATTTTATCGAAATTACCAAGGCTAATCTTCATGCAGTACCCGAGCATTATGTGCGAAAGCAAACCATGACCAATGCGGAGCGTTTTTACACGGAAGAGCTCAGGCAAAAGGAAAAAGAAATCGTTAATGCGGAAGAACGGGCAGTTGCCAAGGAGCAGGAAATATTCCTCCAAGTAGTTGATAAGTCCCTCGAGTATGCAGATGGGTTGTCTCAGGTTGCTGAAGTCTTGGCACAACTTGATTTATTCTCTTCCTGGGGTGCGATACTTCGGGACCGCAACTATTGCTTACCTGAATTCATAGAAGGTCAAGATATCTTGGAGATCGAGCAAGGCCGACATCCAGTGGTTGAGGCGGTATTGAAGAGGGAAAGCCTCGGGCTNGCTGGGACGCATGCATTTGTTCCCAATGATTGCAGGCTTTCCGCAGATGATGAACAGATCGCGTTAATTACGGGTCCNAATATGGCAGGNAAATCTACTTTTATCAGGCAAGTTGCTTTGATTACCCTAATGGCCCAGGTCGGCTCTGCGGTTCCTGCAAAAGCCTGTAGGTTGAGCTTAGTGGATCGAATCTTTTCAAGAGTGGGGGCCGGGGACGAATTGGCCCGGGGGAATTCTACTTTTATGGTGGAAATGAATGAGACCGCAAATATCCTCAATAACTGCACCCCAGCCAGCCTCATCGTATTGGATGAGATCGGTCGGGGAACCAGTACTTATGACGGCTTGAGCATTGCATGGTCGGTGATTGAACATCTGCACGGAACTGGGGGAAATGGACCTAAAACCTTGTTTGCCACCCATTACCATGAACTCACGCAATTATCTGAATCTCTATCCCGTTTGAGAAATTTTTCAGTGGCAGTCAAGGAATGGAATGACGAGATTATCTTTGTTCGTCAGGTCACACCTGGAGCTTCCGAGCGTTCCTTTGGTATCCAAGTAGCCAGGCTTGCAGGTTTACCTGATTCTGTGGTCGGTCGTGCGAAAGAGATCTTAGCTGGTTTGGAGACTGGAGATTTGGCCGCGGATATATCGACGGTCGGAAAAACAGCTGTAACTCAATCGAAGCCTTTGCCTGGAGAGCCGGTCAAGGATAAAGCAAACGACGAAGAAGAGGAAAAGTCGCTTGAAAATAAAAAGCGAAGAAGAACGCCTAAAAAAAAGGATCCCTCCCAGCTGGAACTCTTTTGAGCAATGAGCGATCTTTTGTATTCCGAGGAGTTTGGAAAGGATAAAAATCCAACCTTCATCTGCTTGCATGGTTTACTGGGTTCTTCCCGAAATTGGCGTAGTGTGGCCAAGGCCATCGGAGAAAAATTTCATGTTTTCGCCTTGGATTTGAGAAACCACGGGCAGTCTTTTCATTCTGATCATTCATCCATCACATCCATCTCCGAAGATATCCTTCAATGGATGAAAGAAAAAGAAATCGAAAACAGTATTTTTTGCGGGCATAGTCTAGGTGGAAAGGTTGCTATGAAGATAGCCTGCGACCATCCAAATCAAGTGAATTCCTTAATCGTGGTCGATATTGCTCCGAGAAATTATCCAAAAGATCACCACATACCTACTTTAGATGCACTGCTTGGCTTAGATCTTTCAAGCATTANAACTCGAAAAGATGCAGATCAAGAATTGGAGNTNAGGATTCCCANNTGGGCCTTCCGTCAATTTNTNCTCACCAATTTGGGTTTTAACGAGGATGGTGCGTTCTGGATTCCAAANCTTTTNGCCCTTCGNTCTTCGATTGAGGATTTATCCTCCAACCCANTGAAGGAGTACGACCGATTTGAAAATCCCTCTCTTTTTGTTCGAGGAGGGCGGTCGGGTTATGTGCGTGGTGAGCATTTTGAAGAAATCTTACACCACTTCCCCGCTGCTTCGATTGAAACGGTTGAGGATGTAGGGCATGATGTTCATGTGGAAAACCGACCGATGTTTGTGCAGTTGGTGAATTCCTTTTTGGACAAAAATTTCGGAAGCTAGATTTTTTTAGATTTCTTGAAGGTCGAGAGGCCTAGCTCCGTCAGAAGGTTGAAATCGGTACCATTTAGCTTCTCGACTGAATTGCTCTTTAAATAGTCGAGTTATTTCTGATGCATTCGACTCATTGAAACCTGGACTTGTCCATGCCATGACCGCTCCACCAAAACCACCCCCAGTCAATCGAGCTCCCAGAATCAAGGGGTGCTGGTTAAGAGTATCAGCAAGGTAGTCCAGTTCGGGGCAACTATTTTCAAAGTTTTTGGAAGAACTTTGATGAGATTGCTGTAATAGCTTACCCAGATCTTGAGGCGAGGTATTCAATTCAATCCCTCGACAAAATGACTCGACCCGTGCTTGTTCCTCCGAAACATGTATCGCTCTCTTTCGAAGGTTTTCATTTAAGTCTGAATTTTCAATCTTTGCTAAGTCTGTTGAGGTTAGGGATTCGATAGCTGGGAACCTTTCTCTGATTTTGGCCAGTGCATCTTGGCATTCTTGATGCCGCACCGAATAAAGAGAGTCTACCAGATCATGCTTGATTCCAGTGTCAAAAATCCAAGCTTGAGTATCTTCCGGAAGGGCAAGGTTTTGATAGCTCTCCATTCTGCAATCGATGCGTACGAGGTTATTTTTCTTCCCATGAGCAGAAGTACCCTGATCTAAAACCCCGCAGGGCATACCCACGAAATTGTTTTCGGCAGCACGGCATAGGCTAACTAGTTCTCTAGAATCCACCTTTTTCTCTGCTAAATTTAGTAAGGTTAGGGCAGTTGCAAGTTCCAAAGCCGCACTTGAACTTAAGCCCACAGAAGTCGGCAAATCGCTAGCAAAAAAAAGGCGGAATCCTTCTTTGGGTGCGAGGTCTTTTCTCTGTAATTCAAGAAGGACACCTAATGGATAATTTGCCCAAGCTAGTTTACCCTTTTGTTTCTCAATATTTTCAAGCAATCCTTTCACTNCTGCGTCCGGAAACCCTTCACTCTCCAAAGTNAATGAATCTTCCCCCGTTGATACTCCTAGGCAATAAATTCCGGCATCGATTGCCATTCCCAGAACCGTGCCTCCNTTNTAGTCAAGATGGTTCCCTAAAAATTCGATTCTGCCTGGAGCAAAACTTAGTNCATGGGAATCACNTNGAGAAATAGCANTTTTGAGAAAANTTTTATTCATAAAGCAAAAAAAACCCGTGGAAGTCCACGGGTTTTAAGTAAAGGGGTAGTTAATATATTAACCAGTAAGATTAAACCGCAGCTTTAAGCTTNGNNCCAGCCTTGAAAGAGACTGATCTGGAAGCTTTGATCTTAATCTTTGGACCCGTTGGATCTTGNGGATTAACACCGGTACGAGCTTTNCGACTAACTTTCTTAAANGTACCGAATCCGATAACTTGAACTGGTTCCTTTTTTACCGCTTTGGTAATGGTATCAAAGACCGCATTAACAGCAGCATCCGCAGCGGCTTTTGTGGTATCTTTTCCAAGTTTTTTTTGTACGGCTTCGATGAGTTGTCCTTTATTCATGTGTGNTTCCTTTTGTTTGGAAGTATGATTTATATGAGTTAAACAAGTCCTAGCTCGGGTTTTTCTGGCGTGTGGTCAAACTTTTTTTATCAAAATCGTGATTTTTTAGGCATTTGGAGGCTTTTTGGGNCCCAAAANGGCTTGATCACTCGGTTTTAGTAAACCTTGGGCACCTAAGACAGCAATTTCTAAAAGCTTTCGCAATTCATCAATTTTGGAAGATTCTTTTTCTTCTGCGATTCGTTCGGCCCGCTTAATTATTTGCCTAGCCATGACTTGAGCTTGGGCTTCATTCGCCCCCAAATTTTGGAAGACCCGAGCGATTTCAATTACTTCCTTTTTTTCATTCATAGAGTCTTAATTATAACCTCGGTTTCAGCAATTTTGATTTGATTATCATTCAGTGCAGTCAGCCCATTTTCATGAAGGATGGCCATACCAATAAAGCTATCTTTTCTCTTAAGGGCACTTTTCAGTATCCCTAGCTTTCTTCCATCTTTTACCAAGGGACAGGGGAGGGATGGCATCATTGATGAGGTAAATTGAATAGGGCAGGTCTTACGCCGAACATTGCCCATGGCATGAATTCTTGCCATAACTTCTTGTCCCAGATAGCAACCCTTAGTGAAATCGATGTAGTCTAGTTCCAAGTTTCCTTCTTGGGGTAAATCATTTGCCCCTATCTCTTCTGGAATGGTCACTAAACAGGATTCAATCCGTAGGGCTTCGATGATTTCCCAATTCATGGATTTTGAATCGGCCATTGCTTGGGTTTTCTGGTCTTTTCTTAAAATAATCGAAAAGGTTGTTGGCGGAAGGCGGCTGTCAATAAAAGCAATAGATTCCCGCGAGCGTGCTATTTCTCCCCGTTTAGGATCGTGCAGTCCAAGACGATCTAAAATTCTTTGCCCCTCTTCACCTCGAGCGGTGATGAGAAAGAAAGCCGAAGACTCATCAATTAACTCCACATCATCCGCAACCAGATTTTCTTCGATCAAGGAAATGAGATCATTTGCTTTGGATCCACGGCTGATTAACCAAAAAGATTCTGGATTCTGTTTGATGACATACATTCCCGCCCAAGTCTTACCCCTTTTATCAAGCCGGAGACCATAACGTATCTGGTCCTGACCAAGTTTGACCAGATCAATGGTCAACTGACTTTGAAGATAATCCAGTGCGTCCTCCCCTTCGACTCGAACGAAAGAGGGAGGGGGGCAGCCATGCAAAAAATTACTCATAATCTAACATTCCTAAAAGTTTAGCTTGTTCATGCAAGCTTCCCTTCTATGTTCTAACTCGTGCACCAAGTAACAAATTTAAGAATAAGCGACTCCGTACCTTTGCCAAAGCCCGTTGAACTTTGTGATGAAATNCCTCGTACTTTAGAGCAGAAGAAAATGGTTCGTGATTCAAGGAAAGCCCTGCATGATCTGATTCATGGNGATGATAAACGATTGCTGGCAGTGGTTGGTCCTTGTTCGATCCACGATCTTGCCGCATGCCGAGAGTATGCGGAGCGNTTTGCTCAGCTCTCCCTTGAATTGAAAGACCGCTTGCTGATGGTGATGCGGGTGTATTTCGAGAAACCCCGAACTACAGTTGGCTGGAAAGGGCTGATTATGGATCCTAAGCTAAATGGTAGCTGCGATATTCCCGAGGGTCTTCGTATTGCCCGTTCGTTTCTGGGTGAAGTTTTGGACTTCGGGATTCCTACAGCTACCGAACTGTTAGATCCCATTACTCCTCAATACCTGGCTGACTCCCTATGCTGGGCTGCCATCGGGGCACGGACTTCGGAATCTCAAACGCATCGCCAAATGGCTTCGGGTTTATCAATGCCAGTTGGATTTAAGAATGCTACTAGTGGAGACTTAAAAGCGGCGGTTAACGGAATTATTGCCGCTACTCAAAGTCAAACTTTTCTNGGGATTACCGAGGATGGACATGCCTCGGCAGTCACTACCGGCGGCAATCCNGACTGTCAATTAATTCTTCGTGGAGGGTCNAACGGTCCTAATTACACTTCCAAAAATGTGGAGATGGCAAGGGTTGCCTTGGAGACCGTAAAAGCACCAACTTCGGTCATGATTGATTGTAGTCATGCCAATAGCAGTAAGGATCCTTCCCGGCAACCGGAAGTATTATCCGATGTGCTGGGGCAAATTGAAGATGGAGGNGATTGGATTCATGCGGTTATGATAGAAAGTCATTTGAGCTCCGGNAGCCAAGCATTTCCCCGTCCCGTAGANCANNTGGAATATGGGGTTTCGATTACCGATGGTTGTATTAATTGGGANAAGACCGAGGCTTGCCTTCGAAATGCAGCTGATGTAATAGATAAAAGTCGATTTTCTTAATGATTTCTCACTTTTTAGATAATGAATGAAAAAACCCCTATTCGTGTAGCTGTAACCGGTGCTGCTGGTCAAATCGGCTACTCTCTGCTCTTTCGCATCGCATCAGGCGGACTCTTCGGCCCAGATCAGCCAGTTGCCCTCAATCTGATTGAGATAGAGCCTGGGATGAAAGCTTTGGAAGGAGTTTGCATGGAACTGGATGATTGTGCTTTTCCACTGCTCAAAGATATCCGACCAACCGCGGATCTGAATGAAGGTTTTTCAGGCGCTAATTGGTCTCTTTTGGTCGGTAGTGTTCCTCGTAAAGCAGGGATGGAGCGGGGAGATTTACTCGGTATCAATGGTAAGATTTTTACGGGACAGGGACAAGCGATCCAAGCGAATGCAGCTTCAGATGTTCGCGTCTTGGTAGTGGGGAATCCTTGTAATACCAATTGTCTTATTGCTATGAACAACGCACCAGATGTTCCGCAAAATCGTTGGTTTGCCATGACTCGATTGGACGAGAACCGGGCCGCTGCACAACTTGCGGCGAAAGCTAATTGTCAAGTTTCTGAAGTCTCCAATGTTACGATTTGGGGAAATCATTCGGCCACGCAATACCCTGATTATTATAACTCAAAAATTGGTGGGGTTTCCGCACCAGAANTAATTGCTGACGATACATGGGCACATGTTGACTTTATTCCGACTGTTCAACAGAGGGGAGCTGCCATCATCCAGGCACGTGGGGCTTCTTCCGCGGCTTCCGCGGCCAACGCCGCGATTGACACCGTTAAGTCCCTTACCACTCCCACCCCCGAAGGGGATTGGAACAGTGTTTGCGTCGCTTCGGACGGGAGTTTTGGAATCACCGAGGGATTGATCACTTCGTTTCCCATCCGTTCCAATGGAGAAAAATGGGAAATTGTCCAGGATCTCCCTATTAACGACTTCGCCCGTGAGAAGATTGATGCTTCGATCAATGAATTGGCCGAGGAGCGTGAATTGGTGAGTGATTTGCTACCAAGTTAAAACCTTTTGTTTTGCTTGGCTTAGNCTGTCTAGCGGAAATTGAATGTCGGCTAGAAGGTTAAAGATGAAAAGTATTTTATTTATCTAATCGATGTTCGTACATACGGACATCGTGATACTCACCAAATTTGTATCCTCCTTCGTTCAGCAATCCGACTGCTTGAAAGCCTAGTTTTTCATGCAATTTTTCTGAACCTAGATTAGGCAACACCACGAGTCCATACGCCCGGTGGACATCATCTGCTGCCTTAAGGTTCTCGATGAGTTCGGTATAAACTTTTTCTCCGACCCCTTTTCCAGTGTGATCTGGGTGTAAGTAAATGCTAGTCATCACCGAGGGAGCATAGGCAGGGCGCTGGTGAAACCGTAAACTCGCGGCATACCCAATCACTTGTTTCTTTTCCTCTGCCACAAAGAGCTGATATCTACCAGTTTCCGAAAATTGGGTAAACCAAGTTTTACGGTTTTCNAGGGACAATTCCACCATTTCGAAAGTGACTACTGTCTTTAAAATGTAATAATTTAAGATATCCCGAAGAACAGGCATATCGGCCTCTTGGCCTCTGCGGATGGAAACTTCCATAGTGTTAAAAAGAAAGTGGTACCCGGAGAGGGGGTCGAACCCTCACTCCCTCGCGGGAACCGGATTTTGAATCCGGCGCGTCTACCAATTCCGCCATCCGGGCATAAAGCTCTAAAATGAGGTAGTGCTTCAGGTTTGGCAACCCTCGAGTTTTATCAAATTTTGAGAATGTCGGAATGTAAAACGAACCGCAAAAAGAGATCTGNATCCATGAGCAACACGGATAGGTTCCGAAGTCTGAAGAAGAGAACAGGTTGAGGGTTAAACCCGGTACCACTTTTTACGACGTTTACGATCCGTGAGTTTATTGGCTTCCTTATCACCCACGAATTGTTCTTTTTTCGGATCCCAGGTGAGTTCCCGTCGCAATTCATATCCAATATTACANAACTGGCAGAGGCTGGCGGTACGGTGCCCNGCNTCTACATGGGCCATCGGTAGTTNCCCCGANTGGATGCAATCAATCCAGTCNTCGTGGTGGTTTTTGGGTTGNTGTAGNTTAACGNTGGTTTCGTAGTCCTCNAGGAGNCTCTNGGGNTCAGATTCCCAGGGACCGCGGTTGACTGAGATAGTGCCTTCGGTTCCGTAGAAAATGGTGCCACCTGCCCAATCCGGGGTACGCCCATGGATGACTTCAATCCCATTTGCATAAATCATGCGAAGCTCGAGCTCGCCTTTTTCAGGGGGGATGATTTTAACCGGTCCGGTATCGTCGGCATCCATACCCCATTGCCCAATATCAAAATGATGAGCCCCCATGTCAGCAAGCATGCCGTTGCAGTATTCGCGGTAAAGTCTCCATTTCGGGAAGTGGTTATGGACATCATCGGGGCAAAGAATCTTGTTGAATCCCCTTTTGGGTGCTGGGCCTTGCCAAGCATCCCAGTCGATGCCCTTGGGCACAGGTTCGGTGGGAAGATCGCAGGGCACGGGGGAGGTGCCCACACATACCCGGACTTGCTTGAGTTCGCCAATGGCACCGCTGCGAACCAGTTCCACGGTGCGTCGAAATTTGCCCCCGTATTCGGTGCGTTGTTGGCTGCCGGTCTGAAAGACCACCTTGTTTTCCTTGACCGCATCAGCCATGGCCCGTCCTTCTTTGATGGTTAGTGAAATCGGTTTTTCGCAGTAAACATGCTTTTTAGCCCGGGCAGCTCGAATAGTGGGTTCACCATGCCAGTGATCCGGGGTGGCAATGAGGACGGCATCGATGGACTTGTCTTCGAGCAATTCGAGGTAGTCCTTGGTGATGGTCAATCCTTTCCAAGTCCCGGACGGGGTGTACTTGGCGTAGTGCTTCTCGATCAGTTCCTTGGTGTGCTGGGTGCGGACCTCGGCGATTTCAGCAAAACCAGTAACTTGGGTCCGTGGGTTACGAACCAATTTGTGGGCATGACCACGCCCCATCTTACCGGGTCCAATGATGGCAACATTGATCCGACTGTTTGGAGATTCGTCCCCTTTAGCAGACCAGATATGGGACGGAAGAATAAAGGGGGCGGAGGCGAGCGAGGCTTGCTTGAGGAAGGAGCGGCGGTTTATCATAGTTTTACAATTTTGAGATTTTCTAAATTGATTCAGGAAAGCTAAGCCATAAATCTTAGGTACTCATTTTTTTGGAAAACTTGAAAAGGTCAATTTGCAAGAGCCTAGGATGTAGTACATTATTTTTTTAGGTCTTCTGGTTCCAATTGATCGGCATCTTTCCAAAGATGTTCCAAGGCATAATGTTTTCTCTGCTCTTTTGAGAATAAGTGGATCACAAAATCAATGGCATCCAGTACTAGCCAACCACTGGGTTGAAATCGATCCTGCGAAAGAATTTCAATTTTATTTTCCTTCAGAGTTTTCTCGAGGGTATTTCTTAGAGCTTTGAGGTGGGGATCCGAAGTCCCGGTGGCCACAATAAAGCAATCGGTTAGCGGGGATTTGTCTCCAAAATATAAAAGCCTTAAGTCCTCTGCCTTTTTGTCGGTCAAGGAATCGCATGCCAAGGCAAGGTTGTTCTTTAGTTCCTTTTTGTGTGCTGGAATGGAAAAGCTCATGAAGTATCTTTTTGTCGTAGAAGGTTATTTTTTTCGAGGTAAGAGAGAATCACATCTGGAATCCATTGAGCAACGGATTCTCCTTTCTGGAGACACTTTCTAATTTGTGTAGAAGAAATATCGATCAATGGATTTTGTATAAAGGTGTATTGAATATCCGAGATGGCAGGGGCAGGGGCATTGATTTGACCCCGGGCAAAGACAATAAAGTGAACTTCTTTGGATAGTTCTCTAATCCACCGCCAAGTGGAAAGTTTCTCGAATTGATCGAGACCAATAGCAAGGAAGATTTTAGAGTTTGGGTAACCCTTCTTGACCTCTTGAATGGTCTCATGAGTGAAGGATGTTTTTGGCTGATTAATTTCGAAATCAAGAACCTCCATTTTTTGATTTGAATGAGCGACCAATTTAGCCATCTCCAGCCTTTGAANAGGATTGAATATTGNTTTTTGNTCNCGCAANGGTGCCTGATAAGCAGGGCATAAAANAAGAAGATCGAGTTCAAAATNTTGAATGNATTTTTCAATGATGAANAGATGNCCGTTNTGGATGGGATCAAAAGATCCNCCGAAAAAACCGATTCGTGAAGGAGTCGAGCCATTTAAATTGGACATTTNANAAAATTACAGGGCTCGACCCTCAGACTTTTCAAACAAGGTGAACATTCTNCCTTTNCGAAAATAGGTNACCTGCCCGGAGGAAGAGACAACCAGAGCNAGCGAATCGGTAACNTGGGTGATTGCAGCAGCAGCAGCGTGNCGAGTACCTAGACCACCGGGNAATTCAATTTCGTCCGCTTTGGCTTGAATCAGNCAACCTGCGGATTCGACNACACCGTCACCCTGAAGGATGAAAGCCCCATCAATAAGAGCAAGTTCTTTGATCGTTTCATCCATAAAAGGATTNAGGATACTTCGGTCNTCNGGGCCNTATCCATGAAAGGGGTTGAGTACNAGCTGCTTGGATCTCTTGATAACCTCTTCNTGATCTCCGAGGATAAACATAGCTCCAATGGANTGCCCCTCCCGACCAGCGGTNGCAAGATCNGTNGCAATTGCNGTGACTCTTTCTAAAGCTTCGGCGGAGACATCGTTGGGTAACATTTCGTCACCTTGTCCAATCACGGATTCAAATTCTTCATCCACATCAACCACTAAAACGGTATCAAATTGACCACTTCCNGGAATNCCTCCAATACAACAAACCCGGTCCTGGAAACCAAAAATATCNCGGGTTAAACCTAATAAAATTGCGGCTCTTAATTGAGATAGCCTGGAGCGAGAAAGAGTACGGACTGCGAGGGTGGCATCTGCCCGGTGATGTCCTTTGTCTTCCTCTGATACGCCTTCTCCTGCTAGTACGACCTTAAAGTTTGGAAAGGTCATTCTCGGGGTCAGGCTGGGAGGGAAAACATCGGTAAAAACAAGAATAGTCGAACACTCTGCGGCCTTTGCAATCTTAGCCGCTTCGTCCGTAAGTAATTTGTTGAATTTGGTTCTTCTCCGGGCAGGTCGGTCATCCGTTCCGATGAAGGCCTTTCGAACCGCTCTCTTGAATTCCGCTTTTTCCCTGGCCATCCAGAGCTGATCCATAATGGACTTGTCCTGAAAGGCACGAGCCAAGGAAGCTAAAAAGGAGAGATAATTTTTCGCTTTCTTGCTGGCAAGAAGAAGGAATACGAATCGAATGTCCTCATAACTATCTTTTCCTTCAAAAGCTAGACCTGCGGGGCACCTTCCAATAGCCAAGGCATAGGGTCTTTTCATGTCNACTCGAGCGTGGGGTAGGGCAACTCCTTCACCAATGTAGCTGGTCATGGAGTGTTCTCGNTCAACGAGTTCTTTAAGAATCTTTTTTCTTTTTGCCGGAGTGGGTAGTAAGGTACCAAAGGTGTCGATCAATTCCGCGTAAGCCGACNTCAGATCTTTACTGGAAAGATCAATGATTCGAGTGCTTGCAATGTAGAGGTCTATTCTCATTTGCTAGGCGGAAATCTCCGCACGAAGGATCAAAAGTTTAATTACTTTTCCCACTCTAGGGCACCGCTTTTCAATTCGTATATCAAACCTGCAACCAGCACGAAGGTGAAGAACAGCATAGGTCCTAAAATGGGGATACCNGCGGCNACGAAGTCTCGATGAGATAATACCCAGGGGATNAGGAAAACNACATCAATGTCAAAAAGGATGAAAAGCATNGCNGTAATGTAAAATTTAACCGAATAACGAGTTTCACCACCGGTATCNGATGCTAGACCACATTCGTAAGGGGAGTCTTTGATTTTACTTNNTGCCGCCCGTTGGCCAAAAATATGACTTGCAATCAGAATGCCCGCACCGATNCCTATGACAATAAGGATCTGAATGAGTACTGGTAAATAATCTACTAAAGTCACATTTGTATTCGTAATTGTAAGATAGTTTTGGGCAAGTCTATTCGTTTTGTACTTCTTCGTTATTACTCAGAATGCTTGCAATCGTTGTGGTGTTTTTATTAAATTAAGAAATGAATAACTCTCAAGCATTTCATTCTACTACATTACTAAAGAGGAGGAAAAAGGGCTTTACCCTTATTGAAATCCTTATCGTGCTTGCGTTGATTGGGGTGATTGCAACTTTAACCATGAGCAACATCGGAGGCATTTTTGGGGGTTCCCAAGTTAAGGCAGCTCAACAATGGGTAAACAGCACTGGCGAAGCTTATGTTACCAGTTATCTCACCCTTGTTGGAGAGTATCCCTCGAGCTTAAGTGATTTAAAAAATCCACCTGACGGAATTCCTCCATTTGTTAAACGTGCTTCCGATCTTAATGACCCTTGGAAAAAACCATACCAGTATCAATATCCGGGAACGAATAATCCTAGTAGTTTTGATTTATTTACATCTGCTCCGGATGGTAAGATAATTGGTAACTGGGATACTGGAAATTGAGTTGATTTTACCAAAGCGGGCGGTATCCATTCGAGCATTTAGCTTGATCGAGATATTGCTCGTTCTTGCCTTGTTGGCGGTGCTTGCAGGTGTTGTAGCCGGAAATTTAGGTGCATTCATAAAGGGTGCTAACTTCGAACCTCCCGAGCGGGTATTAAAAAAGGCTGTTCTTGATGCCGTTTACTTTAGTAGTGAAAGAAAACGTTCAACTTACCTTAGTTATTTTGAGGAAAACGCTACTTTTTTAGTCACAGATTCAATGGGGGTTTCGCTTGCAGAACATGGTGTTTACCAAAAAATGGATCAGTCAATTACGAAGATCGAGGAGAACCTACCCCAGGTAATTTTTTTTGGTTTGGGACCCTTATCCGGGGTGGATGGCGATGAAACCGAATATGATGATGATAATCTAAACTTGAGGAGAGTTCACTTTCATGCAGGTAGTAGTATTCCTTTTCGGGCCCAAATTGATTTTCGGGGAAAAGAAAACGAGTTGTTCTTTGATCCATTTTCTGGATATGTGTTAAAAACTGAACTATGAGGCGTAGTTATTTACACTTCCAGAGAGGGGGAGTTAAATCAGGCGAGGGGTTTATGCTGATTGAAGTTTTGATCGCTCTGGCTTTATTTGGAATGGCAGCAGTTTTTCTTGTCGATGGAATTTCGGTCGCATCCCGCACCATGAGGTTAATGAAAGATACAAGGGAGATGGAGCAGGATCTGCTCTGGGCCCGAAGTCAAATTTTCAAGGAACATCGTTACGAAGAAATAGAAGATGGGGGTGAGATCAAGGCCCTGACAATCGGGGAGATTACTTGGGAAACGGAAATAGAAATGACAGAGGTAGTTGATTTGTACAGTGTGGTTTTAACCATGGAATACGAAGGGAATGATGAAATCGGGATCGAGCCAGGCGAGCGAATTTCAAAAATGTTCCTCCTTCGTCCCGGATGGGCAAACGAATCTGATTTTGCAACCGAACGCTCCAGGTTATTGGAGGATAAAAGAGATAAGATAAGGGAAATGAAAGAGGAAAGGCAAAGATAGTGAGCAAGCGCGGTTTTTCCATGATTGAGCTTTTGTTGGCTATGGCCATTGGCGGGATGTTGTTGGTAGGAGCAGTTTCCTTACTTGTTACAGTTTCACAGGCTTGGGCCAATCGTCCGGCAACTCGCGATGCCTTTGATGCCCATGTCAATGGAGTAGCAAATTTCTTACATGCAACCTTGGAGGAGGCGAGTTTGCCCCAAGCGAATCGTACGGGAAATTCGGTCGTTGATTTGCAGAGACCAGTCGGGTTTTCTGATTCTGATGAACCATTGGTACATTTTTATCTACGGGAAGCACCACCTCTTTTTGTTTGGCCGAATGGAGTGGCAACTAGAGTGCATACATACTTGTACTTTGATGATCGTGAAGGGTTATCCTTTCTTTGGTTTTCAGAATTACAGGAGTTGGAAAAGAATGAAAAAGGNAAATTGGAACCGGAAGATGAAAGTGATCTTCGAAAAACTCCAATCAGTAGCTTTTGCGACGAGATTTTTTACTGTTATTATGGGGATGAGGACGATAAGGAAGGAGATATTAAAGAATGGAAAGTAGAGGATGATCTGGAGGAGAATATTCAGTCGGGTAAATTTCGAATTCCAGCTTTCATAAAATTGGTCTTTCGATGGGAGGAAGAAGATTTGGAACGTACCATTACCTTGGCGGTAGAAAGAATCGCACCCAACGGGCTGGAGGAGGATTCTTTTTGAAAAAAGAAAAAAATAGAACGAAGAGAGGATCGATTCTTATTTTTGTTCTCGTGCTTATTCTGCTAATTTCGGTTCTCGCCACTCGTTTGATGCAAGAGACGATTCAAGAGATGCGCTATGTAAGCCAGCAACATTTTCGCGATAATTTAAGAATTCATGCCTACTCGGTTCTAGATCTGACCGTTGGTGTTTTGAATGAATTTTTCATGATTGAAAGAACCTTGTATTCCCCGGATCAAGGATGGGGGGACCCATTGAAATATGCTGAAATTTTACCTTTTGAACCGAATGTAAGTTGGAAGGTGAAAATAACCGACGAATCAGGAAAGGTTCCCTTTGCTTCAACCCGGGAAAAAGACATGATAAATTTGTTTGCATCCATGTTTGCCGGTGAATCTCTTGTCGATGAAGATGACGGACAGCCATTTTATGATGCTATCATGGATTGGCAGGATGCGGATGATGAAGATAGAGATGAGGGTGCGGAAGATGATTATTATGAGGATTTGGATCCTCCTTATTTTACTCCAGGGAAAAAAATTGAGAATTTTGAGGAATTCAGGATGATCAAGGGTTTTGCCTTTGACTATGATGATCCTGATAANACNGGAATTTTCTATGAAGAAGACGGNAGAGANACTGAGAATTTATTNAATTTCCGTAATTCTTTTACTTTTTTTCATNATGGTGCNGTCAATGTNAATGGAGCNTCTGATTTNCTTCTTCGTTTTCTGTGTGGAGAGGATGAAGACCTTTNTGAGGAATTAAAAGGTGGACCCAGTTCCTACTCCAANGAGTCNAGTTTCTTTATGTCCATGAATGATCCGGTCTTANGTCAATTAGCNCANAAAAGTGGNATTAANCTTGGAACGGTNGCGAGCATGTTTCGGATNGAAATCACGGTTTCAAGAGGAAAGGCAAACTTTCAATTACATGNCATTCTTGGTCGAGATGGAGCAATTCCTGGAGCTAATTCGGCCAAGTCCAGGAAAAACATCAAATCAATCANTCCTCAAAACCAAAAAATCAAATACCCTTTACGGATTCTATCCTTGAGAGAAAACGAGAATTTGATCGACTGAAGCACTGATTTTGGGTATTATATTAGCTTGAATGGAGGACAATCCTGACAATGGTTCTAGCCTGCCTATTGGTGAACTGCGTGAAATAACCCTTCTTATACCAGGGGAGCATTTCTTTTGTGAATGTATTTCTTGCCCAGAGTCGGTAGAGGAGAAAGAAATCGAGGACCTAGTNTTAGGTGTCCTTGAAAANGATGAATTTTCNCCTTACCCCGTTGANCAGTTAGCNTGGGGNTTTTATAATTCTCCCGAANCGNACCATATATTTTTGTTTGCNACTCCTTTTTCGAAGCTCAGGAATCTTGGTTGGCAAAACTTAGAATTATTCCGAAGGGTATTTCCATCNTTTGTNTCTCTTTTTGGGGNNAACTTTGAGAAGCCTACCACNAGATTACTTTTACACGAAGAAACGCTNAGTGCTGGCTGTTTCGAGAAGGAATGTCCAGTACCCAAAGCAATTTTCTCTTTTCCCATTGATCCGGAAGATGAAGANGCTNTNGGAATNGCNCGAGGAAAACTCCTNTCTCTCGTNGATTTGGAACACTATGATGTGGAAGCTGACATTCTTGTTCTCGAAGAATTTTTCAGAACCAAAGATGGNTTCTTCAAGTTCGAGCACAAGTGGNTGGTTGGTAANGATCCTAANTTAGAACTTGAACAAAATGTTTTGNTTGGTGCGGATAAACTATGGAAAGTGGACCTNCGTCCTCCAGTTTTTAAAGAAACGGAACAAANGCGAAGGAGNTTNTCCCGNTTACGATGGCAAGCGATGGTGAGTTGGGGNNTAGGGATGGCTGCCGTCTTGGTTTTACTCGCAGGNGTCAGTTATTTGAAGGTTATTTCTTCAGGTAAAGCANCNGATGCNCAGCGAATGTATGCGGAGGTGCCCAAGGTAAGAGAAGACCAAAAGCTATTGGAAAAGCTCAGGCAGAATAAACTTGGCGGAATTGATGTTTTTGGAGCTCTTGGCCGCTTAGGTAACCAGCGTGGTTTTGGACAAGACGGGCCTGAACTATGGTTTTCCCAAGCTCATTTCGAAAGTAGAAANGAGGTNAAACTCGAGGGACAAGGCAAAAATGTGGAAGCGATCAATACTTTCATTGAAAATTTAGAAAAGAACAAGGTTGCGAACATCCGAAAAAACCGTTCAGGGGAAGAAATTCGTGAAATTGAAAGTGATGGTGGAAAAACGACCTTTGAAATTGAATTTGATTTAATGGAAGAGCTTCCGAAGCAAGCAGCCTCCGAAGAATCCACCTTGCCCAAGGAGGCAGAGCCAGGATGAAGGCGATAGAAAAGTTTTTCTTTAGGCTCACGGATCGGGAGCAAAATTTATTGGTTTTTTCCCTGTGGCTCGTTCTACTCGTTGTTCTATACAAAATGGTTATCCAAGATGCAATCCGTGAGTATTCAATCTTGGAAGATGCCGAGCATAATATGACTCAGTACAGTAAATATATTGAACTTAAGCCATTTATTCAAAAAGCTCTGGAACAACAAAAATTAGAGCAAAAGAACAAAAGCTATGACAAGAAGAATTTGAGTAATCGTGCATCCACTCTTGCTGACAAGGTTTTCCCACAACGAGATTATCGTGAATTGGANACCATAGAACGGGATAGATATTCTCAACATAGAATTAAGATTACTTTTGAACGAGCCAGTTATCCTCAAGTTGAGGAATATGCCAACCTGATAAGGGAAGAGCGTCCCTACATGTTCTTGAGCGAAGTAAAAATTAAACCGAATTACCCCCCCAAGAGCCGACCCTATGATCCTACAACTTACGACGCGACCTTTGAGGTGAGCTCGGTAGAATTTATAAACCAATGAAATTATTCCTAACTCTTCATTTCCAACTCATTTTTTTGGCTGGAAGTCTTTTTTCTCAGGTCCCTTTGAATGAAGAAGGCTCTCCACCTCCTGCTATTCCACCTGCGACACAGGAAGCAACAGATTTGGAAGATGCTCCCTTTTCCCTGGGTGCATTGACGGATCCCGAGGAATTGTCTCTGATTGCTGGCTTGGATGACCCGATGGAGCGGTTGCGCTTAAGAGATCATGATACCAATATGATTTTGGACATGATTCAAATGATCACCGGGCGTTACATTTTGCGCCCACAGAATTTACCAGCCGTTAAAATCACCTTCGATAGCATGAGCGTTTTGACCAAGCGGGAAACTTTAAGAGCTTTGGAAAGTTTGCTAGCCATGAATGGTATAGGAATTACCAAGATGGATGATTTGTTCTTTAAAGCGGTACCAGCATCCGGTATCAATGTGCATGTTCCCATTTGGCTTGATGGCCCTGCCATCGGCCTTCGACCAAGCCAGAGGATATATGTAAAAATGTTTCATTTGGAATACGCTCCAGCTATTGAAGTCCGAGAGCAATTGAACCCCTTTGCCACTCCCAATGTCGGTTCCTTGCTGGTGTTTGAGAAAGCCAATAGCATTCTTGTAACCGACTCACTATTAAATCTTCAACGGATGGAAAAATTATTAGCTTCGATCGATAAACCAATCCGGAAAGAAGATTTAGGAATGGAATGGATTGTTTGGCCGGTGAAACATGCNGGTGCCCGAGAACTGGAGAGCAAGCTTAAGGCTATGATTGACGGGAGCTTTAAACCTTTTCTTGGAGGTACCACCAATGTGGATTCTGATGATAGAACAGGTAAACTGATCATCGTTACGAGAAAAGAAAACAAGGAAACANTAGAATTTATTTTGGAAACCTATGATGCCCCAATCAAAATGAAGACAACCAGTAAGCTCTTCAAATTGCAGCATGCAGAGTCTAATGATATTCAATCCATTTTGGATGAGGTAATCAAAAACCAACAGCGGATTAAGCAACAAATCCAAGGAAATAAATCTACGGCGAGAAATACAAATAATCAAGCGAGCAAAGGGACAACACCACCTAGTCCTGCAGCCAACGCCAAGCAGGCGAGTCCAGATACTGGCGGAGGGGAGGGTTCCCATGAATTCAGNGACTTCATTACCATATCTTCCGATGAAAGAAGTAATGCCATACTGGTTTATGGTACCAAGGAGGACATTTTAGAAATAGGTAGAATGATTGAGTCTTTGGANCAGCCNCTCCCTCTTGCCCGNATAGATACTATTTTTGTAATGGTNGATCTAACCGAGCAAAANCAAAGAGGAATTGACTCCTTGTTTGGNGGACTAGAGTGGTCAAAGTATGCNAGGGGACCCCGAGCCGATGGTTTATTNGGAGANCCTGTAACTACAACCACNACNGGTGACAGTTCACTGGGAGCTGNNGGTGATGTTACAGTNANTCAGGTGCAAAATGAAACNNTGCAAGGNATCCTTGGTGTACCTGGTCTAAATACTTCCATTCCTTTTCAAATTCAGAATTGGGAACTTACTGGCATTCGTTGGGATCAGATTTTTGCCCTTTCTTCCGAGCGGAACGATGTGCGCATATTTTCCACTCCATCTCTTATGGTTTCGCATAATGCCCCTGAGGTTCATATTTTGATCGAAGATGAAAGAAATATTGTTGTTCCTACTTATTATGGCAATGTCTCAACCACGGAGGGCTCCAATACTGGACAGCGTGATCAAATTACCGCTAAGACCGAACTTCAAATCAAGAAGCCTAAAATCGGCCTCCCACAAATGGATGAAAATGGCACCATTACTTCCCGGGGATCCATTTTTATGGAGGTGGAAGTGAAGGCAGAGAAATTTGATGAGACCCAAAGCAATACTTATCAAGGGCAGTCTTTGCCAGGTAAGAAAGTCAGGGAAGCAAAATCACTGGTTACCATTCGTGACGGGGAAATAATTGTCTTGGGTGGTCTTCAAGAAGTACAGGTTGATTCAACAGAATCAAAATATAACTTGTTGAGCGATATCCCCTATTTTGGTGAAAAATTCTTTCGTCCGAAGACGGTAAAATATACGCCCACTGAACTACTCATTTTCCTCAGACCAACCATTATTAAACCCGATTTTGATGAGACCCTGGATAATATAAATTCTATTGATACTAGAATTGAGGGGACTTATGCTCCAAAGTTCGTTTCTCCCTCCGGTAAGATCTTGGGGATGCCTGACATCAACGGAAGAGAACGCATGAAGCAGAATCCCCAGGACATGCCGGCAACTCCTCCAAAACTCTTATGATAAAGATGAGAATGCCGGTTTTATTTTTTTTGTTTTTTGCAATCTGTTTTGCATTTCAGCTTTCGACTCATGCTCAANGTAACCCTTTTTTAAGACCGGGAAGTCAGAATCGTAAGCCAACTCCAACGGTGAAGCCAGCACCTCCTCCACCATCTCCAAAGCCGATAAACTCGAACTTGGAGTTACGAGGATTCTTCAAGTTTGAGGGAGCCTGGCATTTTGCTCTTTTTGACAAAGTTAAAAACAAAGGTTATTGGCTAAAGAAGGGGGAAAGTTTTGACGATGGGAAAGTTCAAATTGAAAGTTTCAATCCTGAAACGGAGGTAGTCAAAATGAAAGGGGGGCAAACTTTGAGCCTTAAAGCTTCGCAACATAAGATTATGCCGGTACCCAGTGCCCAGCCCGTTAAGAAGAAAAAGACTGCCGTTCCGCCAAAATCTCCCATTCGTCTTCCAAATACAAATCTACCTCGCGTGAAAATTCCACCTCGAAAACCAACGATCACTACCCCCTAATTGCTTATTTAGATGAAAGAAGAGGAAACCGAGGATATTGACGAAGGAGAAAATACCAATCGTTCGCTGCACGAACTTGATTTGGAACTTCAAGACCACATGGATTGGTGGCCAGATTTATCTGATTTGGACAGGCTGAATATCTTGGGTGCAAACCGAGAAGATCGGGCCAGGTTGCTTGCTTCGAAAGATTCAAAATCGGTGGAGTCTATCATCAAAGAGATATCAAGAAGATTAGACCTTACTTATGTTGATGATTTTGAGCTTTCTAGTAATCCTACCAAAATCCTACCTTTGCGGCTGATTCATTCATATAGCTGTTTGCCTATTGATGCGATGGAGCCGAGTGTGCAAAAGCCAAAGGTTTTATGCGTAGATGACGAAGAAGGGATCTTGAGAGGCTTTCAGCTTCATTTGAGAAATGATTTTGAGGTGCATGTAGCCTTAAGTGGTGATGAAGGAATTGAGATTTTTAAGAAGGAAGGCGGGTTTTCCATTGTTTTGTCGGATATGCGAATGCCTGGAATGAGTGGCTCCAGCATGATCACTGAAATACGCAAAATGGATCCAAAGATNGTCTGCGTNCTCATCACTGGGCATTCTGATTTTGAAATTGCCAAAGACGCAATTAANTCAGGNCAAGTGTTCAAAATCCTTACCAAACCTTGCCCTGCTGAAGAATTAATTGAAGTCCTAAAACAAGGAATTCAGCAGTCTGAAAGNNTGGTTAAAAGTAATCTGACTCCAAATTCTAAGGGAAATAAAGTGCATCTGCTTACCCTATGGCCCCCAACGCCAAGAATGAGTCGGTGGGTCTTTGCCGTTTCGGGTAAAAAACCCATTTGGTATCTTGGCCTTCCNGAGAAAGTTACTCGTGCCATAACTGAAAACTTTGGTATCGGTGCTGAAAGCTTGGATGATTCNGANCTCGATCAGGATGGNGAGGAAGATCAGCAAGATGATTTAGAGGATCAAAATGCTGCGATTATCCGGTTTGTAAATGAAGTTATTCTGAAGGCGATCGTGGACCGTGCCACCGATATTCATTTCGAACCGCATAAAGAAACTTTACAAATCAGGTATCGGATTGATGGGCAACTTGTNCCAGTTCGTGTGCCCGACAACCTTCGCAGTTTTCAGGATGCGATTATTTCCCGTATAAAAATAATGGGTGGTATCAACATATCTGAAAAAAGAAGACCACAAGGTGGGCGTATAAATTTCAGTCATGGGCAGAGTGATTTAGATATCCGGGTATCTACTTTACCCACTCTCTATGGGGAAAGCATAAGTTTACGATTACTCAATGAAAAATCCCAACCTCTTTCCATGCAAGAACTTGGGTTATTAGGAAAGGATGAGAAGAATATCGTCAATATTCTTGAGAAACCCCATGGTATTGTTTTGGTTACCGGACCGACTGGTTCTGGTAAATCAACCTCCTTGACCGCTTTCATTCGAAGAATTCACAAACCGGAAAGNAGAATCATGACGGTTGAAGATCCTGTTGAGTANGAGGTTGCTGGAATCAATCAGACTCAGGTTAATTCAGAAATTGGATTTACATTTGCCAGNGCCCTGCGAGAAATTTTACGACANGANCCGGATGTAATTATGGTTGGTGAAATTCGTGACCGGGAGACTGCTGATATTGCTATTCGTGCCTCTTTAACCGGGCATTTGGTTTTGAGTACACTTCATACCAATGATGCCCCGGGAGCGATTACCAGATTGATTGATATGGAGATCGAGCCTTTCTTAATTGCTTCCTCCGTAGAAATGGTAATAGCCCAAAGGCTAGTTAGGAGATTATGTTCAAAATGTGCCGTGCCTGCTCAAATGCAAAAGTCGGACCTGCAAGCCTCACTTGCCCTATTGGGAGTTGACATTGACGAGTGTAAGTTTGGGGATTCCGTTTTACAGGCCGAAGGATGTCCGAGTTGCCAAAATTTAGGCTACAGGGGCCGTGTTGGGATTTTTGAACTTATGAAAATGAGTGATTCAATTCACAGCTTAGTTATTCAAAGTGCTTCTGCACCCGATATTCGGGAGATCGCATTGGAAGAAGGCATGAGCACCTTACAGGAAACTGGATGGGCTCAAATTAAGCGCGGTTTAACCACTTTTGAAGAAGTTATTCGATATGCGGACGGAATGATGGATGAGGATGAAGTTTCAGTGGAGTCATCAAAGGTTGATCAAACACTCCCTCCTGTTTCTGAATTANAGTAGTGTAAGGCATGCCTGAATTTAGTTATCTGGGAGTAAATTCGAAAGGCAAGACACTTTCGGGTAATGTNGTTGCAGGAAGCTTAAAAGAGGCAAGGAAGGATTTAAGATCGAAAGGCNTAACTCCTCTAAAGCTTTCTCTTTCCGAGTCTGCTGCTGCAGAAGTTGGAACCAAGAAAAACGCAAAGAATTCTCAGNGTAAAGACATGAAAACTTCTGGGTTAAAAGGCTTTGTTAAGGGTGGATCAAAAGGAGAAAAGGTAGGCCTTGAGTTTCTCAAAAGGTTGGTCGAGCTTCATGGAAGNGGTATGCCNGTAGCCGATGCGGTTAAGCTGTTGAATCAAAGGCTATCNGATCCAGTACAAAAAGAAATAGCTGGTTTTCTNTGGAGAGAGTTAACGGAGGGTAGAACCTTGTCCAGAGCGATGCGACANTTACCCCAGTTTTTCAGTGAATCATCCACATTCGTTATTGAGGCTGGAGAGGCGACCGGAAATGTTTCTCCAATCCTTCGAAAAATTATTTCGTATTTGGAGGAGAAGAGGGAAATTCGTGCCAAGGTTTTGAGCAGTATGAGTTACCCTATCTTTGTTTGTTTTATGGCTTTCGGGGTGGTTTTATTCTTCTTGTTTTTTTTACTGGAAAAAATTGAGGAGATGCTTGATTCACTTGGAGGAGAATTAAACTTAATGTCGAAAATTCTTATCAATGGTTCTGAAGTTCTCTTAACGATCGGACCGTTTTTTCTAGTTGGGATTATAATATTTATTGGAGTTGTTGTTCAATGGAGTAAAACAGAAAAGGGGGGAGTCGCACTAGACCATTCGNTACTCAAATTNCCTCTTTTTGGTAAAATTTTATTAATGTCTGAACTCTTTCAACTATCCAACTTGTTGTCTGCTTTAATATGGAGTGGAATTGGACTTACCGAGAATTTAAGGTTGTGCGAAAGAACGATCCAAAACCGTTTCATGAGAAATCAGTTTCGTTCAGCACGTGCTTTAGTCAATGAGGGGAAATCTCTTCCAGATGCCTTGCGCAAGTTTAAGTTTATGCCCCTTATGCAGTTGGATATTATTGAAGTCGGTGAGAAGACTGGAAATCTTGGTAACAGTGTCGAAGACGCTTGCAAAGCTTTTAGGGAAGATCTCACCAAAAGAATCAAGGCAATGACAACCTTGGTTTCAGGGGCTGCCCTGGGTTTTGCATTCTCGTTAGTTGCTCTGGTAGCGATTTCTATTGTGACGAGTATTTTTCAGGTTAGCAAAACCATGACTTTCTAGTATCTGGTCGTGAGGTTAATTTTTCTTTTTTGTTTTTTTCTTCTCGGCTGCAATGTGGAGCAAGCCGATATCATTTCAGATGACATGCAAAATACTGAATCTTCTTCCGAGGCTTCCGTCCTAAGCAAAGCTGCTACTCAAGGGAAGAATTTCCTTGAGGATGGCTCGGTTTATGAAGGTGAGCTAGTCCGAGGACTTCCACACGGTTTTGGTACTCGTAAGTTTCCCAATGAAGACTTTTATGAAGGACAATTCGTGGATGGTAATGCCCATGGGCATGGTACCATCAGATATAAATCCGATGCGAATCTCGAGAAGTATGTAGGTGCATGGGCGAATGGAAGAAGAGAGGGTTTTGGCACCTTGTTCTTGGCAGATTCNTCNAGAATGGTTGGGCATTGGGAAAAGGATGCCTTATTTTATGGAGAATTTCAAAGTGTGGATGGAACCGTAATNTCCGGAGAGTGGAATAGGGAATTCATTTCTGAGGGTAAGATGCGAGATGAATTTGGTAATGAATTTACTGGTTTTTTTAACCTAGACGGGAGTTACGAACAAGGATACTTGAAGGTGGCAAATGGAGATCATTATACGGGTAATTTTCTTAACAATCTTTACCATGGGAAAGGTATTTTATCGAAAACAAGCGGATCCCTCTACATCGGTGGATTTGTGGAAGGAGAGTTTTCGGGAACTGGGGTTTTGACTTTGGCTATTGGAACAAGATATTCTGGTGAATTCGTAAAAGGTGAGCCCAATGGATTTGGGGTACAGACTAATCCTGAAGGAGTTGTTTATTCAGGACTTTGGGAAAATGGAATAAAAAGTGGGACTGGAAGTTTAGACTTTGGTGATGGAACAAGTTTTGTAGGAGAATTCCAAAATGGCCTTGCATCAGAGGGAATCTATGACTGGGGAGATGGTCGTAAGACTGATTCCTATCAGAATGAGGAAGGTGAATGGCTAGATCGATAATATATACTTTAAGTTTTGAGGGTTGCCTTATTATCCGAATAAGCAAAAATTAATTCTTACTTATCATGACTGATTCTTATTCGCTTCGACTCAAATTTTGGGGTACCCGTGGTAGTATTCCTTGTCCCGGTCCGGAAACCGTACGTTATGGTGGTAATACCACATGCTTTGAAATCAATTTTGAAGACCAAAGATTAATCATTGATGCTGGAACCGGTATNCGCTTGCTTGGAAAGAAAATTCTTTTGGAAGAGGGTAATTTACTCAATGCAAAATTATTCTTCACCCATACTCATATGGATCACATACAAGGGCTGCCATTCTTTGCTCCCCTATACAATCCAGCGAGCAATGTTAACCTATTCGCCGGTCATTTGGATGGTGACAACTATGATTTGCATGGAATTATTGGTACCATGTTGATGAAAGATCCCGTTTTTCCTGTTCCGAGTTC
Organism: Verrucomicrobia bacterium TMED60; assembly: GCA_002171765.1. The sequence continues at coordinate 25,813 of NHDN01000026.1, forward strand.
CTTGATTGAAAAAGCATGTACCTTCAATGATTACGATGTTGGCAAAACTTTTGAACTCGGGAGTAATCTGGTCGTGAAGACTGGCAAACTCAATCATCCAAACGGTGCATGTGGTTATCGTCTTGAATGTGGAGGAAAGGTAATTGCCATTTGTACTGACACCGAACATTTCGAGGATCGTTTAGATGAAAATGTTTTAGCACTGGCCCAAGATGCTGATATCATGGTTTATGATGCGGCATACACCGATGAAGAGTATCCAAAGTTCAAGGGTTGGGGACATTCAACATGGCAGGAAGCGGTCAAGATTGCACAAGCTGCCAATGTGAAACAAACTTTTCTTTTTCATCATGATCCTTCCCATAATGATGACAAAATGGATGAGATAAAAAAAGAGGTATCCTTAATACATCCTGGTGTTCGCCCTGCGATTGAAGGGGAAGAAATTTTCCTTTAGAATTNTTTTATCGTAGTTTTCGTTCATCTACCTCTGCAAANAGAGATCGAATCCTACCACTACCTTTTTGTTCGATAACCATTTTTTCTGGTTCTCTATGGAGTAAAATCGAGCCACTTGATAAAATTCGTGCATCTAACCATTGCATTGAATTTATCTGGATAGAACCACTCCCTTGATGGATAACTTTTGCTGAGTCAACTTCGAGATCGCTGGCATCCAGGTTTCCATTCCCCTCAAGTTCAACTTCAAAAATCTCGGTTCGACTTCCTTTTAAAGAACTAGTACCAGAACCATTCTGTTGCAGGTAGATCGAAGGAGAATTGATGTCATCTAGGAAAACTTTTCCAGTACCAGAATGAAAGACTTTTAGTTGGGGAGAAGAGAATTCACTGCAGGTTAGATTAGCTCCTTCCAAAGCTCTGATTTCAGAGATTTCTTTGACTGAAACAATAATCTCGACCGGAAATTTTCGGCTGGCATTAAACTTTACAAATGGAATTCTTCTTTGAAATTCGAAGGAATTATTTGCATCGATAAAAAGGGTTTTTTGACTCACCCGAGCAACTACGGAATTGATGATTTGAGANTCAGCAAATATGGAGATTTTTCCACGTTTATCTCCTTTTTTCACAAAAACATCGACTTCCCCTTTTGCTTCAATCTTATCAAAGAAAAAAAGAAGTTCATTTCGGTTCTCAATATCTGCAGCGAGCGGAATGAGTCCAAAAAAGAGAGAACCAAATAAGCTAGATAATGTCTTATTTACGCTTCCCATATTTTTTAAATTTTCTTTTCGAAGTATATCCGCCTTTAGTTGCTTTTTGAATAGGGTCACCTCCACCTTGCAGAAAACTGATTTGGTCTCTCAGTAATGCAGCCTTCTCAAATTCGAGTTTTTTTACGGATTCCATCATCTCCTTCTCCAATTGTCTCAACAGCTTTTTAACTTCTTTTGCGGAAATATTTTCAGATACGGCAAGCAAGTCTTCTTCTTCTTTTTTCTTGATCAGGCTTTCTTGAATAGGGCGGCTTATGCTTTGGGGCGTTATGCCATGCTTTTGGTTATATGCGATTTGCTTTTCTCTTCGATATAGGCAGGTGTCCCATGCTTTGGATAAAGATTTAGTCATCACATCAGCATAAAAAATGACTTTTCCATCCACATGCCTTGCCGCCCGACCAGCAGTTTGAATCAAGCTNGTTTCGCTTCGNAAGAAGCCTTCTTTNTCCGCATCTAAAACAGCAACAAGAGCAACTTCTGGCAAATCAAGTCCTTCTCGCAAAAGATTTACTCCNACAAGAACATCGAATGCACCTGCTCTTAAATTNCTTAAGATCTCTACCCTTTCAAGGGCATCAATGTCAGANTGNAAATATTCCACCTTTATNTTATGGTCCCNNAGAAAATCGGTTAAATCTTCGGACATTCTTTTGGTAAGGGTTGTTACTAAGATTCNGTGNCCTTTTTCAACTACTTTTTTAATCTCACTTATACAATCTTCAACNTGGCCTTTGATTGGTCTTTTTTCCATTTCTGGATCAAGTAAGCCAGTTGGNCGAATCAGTTGTTCGGCGANACAAGCAGANCTNTCGATNTCTAAAGAAGCCGGAGTTGCAGAGACATAAATGGTTTGTCCTGTGACTTCATCAAACTCATCAGGTTTCAAAGGACGATTATCCANTGCGGACGGTAGTCGAAAACCAAAATCGACCAATTTANTTTTCCGAGATAGATCCCCNTGAAACATTCCTCCAACTTGGGGTAANGTCACATGACTTTCATCCACAAAAAGAAGGAAATCGTCCGGGAAAAAATCAATTAAACACCATGGCCGTTGTCCTGGTTTTCTTGCGGAAAGGTGCCTCGAGTAATTTTCAATTCCATTNCAAAATCCAATTTCCTTAAGCATCTCNANGTCATACTCCGTTCGCATCCTGATACGCTGGGCTTCCAGAAGAAGGTTNTTTTCTTCNAACCATTTAACTCTTTCTTCCAGCTCTTTCTCNATNACTTTACAGGCNACGCCTAATTTGTCTTTNGTCGTGACATATTGGTTTGCTGGATAAATACGATAGGCATCGAGATTCCGNAGGGTTTCTCCGGTCATGAGATCAAATTCCCGAATGGTTTCGATTTCATCCCCCCAAAATTCAACNCGNATGGGATGATTAGCATAGGCGGGGAAAAGATCCACGACATCACCACGCACACTAAACTTTCCAGCTTTNAGTTCGATATCATTNCGNTTGTAGAGTCCATCTACCAACTTTTCCAAAAGAAGTTCACGACCTGCTTCNTCTCCGACTCGAACCTCATNGGAAAGAGCCTTGAAATCTTCAGGTGANCCCAGNCCGTAAATACAAGANACACTNGCAATTACNAGAACATCACGGCGACTGATTAAAGAACCCGTTGCNGCCAANCGAAGNCGTTCGATCTCNTCGTTGATNGAAGAATCTTTCTCAATAAAAGTATCGGNTGAAGGAACATAAGCTTCGGGCTGATAATAATCATAATAGCTTACAAAGTACTCAACCGCATTNTCCGGAAAAAAAGCCTTAAANTCNGAATATAATTGNGCTGCAAGTGTTTTGTTATGTGAAATGATNAAAGCGGGTCGTTGTAACCTCTCAATNACATTTGCCATTGAAAAAGTTTTTCCTGAACCNGTTACNCCGAGTAGAGTCTGTGCCTGATTTCCTGCTTCAATGGACTGCACTAAAGAATTAATCGCTTCAGGTTGATCTCCTTGAGGCTTGTAATCAGAGCAAAGACGAAATTTCATTTATCAAAGGGNGGGTGATTAGCTTATGATTCCTTTATCGAGTACCTCNGGATAGTACTCTTTTTCGCCTTCTGACTTGCCGATTACTGCAGCAGCACAACTATCCCCGAATACATTTACTGCGGTTCTCGTCATGTCTAGAAACCGATCGACCACATAAACAATTCCAACNCCAATACCGATCGTTTCCTCCGGAAAACCAACGGCTTGTAGAATGACAATAATTGCAACTAAGCTAGCAGAAGGAATTCCAGCAACTCCAATCGATGTTAGTAAAGCCATGACAACCACTGAAAATTGAATAGCCCAACTCATTTCAATTCCAAAAAGTTGAGCAAGGAAGACGACGACNACGCATTCGAAAAGGGCAGTGCCATCCATATTCATCGTAGCACCAAGAGGGAGGGTGAAACTCCCAANTTTTCTGGAAACACCTACCCTCTGGGTAACACATTTCATAGTCAGNGGCAGGGTGGCGGAAGAGGATGCGGTCGAAAAAGCAGTCAGCATTGCTGGNGCCATTGCTTTCAGGTGGTTGATGGGNTTAATACCACCCAGNAACCTCANCATAACTGGAAGGATTATGAGGCAATGAATNAATAACCCGGTCAATACNGTAAGGGCAAATCCCCCCATTACCCAGAGTGTGTCCAAACCTACAGTCATAAGGGTAGGGGTCACCAAACCGAAAATTCCATACGGGGCNAAAGAAATAATGAAGTTAGTGAGGCTTAAAATAACCGCATTCAAGCTTTCCCAAAAAGTGGTTTGGGAAATTTTCAATTTATCGGATAGTCGAGAAACAAAGAAACCAAAGAGTAANCTAAAGAAAATTAAACCAAGTAATTGGCCTTCGACGGCAGCTTTAAATAGNTTTGTAGGTACCATCCGATGAAAGATTTCGATAAGATTGGCCCAACCNCCATCGGCTCTCTGCATGGCGGAGCCAAGTTTTTCTTGATCAAATGCGTTATGGGTACTTAACATTTTCTCCCGAATTTCAGGATTTACAATTCCTGGCTCGAAAATATTTACACAAAGCAAGCCCACGGTGACCGCAAGAATTCCNGAAAGTCCATAAAATCCAAAAGTCTTCAATCCAAGCCTTTTAAAATTGGATTCCGCACCAATTTTGGCAACTCCNCAGATGATGGAGGTTATGATCAAGGGTATGACCACCATCTTCAANGCATTGAGAAAAAGAGTACCTACGAATTGACAAGCTTCTTGAAAATAGAGGAACCAGCTTGGCTTTTGGTTCAGTTCACTGGTCTCAAAATTTGCGAATAATCCAATCGAAAAGGCAAGGGCCAGGGAGATAAGAATTTTATAATGCAGAGCAATTTTCATGGTTTGTCAGTTGGCTTAATCAAATAATTGAACGAGAGAGTTTACNGTCAGTTCTATTGGAGAATCAACAATGAGGTCAGCTCCTGCTTCTTGTAGTAAAGAAGCGGGTTGAGAAGTGGTAATTGCAACCGCTTTCATCCCTCCTCTTCTTGCTGCTTCGATGCCGTGCAAACTATCTTCAAATACCACACATTGCTCTGGGGGNAGACCTAAAAGGTCAGCTCCTTTTAAGAAAACTTCAGGGTGTGGCTTACCTTGGCTCACATCTTCAGCNCAGATTGCACCNAGGAAAAAGTTCTCAATTCCAAGCTGNCCAAAGGCCAANTCAATATTTTCACGATCCGTTGAAGTTCCGATNNCAGCGGAAATATTGTTTAATTTCATCTCCTTTAGAAAATCATGGATTCCATCTATGATTTGAATCCCAGATTTTTCTCCAAGTTCTCTATAAATCTCTTCCTTTCGTTTGCCCCATTGCTCAATTTTAGCCTTTTCTTGGCTCCAGCCCAAAATCTCTGGGATGATTACAGAGTTTCTCTTTCCGAACCCTTTCTTGAAATGAGCATCCGGCAATGGAAGGTTGATCTCTTTTGCCAAAATATTCCAACTTTTTTCATGTAAGTTAGAGGAGTCAACCACGACTCCATCCCAATCAAAGATAAACCCTATTTGGGGCATCTTCAATCCGCTTGGTAATCAGGAACTGGAAACGATTCATTTTGTTCACCTTCTTCGGATAGGCCCTTGAGGAAATCTGATTGCAGTTGTTGATTAGATTCTGAACTATTGGATTCGAGATTCATGGAAGCAGGATTACTCTGGTTGGATTCATTGTTATCGAAATCCGCTAAAACGGTNGGTAAAGTAGGACCTATTAGATTTTCCGTTTCGTAGACTTCGGGATTTTCTTCCAAGACTTTGGTGGTGACTCTTTCGCTCAGTATTTCATTGAGTAAATCTCTNGTAGTGGTGGCCTCAGCATTATCAAANCCTAAAAGCTTTTCCTGTTTTGCCAGGGTATCNCCTAGGGCTTCCATAGCTGNATCTTTTCGGTTGGCTAAATAATGAAGTTTNCCGATTCTAAACATAGTTTGCAATGTCATCGGATCTTGCTCGCCCATCACCTCAAGCTCAATATCTAAAGTTCTCTCACTAAGGGCAAAGGCGTCATCTTCCTTGCCGAGTGCTAGATACAAGTCCGCAAGTTCATTCATTGCCCGAAGAGTTTCTGGGTGCTCAAGACCATATTTTGTTTCAAGCCTTTGCTTAACCGCAGCCTGGACTTTTTCGGCTTCTTCAAGTTTTTCCTGTAATCGGTAAATTCGGGAAATGGCTTTCAATGTCGCCAAAGTTTCGGGATGCATGTCTCCCAGGGCTTCTTCCTTGGCCCCTTCAATTCTTAAATATAATTCTAAGGCACGATCCAAATCCTTTCTGCCCGCTACAATCTCGGCAAGTGAATCCATCGCNCCCAAAGTATCCGGATGGGTTTCACCCAATATGGAAGTCAATTTAGAAACCAATTCCTTGGATAATTTCTCGGCATCATCCAACTTGTCAGATTTACGGAGAGCTTCCACCAAAACCTGACCTCTGCGTAAGCTGAGAACATTATTTTCTCCAATATGTAGACGTGAAAGTTCAAAAACATTACGAATTAAACTCTCGGCTTGGGAAATTTTTTCCCTTGCTATGTAGATCTTGGATAACTCCGTTTTACATTTTAACATCAGCGGATCTTCTTGGGTTCGATTCTGGTCGCTAAGAAGAGATAGAGTTTCCGTGCAGCGGTCTTCAGCTTGTTCAAATTTTCCAATGCGCCTGAATACGGTGGCTAAATCAATTTGAGCATCAATGACATCTACATGATCCGAGCCCAACTCCCTACTTCTTTGTTCAAGCATTTGAACCATCATCGGTTCGGCTTCCAAATAATTTCCCAGGGCTTCATGAACCATGGCAATTTCATTCATTGCCTCCAAACGGGTGGGTAATTCTTTTCTGATTTTCTCAGCAAACAGGATAAGAACCCGTTCAAGTTCTATTTGTGCTTTTTCATAAGACCGGATCGAACGGTATGTTTTTCCCAGACAATATCTGATCTCAGCTTCCACTTCTGGCTCAACTGAAAGCTCAGCTGCTCTTTTTGAGCCCTGATCCAGCATCGCTTTCAACAACTCGGTATCCATTCCTGCGGTATTTTGAGGGTCAAGGGATACAAAGAGCTCTTGTACGAAGTTAGTAATGGTTTGAGTTTTGGCTAGCTCTTCTTCAGCCGCCTGTCTTTCTGAAACAGCACTGGCTCTGGCTAAACTCGCTTGTTGTTGCTGATAAAAGGCATATACCGAAAGTCCGATTGCAGATAGTGCTAGGGTGGTTGAAGCAGTGGCAACCCATGCAAGACGTCGTTGCCTAGCGAGCATGTCTCGTTGCTTTAATTCATCAAGACCAATACCCAAAAGGCCAGCAATCACCTTCAAAAGACCATCTTTTTCGCCGTCTGCATCTTCTCTTAAATCTGCGGCCCCAGGCTCATGGATTTGATCGGTAATCTCACCTTTTGGATCAATTCTTCTTCTTGCGGCCAGCGGGAGGCATTCTTTTTCCGGGTCATTTTTAACATCTTCGGCCATGGGTTCTCCTTCCAGAACCAAGCAAAGCACTCGGTCGGCTTTGCCCATCGCTTTGAACATCCGAATCTCTTCATTAACCCAACGTGATTTGACCGCATGGGGGGAGCAAAGTACAACTAAGTGGGAAGAGTCATGAAGTGCTTGTTCAATCAGCGGGCCTAACTGTGCGGCACCAGCTAACTCATCTCGGTCCCGGAAAATTGGGTATAATCGAGAGGGTACGGGTCCAAAAGGGCTATTTTTTCCTACCAGATGCTTGGGTACTCGGAAATTCTCCAACTTTTTTCGGAGCCAGCGAGCCTTTTCTTCATCACGATGGGCATAAGTGATGAAGGCCTTGTATTTAAATTCCCTACTCATTGCATACTGTCAGATGCTTAAATACCCATAACTACTTGGACTGGCAAGGTAATCAAATGGCTAAGGTGAAGTAGTTTCAAGTAAGGACCCAAAACGGTTTTTGAGGAACTTGATGATCCGTTGCCTTATTTCTGACTCTTTTCCTTAATAGTCCAAAGTCTGACTTTATTTTCCGGACTTACTTCCCCAATAAAGGCTTCGTATTTCNTCTTCATCCGGATGGCTTGAACTTGTGCCGCACTGATCAATCTGGAATGAGAATCTAATTTTGTCGGAAATTTATTAAGTAACCGTGAACTTGAAAGTAANAANGGTAGTTCAATTTTTATGCTTTGACTGACTTTTCCTTCTTTAGTNGAAACNATNGCAAGATCGCCTGCNNGAAGTATNCCGTCTACTTTTTCGTTTCCAANCTTCAATTCACCTTCAAGAACCACGATTTTAAATCCTTCGTGGGCCGTTTTTTCAACNAACCATGTTCCATTTCCAGCAACTAGTGTTTGGCAAGATTCAGTCGCCAAGATGAACTTAATTTGCTTACGGTGGGAGAAGNGTGCAGATCCTTGAAAGAAAAAGAATTTATTCTGCTTTCTTAATTCAATGGCAGTAGATTGTCCCAACCTTAAGGTTTGAAAGAATGGAGCCTTTAATTCTAGTTCAAGGTAAGCGTCTTTTGAAGCAACAATGGCATAGGGTAGGGGATCCGTAAATTCAAAGCCATTTTGTAACTTTTTGGTCCGGTCGATATTAATAAGCTTAGGCTGAAGATAAGCATTACCATCAACGAATTTGACCCTCCAGTTTTCTTCAAGGGCAGATAAGGATAACGAGAAAAGAACACTACACCCGAGCAGATAGCAGCGAAATCTATACTGCATGGGGAGTTAGTTTAAACGAAGTTCTGATTCCTAAAACCTTGCATCCAATGCAGCCCCGAATCCGGGGTCAATACGGGTAAAGTCCTTATCTGTAATGTTCGAGTTTCGAGTGCTTAAATTGAGATACCCTTTGAGACTGAACCATTCAGTAAATGAATATTTTAGTTGTAAGCCAAGGTTGGCAAGAAAATCGGTTTGATCTTTGTTGAAGGTGGTATCCTCATTGGAATATTTAGATATTGCAAACCTAAGGAACGGACTGAGTTCAAGGTTCCCAAACGGGACGGTTAGTCCAAGCATCAGAGCCGTTTCAAATCGATCCATCTTGTCTTCTGGTGGTGAAACGGTGTTGGTATAATGGTAGGCGACTGACCACTCGATAAAGGATTGAGCATCACCGATTTGAAACCCTTTTCCAACCGCAAGCGTGGGAGAGGTCTGCCGGTAGGTCTGTTCCATTCCAGCGTTTGGGTTGAAATCAAAAGAAGAAGCTAAACTACCCCTCAAGGACAAGCCTCCACTAAACTGAAAAATACCGGCAAAGCTAAGGCTTAGAGAATCGGAATCAAGAATTTCAAGTGCGTCGTTACCAAAATGATTCGTTTTTGAATAATTAATACTGGCAAGAGGTGAGAAAGATGCCCCTCCGAGATCGAATGCTCCCAGAAGAAAATTATTGCGCAAGGAATTTACCCAAACACCGGCAGAATCAAAGTTGTCAGTGGTGGTATCCATCGAAGCAGGATTATTACTGTAACCAATCTTGGTTTCAAAGCCCAAGTGATATCCAAATCCAGTTTCTTTAGCCTCAACCGGTCGTTGAATTCCTAAATCGCTATTGGTAATTTCTCCACCGGTGGATGATGAAGTTCTTTCCCGATTGAGCAAAGATTGCTGGCTTCGATAATCCTCAATTTGATTGGTTCTCAAATCGGGTTGCCTCGTAATGTGATCATCCGCTCGGAGGATACCTGCGGACAAAGCAGATATAAGACACAGGCAAGAGACTCTATTAATTATTGATAAATGCAAATTTTTCATAGCTTAAAGAAAGAAGTGAAATCGGTTGGATTAAACTTTAATTTAAATTACTGGGGAAAGGCTCGAATCTTTACCGCAGCGGCACCGGAAGGGGAACTTAAACTTGAGTCCCATTGACCAGCACTTCCATTAAAGTGGGACTGCTCTAAGACTTCAGTTCCATACTTAACATTAGTTAAATTTACGGCACCTGGTATGTAAGAATTAAAGTTGTTGAAATGAAGAGTTCCGTCTTGGCTTCTTAACATAACATCCGAAGTACTGGGGAAAGTGACATCTTTC
>NHDN01000027.1 GCA_002171765.1 Verrucomicrobia bacterium TMED60
TCCACTGAGAATGAAGAACTCGCTTTCGATGCCGTTGACCTGATGTTAGACGGGAACTTGCAAGGCCAAATCAATTATTCGCTGGTCAAGGCGATTGCGAATGCACTCAATGAAAAAGCTCAGATTTTAATTGAAGCCGAAAAAGGTTACCAGCCCGTGGAAGATGAAACCTTCGCAGAAGCGGCCATGCCTGAAATCGAAGCCATGGCCAATGCGGTCCTCGACGGTTGTGTTGATTACTCCAAAGTTCGATTTTGGGAAGCCTGTGAGACTGCCGAAGTGGCTTGGGAAGAGACCAAAGACGAAGAAGGGAATGTGATGCAGAGAGTTCCTTACGGGGACTCATTGGAGAAGCCCCGACCCGGCAATCGTTTGCTGGCTAACCTGGAACAAATTCTTACTTGGCTGGAAAATGTCCATGTTGCACACGAAAAGAATGGTATGGGTTGGGTTTCCCCTTATGGATGTCCGGAAGATGGGCAGCAAGCTTATGAAAATCGAAATCAATCTATTGAAAAATTGAAGAGCATGATCGCCGGGATTCAATCTAATTTTGATTTCTAAAAATCCTCGCTTCATTCACGATTGGTTGTGTAAACCCTAGGCACTCGCTTGGTTATAGAGCAGAGAAGTTCCCAGGGGATGGTATCAGCATCCACGGCGAGTTTTGTGAGCAAGATTTCCTGATCCCCCTGTTTTCCAATCAAGGTGACAGTTTCTCCCACTTCAAGGTTGTCTGGTGCGTCGGTCAAATCAACCAAGGTTTGGTCCATCGTTACCCTGCCCACAATAGGATATCGATTTCCACGAATTAAGGCATCTGCTCGGTTTCCACAGTGTAATGGAATGGCATCCCCATAGCCCGCACTGATAATCCCAATATTTGTACTTCTTTGCAATTGATGCTGCCTGCCATAGCTCAATGTGGTCTGAGCTGGTAGCTTTTTTATAATCGCTAGCTTGGAGTGAAAGGAAAGAACTGGTTCGACTTGAAGCTGGGAAAATAAGCTCTCTTTTTGCGGAGAAACTCCAAATTGAAGAAGCCCGATTCGGACCGCATTGAAAATCGAATCTTTTTGCAAGTTCAGGAGTGAGGATGAATTATCAGCGTGTACCATCAAATTCTCCCTCGTTACTGCTGGCAAAGCATCATGGATTTTGTGAAACCTATTTCTTTGTAAGTCTGTNAATGCAAGATCGCTCGGATCTGCAAAATGAGTCAATAAGCCACATAATTCGATCTCTTGGGTTGCGAGTGTTTGTGCAATCAATTCCGCTGCCTCTTCCCACCATGCACCTAGTCGGCCCATGCCCGAGTCAATTTTAAGATGAATTTTTATCTTTTGCTTTCTTTTTTGGGNAAGAGCGGCAAATCTTTGAAGCTCTGAAGCCGAGGATAATGTAGCAATTAAATCATATTCCAAAAGTGCGGAATCCTCCTCTTCCAGAAGCGGTCCGAGGACCAGAATGGGCCAACCGGAGGCCATTTCACGAATTTCTGCAGCTTCTTTGATATTTGCNACTGCAAAAAGATCCACCCCACTCTGCATTAAACGAGCCGCGGTTGGCAGGATACCGTGGCCATATGCATCCGCCTTCACCACAGATACATATTTCATGGGTTGGGGCAGGGCACTTCGAATCAAATTGAGATTTCTTTCCAAAGCCGCAAGGTCGATTTCAGCCCAGGACCTCATGGTGTTAATATTGCCTTTGAGAAGACGCCCATCAAGTTGCTCTTGGGTTGGGTCGCCATTTTTGGAATTCTGCGGGTCTTGGGGCATAGGGAGTCGCAAGCTCACAAAGTTTTGAAACCGGAAGTAAGTCATCCAAGCCCCTTACTTGATCTTTTAAAGAGTAGGGAATCTTTTGGGTTTCTGGAAGATCTTCCACCAAGCTTCTCGGGTCCGGTAAATGCATGCTCTCAGGAAAGTGCGAAAGTGCATCCTCAGTACTTAGGATTTCCTTTTTTCCAACTGCATTCTTACCAGTACGGACAAATCGAAATCCCTTCCGAAATGGGGCCTGGATAGAAGCTTCAGTTCCGCACATGACCTTTCCTAAATCGAGTGCGTTATACATGTAAACTCGAGGTGTAGGGTGGTTGGCCCATTGGAGCGTTCGGATAAAAGCACAGCTTATCCGAAGACCAAGGGTTGATCCTGGGCCCTCGCAAAAGAAAATAGCATCCANGGATGAGAGCGGCTGCCCAACTTCTTCCAAAGTTTGCTTGGNGGCAAAGAACAAGCCTTCCAACGCTTGTTTTTCAGAAGNATGAAAACTTTTCCAGTNANTTTTTCCCAGTACCCCAACTTGAAGAATTGGAGTGGATGCATCGACTAGAAGCGAGAGCTTTGCATCAAATTGCTCGGATATGGCGTAGTCTTCCAAAGTGGTAATTTAGAAAAGATCCTGAATTTGGATTAGTATCTTCGGCGAAGGTTTGTCGGAGGAATTCCGAGCTCCTCCCTGTATTTGGCCACCGTTCTGCGTGCCAGTTTAATTTCTTTTTCAGCAAGTAAGTCAACAATTTTGCGGTCGCTCAATGGCTTGGAGGAATCTTCCTGCTCTATAATCGAACCGATGATTTCTTTGACACTTGTGTTCGAAACGGTATCTCCATCCTTCCCAGAATATCCTGGCGTAAAGAAATATTTGAAGGGGAACATACCATGGGGAGTGCTAAGAAATTTATTTGCGATGGCACGAGAAACTGTTGTTTCATGAACATCGATGGTTTCTGCTACCTCAGACATGGTCATGGGGTGCAATTTGGAAACCCCCACATCAAAAAAGTCAGCCTGTCTATGAAGGATTTGTCTGGTAATTCTTTCAATGGTATTTTGACGCTGGTCAATGGAGTTGATCAGAAATTTTCCGGCCCGCATCTGGTTCCGGACATATTCTTTTTCCTTACCAGAAAGGGTACCTTTGGTGATGAGCTCTTTATAGGTTTTATTAATCTTAAGCCGTGGGATGTAGTCATTATTCAGACTAATCACCCATTCACCACCAACTTTTTCAACGGTTGCATCTGCAGAAACTGATTGGTTGTTGTCCTCGGAAAATCGACGGCCCGGAGAGGGATCTAATTCAGAAATTTTTTCTAAGGCTGAATGGATTTCCTCCGTCGATTCGGCAAGTTTTCTGGAGAGTTCAGGAACCCTGCGGCGGACGAGTAGTGGAAAGTGATGCTCTACAATCAAATAGGCAGTACAATCTTCCCAGCCACGGGCATCCATTTGTTTGAGCAGACAATCCCGCAGATCTACGGAAGCAATTCCCACCGGTTCAAAAGTTTGAAGAATTTCTAGGCCCGACTGCAAGTCTTTCAAGGCAATGCCAGAAAGTAATCCGATGTCCGAAAGGTTCGCGGACATGAATCCATTCTCATCTAGGCTCCCAATTAGATACTCACACGCTTCCCGTTGGCCATCCGTGGTTTCAATGAGCTTTAATTGATCAAGAAGATGTTCTTGAAGAGAAGTTTCGGTAACCAAGGAATCGAAAAAGAATTTTCTTTTTTCATCCGCTTCCGAATTCCCTAATTTCGCCTCTCCTTCATATTCACTTTCAAAATGTTCCCTAAGATCCTCTTCCATTTCATTGAGAATTGAAAATTCATCGGAAAAATCCATGTCGTTCAGATCTTCTCCATCCTTTTGCTCAAGATCTGTATCTTCCTCGGTTTCTTCCTTGGAATCCGGTTTTTCCTTCTCTTCTTCTGGAAATTCTTCAACCTCTTCGCTCTCGATCTCATCTGGAGAAGGTTCATTGGTATCGGCATCTAAACTGTCGTCATTTGTCCCGAATTCCTCAAGTAGCGGATTGGTTTGCAATTCTTCAAGAATGGCAGAGCGTAATTCCAAGGCAGGAACTTGTAAAATCTTCAAGGATTGCCTGAGCTGTGGTGCCAGGACAAGATTCTGAGTCTGTTTTTGTACTTGTCGAAGTCCTTGAGACTGCATGGCTATTCAGGTTGCAAGTTTAGGATTCGACNAGTTGAGTTTCACCATTAAACCAACGAAGGGCAGCGTTTTGCCCGTCTGCACCAAACAAATCACTACAATAGGCGGCNAGTTTTTCGTTGGTCGGTCCATAACCATCCCCGTAAATGAAATTTTCAAGNCCAGTAAGCATTTCCTCCGCTGATTGAAACCGACCATCTCGAGATCTNTCCATGGCNCGGTGAAGGATATGATTTAGCCTTTGATCCACATCAGGTCTTAAATCAGTAAAATTTGGGAGCTCCATTTCCAGAATATTCTGGATGGTTTGGTTGGAGTCTGCAGTCTCGAAGAGGTTGTATCCAAGTAAAAGTTCGGACATTACAATGCCGCAACAAAACAAATCTGCCCGGTGGTCGGTTATTTCACAGCGGGCTTGTTCCGGAGAAAGATATTCATCCTTACCGGCAATGACCTCACCCTCCTTATTGTACATAAGGTCTAGGGCTTTCGCGATTCCGAAGTCCGTTAGTTTAACATCACCCTCCTTGGCCACCATGATATTCTTTGGGTTGACATCACGGTGGACGATTCCCAGCAACCTACCATGCTCATCTCTTTTACGATGGGCGTAGCCTAAACCNCGACAAATNCGAGAGACAATAAAAACAGCAAGATCGGCAGGGACATACTGTTCGGTTTCTATATGTCGGTCTAGAAACTCCTCCAGATTCCACCCCGTCACAAATTCCATGGTCATGAAGTATTGTTCGTTAATACGACCAAGATGATAGGTTTGAACGATATTGGTATGGATNAGGTCGGCTACAAGCTTAGCTTCTCCNATNAAATTATTTCTAAATTCTTCAATGGATGAATATTCTTCGCGNATCAATTTGATNGCTACCACTTTACGAAACCCGCCAATTCCGCTTTGTACCGCTTCATANACNAATCCCATTCCGCCCTCNGCGATTTTNCGGGTAAGTTCGAACTGTACTTCGTTAAATATGTTTTTCAAAGTATTGTTTTGGATGATTCTCGAAAACTACTTCCTTTCTGCCTTTCATTCAAGTAAACTTTTTAGTATTTTGCTAAAATATACAAGAATGGCACAAAATTAGCTACATTTTNTCGAAATTTGACTTTTTTTCTCCTCTTTGCAATCATTTTGNTATGATTACACTTACAGATTCTGCTGTTTCAAAAGTTTCCTCTATGCTCGATGATTCTGAGGATGGAAAAGTACTTCGGGTTTTTATCGAACCTGGTGGATGTTCAGGTTTCGAATATGGAATGTCTGTAGATTTTCCGAAAAAGACTGATAAAGTTGGGAATTGTGATGGGGTTTCTTTTGCGGTTGATGCAGACAGCTTAGAATACCTTGATGGTTCTGAAGTTCATTTTGATGACGGTTTGACCGGGAAAGGATTTGAAATCCGCAACCCCAATGCTCAATCNACTTGCGGGTGCGGAAAATCTTTTCATTAATTTTTTGTTTAGCTGGTTTTGGACTGCCCGTAATTCATTCCTTCTCCGCGGAAGGTGAAATTGAAATTACCGGTCCGACCCGGCACTCTTTAGTCTCTGAGATTGAGGTTGCCGATGCAAAAGAGAGCATCTGGATAGCATGGCGAATTCAACGTGATTTTGGCTGGCATACTTATTGGCTGCANCCCGGCGATGTTGGGGTTCCCCCCTCAGTAGAGTGGATTTTGCCTGAGGGAGTCACGGCAGGTCCATTGCTTTTTCCCGTTCCGAAGCGTGTCAAGATGGGTCAAATCGGAGCACATGGACATCATGATGAAACGCTTTTTCTTTGTGAACTTACTTTTTCTGATACTCATAAGCTGACGGATGACTTAGTTATTGAAGGCAAAGTTGCTTGGTTGGCATGTTCGAAAACCTGTTTGCCTGGATACGCAAACTTGAGCCTTACCATCCCAGTGGGTAAACAAACAAAATTAGATGATCGATGGAAGAAAGCCTTCGATGANTTCCACAAAAAACTACCCATAGAACCGCCCTCCGAATGGCAGGTTAAAGCTTATCAGAAAGGAGATAAGTTCCANCTAGTCCTACCGGACCTGGGTCCTTCATTTCCCGGTTTGTATTTTTTTAGTGAAGGTCGAATCGTTCGTTCAAATGCAATGCAACCGGTTCGATTTAAAAATGGAAATTGGGAGCTNGAAATGACCCGCTCAAGTTGGTCACCAGAGCATGTAACTAGGTTGCGGGGTCTTTTATACCGAAAATCTGGATGGGGGCTGGATCCAAATTGTAAGTTCTACAAGNTGGATNTACCTCTACAAGAAATTTGATCANTTANTGCTNCTCGGANTAGCCTACATTTCGGTAAGGGTTTCAATACCTAACATTTCCAAGCCTATTTCCAANTATGTCNGAGTGGTTTGACAAAGAAGNAGNCGGATNCCTTGAACCTCAACTTCAGGTACCATGACCTTATCTTGGTTATAAAAAGAGCTGAAATCCGTGGCCAATTCAAAAAGATAGGTACATAGGAAATGGGGCTTTAATTCTTGGGTGGCTTGCTTGATCGCCATGGGGAAGAAAATCAATTTTCTTGCTAGTTTTCTTTCTGCTTCGGTTTGGGGTGGACCCGCTTTTTCAATCAGTTCATCNGGGGAAGAATTAAGTTTACGAAAAATGCTATGAACCCGGGCAACTGCGTATTGCAGGTAAGGAGCGGTGTTTCCCTGCATTGCCAAAAGTTTTTCCCACGAAAATACATAATCAAGCGTTCGATCTTGAGAGAGATCTGCGTATTTTACCGCTCCGAGTCCAATCGCATTGGCCCTTCTTCTTATTTCCTCCGGGCTTAATTCGGGATTCTTTTCGAGCACCATTTGCGAGGCTCTCCGGATGGCTTCGTCAAGTAAGTCGACCAATTTGATAGGTTGCCCATCCCGAGTTTTGATCGCTTTGTTGTCTTCACCCAAAATCGTACCGAACCAAACATGAGAAAGGACAGGGATCTTTCTTGCTTCGGCTTCAAACCACTTGCGACTTGTTAGAAAAAGTTGTTCGAAATGGTCCCTTTGGCGACCGTCGGTAACATAGATAATCTGCTCGCTCCTCCACTCCTTGGAACGGTAGGAAAGGGTAGCCAAGTCCGTGGTTGCATAATTACTCGCCCCATCTGATTTACGAATGATGAAAGGTTGCTTCGCAAAACGCTTGTGCTCGGGGTGAAAGACAACGAGTGCCCCGTCATCCTCTTGGCAAATACCATGGGATTCGAGCGATTGATAGATGCTATCAACTTGGTCGCGATAAAAACTTTCTCCATGGGCATGGTCAAAGGAAACGCCAAGAAGATCATAAACTTCCTCAAAGGATTCCATGCTAAGGTCGCGAATTTTTTGCCAAAGGCATAGGTTCTCCTCATCCCCTCCCTGTAATTTAACCAGTTCTTCCCGTGCGGTTTTCAGGGCTTGCTTATCCTCTTTAATCCACTGGTTGCCACTGCGGTAAAGGTTTTCCAGTCGTGCGATTGGCTGATCACCCAAGTTATTCAAGTCAATCTTTTCCCGCTTGATTGCATACAGTAAAATCCCAAACTGCGTACCCCAGTCCCCGAGATGGTTGTCTTTGATCACCTGATGACCATTGAGTTTTAGAAGGCGTGCCAGGCTTTCCCCGATGATGGTAGAGCGAATGTGACCGACATGCATTTGTTTTGCGGTGTTCGGGGAGGAGAAGTCCAGAGTCACTCTTTTTGGTTCTTTCGTAGCCATGGCAGCTTCAATCTGCTCTCGGTGGGCGAATGCCTTTAACCATTGATAGAGGCAAGTGCTGGAAAGTTTGAAATTGATAAAACCGGGACCGGCCAGTGAAACTTCCAAGTCCTTATTTTCGGGAAGAGCATCGATCAATGTTTGAGCTAATTCTCTGGGATTAAGTTGTTTTTTCTTAGCAAAGGGAAGGGTGCCGTTTGCTTGAAAGTCCCCAAATCTTTCGTCGGCTGTTCTTATCTGCGGATCGAATTCTGAATCGAAAACTGGGATCGCCTCCGCGGTCTTGATTAATTGATCATGAATTTCTTTTGCTATGTCGTGCGACCTTTCCATTCGGTCAGAAAACAACGATTTCTTGGGCTCGGGTCAAGTTCAGTCCAAAGAAAATGCTCGACCTATGGACTATTATTTAGTAAAGACACACTTTGCACTGAACTATTCACCCCTTAAATTCAGTAAGGAGTTATATACTATGCCAACGGCCAAATCATCCAAGGATTCCCCCTCTTTCACATATTTGATTGAGAAGAAAAGAGANGGAGGTGAATTTNCCGACGAAGAAATTCGCTNAATTGTAGATGCCATCTTAGACGAGGAAATGCCTGAGTTTCAACAAGCAGCCTGGGTAATGACTACCTTTTTTCAAGGAATGTCTGCCCAAGAAATNGCTTATTTTGCCGAGGAAATGATGCTCTCGGGTGAAGTGATTGAAATGATGGATGTTTCTCGTCCAAAAATTGAGAAATATTCAACCGGTGGAGTCGGTGACAAAACCACTCTTGTTCTTGGCCCCTTGTCTGCTGCAGCGGGCGTAGCCATGCCCCTCATGAATGGGGATGATGAAGAATTCCTTAGTTCTAATTCCGAAAAGCTTAAAGCCATTCCCAAGGTGAAAACGGCCATGGATCTTGAAGAATTTTCGACTCAGGTTCGTAAATTGGGTTGTGCCTTTGCTGATCTTCACGAAGAAATTTCTCCGGTTGAATCGATCCTTTATGAATTGCGTAAGAAAATTGGAGCGATCCCATCGATTCCATTTATTACCGCGGGTACCTTGAGTCGCAAGTTGGCCGCGGGTGCCGAGGGCGTTGTCGTCGACATCAAATGGGGTAAAGGTTCTTTCATTAAAAATGCGGAAGATGCCAAACAACTGGCTCGTGCTCTTACTCGAGTCGGACGCACCCTAAAAAGGCGGTGCGTTGCTCTGGTTACTGATAACAACCAACCGCTTGGTACCTGTGTGGGTCCATCCCTAGAGCTCAAGGAAGCGATTGAGTTATTGAAAGGTGAAGGTCCGGAAGACTTACAGGATTTAGTGATGAAGCTCGGCATGGAAATTGTACGGCTAGCTGGAGTCGCAGGTTCTACTCTTTCTGCAAAGCAGACCGTTCGTAAACATTTGGAAGATGGTACCGCTTTGGAAAAACTTAAGGAAGTCGTAGAATACCAAGGTGGAGATTCCAAGGTAATCGATGACCCCGAAAAGCTTCCCAAAGCCAAGCACACCAAGAAACTGCCTGCTCCAAAGCGTGGATATGTTCACACCATTGATGCAGGACAACTTGCCCGTGGTGTTCAAATTCTAGTCCATGGAGAGGGCAAGAAATTTGACCCTGCTTGTGGAGTTGCCGAGCTTTGCAAGGTCGGCACCCAAATGAAACAGGGTGAACCTCTGATGATTATTCATTACAACGACGAGAAAAGGTTGAAAGTGGCCATGGATTATTTCAAGGCTGCCTACCGCTTGGCTCCTAAGCGTCCAAATCCAGCTCCTCTTGTCGTCGAGCGAGTTGCCTAGGAACTCATAAAATCTTTAAGGGCGACTGATTCAGTCCTCCAAAAAAAAGCCTCCCTTATCGGGAGGTTTTTTTTTGCAAAATTTAAGGAAAAAGATGGGTCTCAAACTCGACCCAGATAAGAACGATCCGTNGTACTGATTTTTATGATGTCATCCTTTTTGATAAATAGTGGAACTTGAATGGTGATGCCACTGGTGATGGTTACAGGCTTGAGCACATTTCCGGCAGTATCCCCCCGGATGGCATCGGGAGACTCCACGACTTTTGCTTCCACGGAAGCGGGTAATTGCAAGCGCACCGGATCCCCATCAACCAAGAGAATGTCATAAGTATTACCTTCCACAAGAAAGCANTCATCTTCCCCAATCATCTGGTCACTCAATATGCTATCCTCGTAGCTTTCCAAGTCCATGAAGTGGTGTCCATCTCCGTCCTTGTAGCTGTATTCTAATTTTTGGGTGGTGGTGTGCATAAATTCAACATTATCTGTTGAACGAAATTTGGTCGTGGTAGTGGAACCGCTTTGCAAGTTGCGTAAAGTGGTCTGGACGAATCCAGCTTGCCTGCCTTGGGTACGGTGCAACATTTCCAAAACCAGGTGCGGAGCTCCCTGGTATACGATTACACGTCCTTTGCGAATGTCTGTAGGGGATGCCATGTGGATTACTTTTGCTTGTGGATTTTTAAAAAGGGCAACAATGATAAAGAATACATTGTTTTTATAATCTCCGTTTTATACGAAAAGTTCGTCAAATGACCAATCAAAAGTCCAGTATCCATTTCATTTCATGGAATGTTAACGGCCTGCGGGCCTGTCGGAAAAAGACCTTCGATNATTTTATCGAGGATGTTTCTCCGGATTTTTTATGCTTACAGGAAGTAAAGCTTAACCAAGATGTCATACCGCAAGAAGACTTTGGGTATNCTTTTCGGCACTATCATTTGGCGGAGAAAAAAGGGTATTCTGGCACCGCAATTTTTTCCAAGATCGAACCATTGTCCGTATCTGAAGATTTTCCAGATGGTAAACATGGGGGAGAGGGGCGGGTAATCACTTGTGAATACGACGGGTTCTTCTTGGTGAATGTATATGTACCCAATTCCAAGGGTGATCTCTCCCGGCTTTCTTATCGCTACCAATCCTGGGATCCCGACCTCAAGGATTATGTAATTGAATTACGGNCAAAGAAACCAGTGATTTTATGTGGCGATCTGAATGTGGCCCATCGGGAGATTGATCTGGCCAACCCCAAAACCAATCGTAAAAGTGCCGGCTTTACTGATCAGGAACGGGAAGGGATCTCAAATCTTCTTGCGGAAGGATTTCTNGATACTTTCCGCCACCTTTATCCGGATCAGGAGCATGCCTANTCCTGGTGGTCTTATCGTGCTGGAGCCAGNGCTCGAAATGTTGGTTGGCGGATTGATTATTTTGTGGTTTCTGACNATCTTGCCACCTCAGTCCGGGATGCCACCATACTTGCCAAAGTCGAAGGATCCGACCATTGCCCGGTTGGTCTCTCCCTTACCCNTGCATAGAANTTTATNTTGAGTNTCTCCCANACATCGNTTTCTGCACTTTTTGATCGTGCGATTGAAGTAGCCAAAAAAGGCTGGGGCAATACCCACCCCAATCCCATGGTCGGTGCATTGATTGTTGANAATGGTGAAGTAATATCCGAAGGNTTTCATTCGGCGAGCGGTCAAGCTCATGCAGANGTGGAAGCCTTNAATGCTTTGGGACGCAAACCNTCAACGGATGCATCCATGGTCATTTCCCTNGAGCCCTGCTCGACCCATGGAAAGACNCCGCCCTGTACCAATGCGATTTTAAATTCCGGTATTCAGTCGGTCTATGTNGCNGGNCTCGATCCCAATCCCAAACANGCCGGTAATGGAATCGAAATTCTTCGGGAGAAAGGTTTAGAGGTNGAGCTTGCGGATTCTGAGACCCAGCAACGGGCGACACGACTCAATTTCATCTTCAATCACAACATGCAAACAGGACGCCCATTGATCGCCTTGAAATTGGCTGAATCGGCAAATGGAAAACTCGCAGACGAGGCGGGGCGACCCACTCGGGTGACCGAATCCAAGGCCCGGGCCGATATGATGAAATGGCGTCGTTTATTCCCCTCGATTTGTGTGGGTAGCGGAACTGTGTTGTCAGATAACCCCGTACTTACTGCTCGTTTGCCGGATGAGATCTTTTGCCCAATTCGCCTGGTTGTCGATAGCGACCTATCTACCCTTGATCCCAAGGTGTCGGACCGCACCCTCTATACTGACGAATTTGCAGACAGGACCCGCGTACTGACCACCCCGATCGGGCTCAAGCAAAATGCTCGATTCTCCCGTGCCAAGGAACTTGGGGTTTCGCTGATTGAAACCGAAGCTTGTCCGCGTGAGAGGGTTCCTGCTCTCTGTTTTCCATCAGTCCTGTCAGAGCTTGGAATCAATGGTGTATACTGCGAAGGAGGAGCCAAGCTTGCCGAATCCATCTTAGAAGAAGGCTTGGCTGACTACCTCTTTCGCTATCGCTCTCCTAAAGAATTCCTGGGCCCCCGGGCTTTAGGCTCCCCGATTCCCAAATCCATTCGTTTACGGGATACGATTGAGTTAGAACTTGGTNCGGATCACTTAACCCACGGATTTTTATAATGAAAACNATCTATCTCGCCTCGGGTAACGCTCACAAACTTCATGAATTACAGACTGCTCTCGATCAAACTGGGCTTTCGTTTCAAGTCCTTGGACCCGATAAAATCGGTGGGATGCCCGAGGTTGAGGAAACCGGCACCACNTTNGAAGCCAATGCNCTCCTAAAAGCTCATGCTCTTCANGAAATNGNCGATTCAGATGCNTGGTTTCTNGCCGATGATAGTGGGATCGAGATCGATGCCCTGNATGGTCGCCCNGGNGTGATNTCCGCTCGGTATGCCGGCGAACCCTGNGACGATGAAGCCAACAANGATAANGTATTGGAAGAAATGAGGGAAGTATNAGACNGNGANCGTTCCTGCCGTTTTCGATGTGTGCTTGCTCTCGTAGGTCAAGATTTGGAGGAAACTTTTGCCGGANCCTGTGAAGGGGNTTTATTGCNANNGCGNAGAGGAAGTGGAGGCTTTGGATATGATCCGCTTTTTTTGCCNANTGAGAGTGCATCNACCTTTGCCGANATTTCCNTGGACGAAAAGGCNAAGATTAGCCATCGGGCACGAGCCCTCACAAAATTGATCGACTGGTTGAAATCCCAATGAAGGATTGATCAATATTCATCTCTTTCCCTGCTAATATTTCCATTGGCAAGTTATCCAAACCTTGATTGGATTTTGATTTCCCNAATATTTGCCATGAAATCCTGCTTTTTAAAATANNNTTTGGTATGGATGTCCGTATTCNTNAGTTTGNCTTGTTATTCATTCGGGCAAGACNAGANANTTCCAGTACCTTCTCTTCCCGGATATTCTGGTTTTCATTCTAATCTTGGAATTCAGGAGATTGTCGAAGTGGGGGTTCCTCTGTCGGAAAAGCGTAAGGTTTCTTCTCCTGTTTCGAAAGCAGTAAGCAATCAAGTCACGGAAGCCTTGAACCCCCGGGTCACTCAACCTAGAGCCCAGGAATCATCCCAGGCACCTTCTGCCACTGATTCTAAAGATTCAATATCCATTACTCCCCAGATTGGTCTTCGGGCTTATCGTACTTCCAATGTTCTGCGGACAGCAAAGGGTACCGAAAAAGGGTCGGGTGTTTTCGAGTCAAATATTGGAGTGGGAATTTCTACTGAAGCCAAGCAAGTGAGTTCATATGTTACCTTAATTCCAAGACTGGATCTGATGATGCAATGGGCGAATTATGGGGAGCAATCGGATTTGCTGGATTATCGATTCGGATTGGTGAAAGGGGGACTGGCTCTCGGTTTTCCCAATGATTGGAGTGCGGGGATTACTTTAGACTACAATGTCCTGCATAATCAGAAAACCGGAGACAAAACTTTCGACGCATGGTCCCCGGCAATCTCCCTGCAAAAACTACATCCTCTCTCGGATACTTCCTTTATTATCGGGGATCTTATGGTTCGAAGGTCTTCNACAGAGCAAACCGTTTTCTTTCCGGCGGCTGGAATTTTCCCTAATAGCGGTGATAATCGTCAATTTAGTGCTTCACTCACTTATATAAAAGTCCTGGGAGTTGATGGAAAATTTACCTTTATGCCAAGAATGGCTTACAGTCATACCCAATACTTGAAAAGTCCGAGTAAAGGAAGGGATGATCGCCTTTTCTCCATTGGGGCAAGTTTGATGTATCAATGGACGGAATGGTTGAGCGCCCAGACTTTTCTGACCAATGCATCGATGTCCTCGGATAGCATNNCNANCTTTANTGCCACGGATTTTGGGCTTTCNCTTAGCGCCAGCCANCGTTTTTAANTTTCTTTCCANTAGTGGGCGTTCAATCCTTTGAACTTCCCCACCAGTCTTGATTGGGTTTGTATTCAGGTTCCAGAAACTTGGCATGTTGTTTTTCAAGCCCCTCTTTTTTGGTGCTTCTGANNTTNTCCCACCGTTGCATCCGTTTGTCGGGATCGAATTCTGGGTCGGGNGTGGGAAGAGTCGCCTTGGTTTTTTTAAGCCAATGATCCAATCTTTGCCTCATTTTTTGAGCACGCNTTGCTTCTGCTTCAATGAGATCATTCTGCTCTCCAATATCTTTNTTTAAGTCATATAATTCATCCCGACCNTNTTCGTGATAATGAATCAGTTTCCATTTACCCTCCATGATGATGGAACTGGGTTCACCTCCTTGGTTTCCATAATGGGGATAGTGCCAGAAAAGCGGACGCTTCTGAATCTCTTCTCCTTTGAGTAGGGGCACTAAACTAACTCCATCCACTTTTTGTTTTTTTGGAACTTCNATNCCGCAAAGCTCGAGTAAGGTGGGGTACCAGTCAATGCCGTTGACCGGAGTGGCACATTTGGATCCCGCTTTTGCAATGCCCGGTGCCTTAATGTAAAAAGGTTCGCGGATGCCACCTTCCCATTGCCTTCCCTTTCCGCCTCGCAGTGGCAAATTGGAAGTGGCATAGGCATCTCCAGATGAGACTCCTCCATTGTCAGATGTGAAACAAATGATGGTGTTTTCATTCAGCCCATGCTCATCAAGCTTGTCCAGTACGATACCAATCGAATGATCGAGCTGTTCGATCATCCCGGCATAGATTGGACAGTCCTGAACCTGCCTGACATTNAGACGCCGATCGAAAAGAAAACGTTCCTTGGCCAACCCGATTTTTTCGGCCTTGTCGCGGTATTTCTTCCANAGTGCCTCGGTGGTCTGGATTGGTCCGTGGACGGTGTAAAAGGATAAATAGGCGAGGAAGGGTTGATTTTTATTGGCTTCGATGAAGTCGGCGGTTTCCTGCCCGAGTCGCCGGGTGAGAGATTCTCCGGCGGGACCAGNGTCGAGNTTGGGGTTTTGCCAAGGGGAGAAAAAGCCACCACTCGGACTGCCCACATCCCAGCCTCCTTTATTTAGATCGAACCCATGATCGGTCGGCCATGAGCCTTTGGAACCAAGGTGCCATTTTCCGGCAAAAAAGGTGGTGTACCCGGCANTTTTCATTNCCTCCGCTAGGGTGATCTCGGAGTCNCGGAGGTTGCGTTCATATTCGGGCGGAAGCAAGCTGTCATGNCTTCCGCGCTTCCTCCANGCNTCACCGGAGGCATCCCCAATCCNNGTNGTNATTCCATGATTGGGGGGGTATTTNCCNGTNANAATACTNGCCCGGGAGGGACTGCAAACCTGACAGGTTGCNTAGCCCCGGGTGAATTTCATTCCCTCGTGGGCAATCCGGTCGATGTGGGGACTCTCGTAAAAAGCCGAGCCCTCATTGCTCAGATCCCTAGCTCCCATATCATCCACGAGGATGAAGAGGACATTAGGCTTCTTCGCCTCCACGCAGAACNGTCCAAGCGTGAATAGAAAGGTAGCAGAGAGGAAAAAAGTATCGAATTTCATNTCGGGAATCTCAGGAAACTCTGATTATAAATGCAACCGAAAATGGAGGTTTTTTTTCACTTTGTTTGGGGCAAGCAGAAAGACAATTAGGGCTGGTGCCCGTACTTTACAAATCAGCGGATCGCAGGGTCGGACACTTGCGTTCTTTCTTCGTACTAAAAAAGTGGGCNCAAAATGTGCCCTGCTGCATGGCTTGAATAGAAGAGCTTAGCCGAGGGAGGAGAGGGCGGAATTGAAGAGTTTGCTTGGCCGCATGGATGCGGTGGCCTTCTCCTCGTCGGGAAGGAAGTAGCCACCGAGGTCAATCGGGGAGCCCTGGGCGGTATTGAGTTCGTGGACGATTTCCTCTTCCTGAGTACGCAAGGTACGGGCGAGCGGGGAGAATTGATCACGCAGTTCGGAATCGCTCTCCTGCTCGGCGAGGGCTTCGGACCAGAAAAGGGATAAGTAGAAATGACTCCCCCGGTTGTCTAATTCGTTCACTTTACGGGAAGGGGACTTATTCTCTCTCAGGAAAGTACCAATAGCTTGATTTAAAGTATCCGCGAGCACTTGAGCCTTGGCGTTCTCCGTCTTATTGGCAAGGTCTTCCAAGGATACCGCAATGGCGAGAAATTCTCCAAGTGAGTCCCAGCGAAGATGTCCTTCTTCCACAAATTGTTGAACATGTTTAGGAGCGGANCCTCCCGCTCCGGTNTCAAAAAGACCTCCTCCTGCAAGTAAGGGTACAATCGATAGCATCTTGGCACTGGTTCCCAATTCTAGAATGGGGAATAGATCGGTGAGATAATCCCGCAGGACATTTCCAGTTGCGGAGATGGTATCNAGTCCATCCTTACAACGCTGGCAGGTTANGGTAGTGGCCTCAATGGGAGGAAGGATGCTGATATCCAACCCTTCGGTCTCCAAGGTTGTTAGTTTCGCATTTACATATTTGATCAGGTTTGCATCGTGGGCACGGTTTTTATCAAGCCAGAAAATGACCGGAGTTCCGCTTAACCTTGAACGGTTTACCGCGAGCTTGACCCAATCGATGATCGAAATCTTTTTGGTTTGGCACATCCGCCAGATATCGCCCTGATCCACCTCATGACTGAGTAGAATCGAGCCATTCGAATCGACGACTTGAACCGTCCCCTTGGATTCAATTTCAAAAGTTTTATCATGCGATCCATATTCTTCCGCTTTTTTCGCCATCAGACCCACATTGGCCACATTNCCCATAGTGGTAACATCAAANGCNCCGTTCGTTTTGCAGAAGTCTATGGTGGCTTGATAAACGCCCGCATAATTCCGGTCAGGAATTACAGCTTTGGTATCTTGGGGATTGCCATCTGGGCCCCACATCTGGCCNGAGTTACGNATCATTGCNGGCATGGAAGCGTCAATNATTACATCGCTGGGAACATGTAAGTTGGTAATTCCCTTATCAGAATTAACCATGGCCATGGGCGGTCTGCGGNNCAAGACCTGATTCAGGGTAGCTTGAATGGATTCTTTTTNTTCAGCGGATAGTCCCTCAAGGATGTCGTAAAAGGCAGAAAGTCCATTATTCGGATTAAAACCGGCCGACTTTAGGATTTCCCCATGTTGATCCATGACCTCACCCAGATAAGAATCCACGCAATGTCCAAAGATAATTGGATCGGATACCTTCATCATGGTTGCTTTCATGTGCAAGGAAAACAAGACCTCTTGCTCGACCGAATTTTGAATTTGTTCGGATAGGAATGAACGCAATTCTGCACGGTTCATGGCAGAGGCGTCGATGACTTCACCGTCGAGTAGGGAGATATTCTCCTTAAGCCTTTTAGCTTGTCCGGATGCATCAATGAATTCGATGTTGACCTTGCAGGCATGGGGCACGATCACCGATTTTTCACTGCCATAAAAATCTCCCTTCTGCATATGGGCTACATGAGATTTAGAATCTTTATTCCAGGAACCCATGGAGTGCGGATTATTTTGAGCATACTCTTTGACCGGTTTGGCCACGCGACGATCGGAGTTTCCTTCTCTTAAAACTGGATTTACTGCCGATCCTAGAACCTTGGCATAGGTAGCTTTTATTATTTTTTCTTCCTCGGTTTTGGGTTCGGCGGGGAAATCCGGAATGGCAAAGCCCTTGGATTGAAGTTCCTTGATTGCATCCTGAAGTTGGGGAATCGATGCACTGATATTGGGCAGCTTTACAATGTTGGCTTCAGCTTGAGTTGCCAGCTCTCCAAGTTCTGCCAATGCATCGGGAACTTTTTGCTCGGAAGAGAGAACTTCGGGGAAATGGGAAAGAATTCGTCCTGCCAGGGAAATATCCATCAACTCATATTTAATCCCTGAACTTTGAGTGAATGCTCGTAAGATCGGAAGTAATGAGTGGGTGGCAAGAGCAGGCGCTTCGTCGGTTTTAGTATAGGCAATGGTAGAAGTTGTATTCATAAATCAAAGTAAAATGAAAAAAATCGACTCAAACCATTAGCTACAGAATCTCTTTCCTGCAACCCTAGTTTGATTTCGATCCTGCCTCGAAGCTGGACCAAAAGATTCTTTGCTGATGAATTTATGATTTAAGATCTTGCGAAGAGGTTTCAAGCGTTTAAGGGAAATTCCTGCTTGCCTTTTTTTTTCTCGAATTCTGAATTCGANCAAGATGATATTTGAAACCCTTGCCGATTCTTCCACCCCCTCAGCTGGACCATGGTGGATTCTTTTTATTTCCATCGCCTGGGTAGTCTTCTCNATNGCCAAATTTAAAATGCATCCGTTTTTAGCGATGATGATTGGAGCCGTNCTCGTTGGCTTACTTTCCGGCCCATTACCCGAGCCTACGGTAGAGAATAAGGGACTTTTTCATTCCCGGGTCGATTTAGAAGAAACGAGTTCTGGACCCTCAGACCTTACCTTAGCGGTAAAATGGAGTTTATACGGGTTTGGTAATACTGCAGGNGGAATCGCCCTGGTTATTGCTTTGGCCTCGATTGTGGGAACATGCATGATGAAAAGTGGTGCCGCCGAACGAGTGGTTCGTCANTTACTCTCGGTTTTTGGAGAAAAAAGGGCNGGGATTGTACTTCTTCTCAGCGGCTTTATTTTATCCATTCCGGTTTTTTTTGACACGGTTTTCTTTTTATTGATTCCCCTTGCCCGGGCGATGTCTTTTCGGGCAGGTGCGAGATATTTATATTTTGTAATGGCCATGGCTGGTGCCGGNGCGATCACCCACTCGATGGTGCCACCNACCCCNGGGCCATTAGCGATCGCTGAAATCCTGTCCATCGATATCGGAGTTGCATTGCCNGTGGGTTTATTGGCAAGTATTCCACTGNCTCTAATCGTCTTGTGGGTTTCTGGTTGGTTAGACCAAAAGTATAAGGTTCCCATGCGTCCGGTTGCAGGTGTTGGGAAAGAAGATTTACAAAGTGTTCTTGATAAAGACTTGAAAGACTTGCCCCCCCTTGTTCAATCCTATCTTCCAGTCCTGCTCCCGGTCTTTTTGATCTCTGCGGTTTCCTTGGTCAAGGTTTTGGACTTTCCAGAAAGAATNCAAGGCGGTGAGTTATTTCAAATTCTTTCCTTTTTGGGAGAGCCCAATATAGCGATGTCTTTGGCTGCGTTAGTATCGATTTTTCTCTTGGTAAACCAATGGAAAAGTCAGGAGCTTAGCGATGGGCCCAAGGTCGGAAAAGTTCTGGAAGCTCCCTTAATGACTGCTGGGTCTATTATACTAATTACTGGAGCTGGTGGTGCCTATGGGGGAATGATTCGTTTAAGTGGAGTGGGTGAGTGCATCGCAGATTTTGCCACAACCTTTGAGATTTCTTATATTTTACTCGCTTGGGGGATTACGGCTTTGATTCGAATTGCCCAAGGGTCCGCAACTGTGGCCATGATGACTGGTGCCGGATTGATGGCCTCGATCATTGGAGATGGGAGTACTTTATCCTATCATCCATGCTATCTATTTTTGGCGATTGGATTTGGTTCCATTACCTTGTCATGGATGAATGATAGTGGGTTTTGGGTGGTTCAAAAGCTGAGCGGATTAAATGAAAAGGAAATGCTTAAGACTTGGTCATTATTGTTAACCGTAATTTCAGTATGCGGATTATTGATAAGCTTGTTGGGCTCGGTTTTAATCCCACTGAGGTAAAATTTTAAAAGAACGGAAACCATGTCCTTGAATATTGATAACGCACTCGAAGATGTTGCTTCTCATTTCTCAATTAGAGGAGAAATTGTATCCTGTGAAAAACATGGAAATGGAAATGTNAATGATACTTTTTTGGTTANGTGCCAAGAGGAAGGAGAAGAAAACCTTTATACCTTGCAGAAGATAAATCATCATGTCTTTAAGAACCCTGTTGCCCTAATGCGTAATTTTGAAAGGGTCACCTCCCATTTACTCCAAAAATCTCTGGAACAAAACCATGGAGAAGAGGTANTAACTCTNATNCCCTCCATGGAAGGAAATTCATATTTCCAAGAAGCGGAAGGTAACTTTTGGAGAATGACGAAATTCATTGAGGGAGGAAGGTCTTACGATGTNCCNGAAAATGANNTGCATGCCTNTGAAGCGGCAAAAGCCTTTGGTCGCTTTCAGTCGAATTTGAACGATTTGGGAGGATCAACTNTGGTGGAGACAATCCCTGACTTTCATNATACCAGAAAGCGATTTGATCGATTNAAAGAGGTTTATCNTAAAGATTCANTGAATCGAGTTTGCGAGGTTNAGGAANTGGTGGAATTTGCANTCNGTAATGAAGCACTTGCAGANGCGATTCATCCNGATGATTTCCCTACTCGGGTGGTTCACAATGANACCAAGCTCAATAATGTCCTGCTCCATAAAACAACAGGTAAAGGAATCTGCGTGGTCGACCTGGATACGGTTATGCCAGGTTGTGCCCTGCATGATTTTGGTGATTTAGTGAGGACGGCGGCATGTTCCGCTCTTGAAGATGAACCTGATGAAAAAAAAATATATTTTTTACCNAATCGATTTAATGCGATTGTAGATGGCTACATCTCGGGTACGGGGGAGATGTTAAATGAGGATGAAATCGAAGCCTTGCCTATTGCTCCCATTGTAATCACCTACGAGTTAGGAATTCGATTTCTAACCGATTATTTAGAGGGTGATGTTTATTTCAAAATAAAACATCATGATCATAATAAAGACCGGGTCAGGGCACAATTTGCATTGGTTCAATCAATGCAGAGATCTTTTGAGGAGATGAAGCGCATTGTCCTCTCCAAAAAGTAAGAAATCTCGTTTGCTATAAATTTAGAAAAATGAATCGGAGACTTTTTAAAACCAAAGTCGGAGACTTGTACCCAGGGTCCAACCTCGAAATTGAGTATCACCCATAGATTTAAGCTCATCATGCTGAATGCCACTAACAAGTTTCAGGTTTTCACCACAAAGGTAGTAATTAAGGCCAAGATAAATGCCCTGATGTTGATCTCCCCGGCCACTATTTAAATCAATACTTGAATCACGAGTATCCGCAAGGGGAGCNTAGCGACTATTTAGTTTGAGCCCCTNGGAAAGATNGGATTTTTGATATAAGNACCTACTTACCACTTTNATTTTTTCATCCTTTAACCAATACATTGGCATCAGTACGANNCCCCCAAAGGATCCCTCTCGATTTAGATTCGACTGATCTCCGTTGTCTCCCNAGGCGAGGGTACTATGAANNGCCCAAGGTCCATTTTCGATTCGATTTACCAANGATAANGCCCATTCATTTCCTCCTGCGAGGCGATCCTCTGAAATCAATCCTTCCTGTTGATAGTAGGAAATCCAATACTCAAGGCTATCAAAAGAGCTTCCNTNCGAATAGTCGCCTAACCAAGATCCATAGAAA
Organism: Verrucomicrobia bacterium TMED60; assembly: GCA_002171765.1. The sequence continues at coordinate 21,390 of NHDN01000027.1, forward strand.
ACTTTACTATCTTCCCAGCCACCNAGATAATCATCATAAGTTCCNGAAAANACTGCGGCGTCAAAAGTATGTTTCCCGGCAGTCCACTTGATCCAAGTTGCCAGCGGGTTTCCCTTTTCTTTATCGTAAAGCCATAATTTATTAGAAAAGGATGAGCGTTCCAGGCAATGGATCATAGTAGAAGATCTTTGCCACTCGTCCGCCATTCTTCCCGTTCGCCTTCCGTATCCAATTTCTAGGCTTTCCAAACCATCGATATTCCAAAATTGATCGGCATCAAAGGTTATATTCGCTGCTCGAAAAGTTTCATGCCCCCACTGTCGATAATCTCCTGGATATGCATTCCGGTCATTGGATACTTGACTGACCACTTTGAATTTCCAGTAGTTTGCTACTTTGCCTGAAACCCCAACCCAAACCCGCCTGAATTCCTCAAAAGAATCGTCCAAAGCTTGTCCAGAATTATCGGTCCCATCAATATGTCCGATTTGGTGCTGGTAGGAGAGAAAAAGCTTGGCACTCTGGAGAGTTGGAGAGTTCTCGTTTGTGTAGAATTTTCCAAAATCCTTGAGGTTCTGACAAAATTCATCGGACAACTGAGCGGATAAATTAAAGGAAGAAAAGTGAAGGAAGACTGCGGAAAGAAAAAGAATCAGTTGGGAAGGGCGGCTCATTCTTCATTTAATAATTGCCTGAGTCCCTTCGGTCAATAAGCATGAAGTAATGAAAGCTAAAGAATATTTTCTCGACGGACTTTTCAGCCCCCATTCCGGTGACAAGACAACCCTACAAGCTCAAATTCACTGGACCTTGAGAATAACCGCGGCTTTGTGTTTCATTGGCCACGGTACTTGGGGATTGATTACCAAGTCAGGCTGGCTTCCTTTCTTTGCTTCTCAGGGGATTGAGCCAGAGGTAGCATGGATGATGCAACCATTAATCGGAGCTTTTGATATCCTGATGGCGGTCATACTTTTGCGCAAACCCAACCGGACCATTTTAATCTGGATGTTTTTATGGGCCCTTTGGACCGCGATTTTGCGTCCTCTTGCTGGAAACCTCGAAAAAGTACAAGTCGATGGTGAATGGATCGTTCAATTAGCTACGGATTCTATGCGGGTGGCAAAGATGCAGACATGGGAGTTTTGGGAGCGGGCTGGGAATTGGGGACCTCCGTTTATGCTCTTGGTGATGGGNGGTGCCTTTGCGATGACTCGAAAGGATTTGGTCGTGCCTTATCAGGAGCCGGAAATCAAAGATTCCACGATCGATACGGTCTTCTTTCTCTGTAAATCATGCCTTGCCCTGCTTTTGATCGGTCATGGAGGGTTTGGGTTTGCGGTTGAAAAACAAATGTTAATCAACCACTGGCAGTCGATTGGTGTGGATGCTGACATTGCTTTCATTACACAGGTGGGGTATGGAGAATTTCTTTTGGGAATATTGATTTTTCTTGCTCCGATCCGTCCCCTGATTCTCTTGGCCTTGCTATGGAAATTGTTTACCGAATTTCTTTATGTCCCAGCTGATACCGTTGCCGGTATGGGAATCGTAAATATTTTCGAATGGATCGAACGCTGGGGAGATTACGGTATTCCCTTAGTTATGCTCTACATCCTTAGCTACCGTAAAAAAGTAACAAGTTAATCGTTGCGGACTTTTTCTTTTTCGCTTTCTGCCTTGGCTTCAAGCTTGAGTACTTCTTGAGCTAAAATATTGCGGGCTTCTTCCGCCTCTTCCATGCTTCCTTTNGCGAGTGCATCTTGNACACTCTTTTCNAAAAAGATTTTTCGTTCTGCAATCTTAGCTTTGAATTTCGATTCTATTTCCGAAATCTTCTGCTTTTGTTCTTNCGNAAGNGGTTCATCATCCCCACCCATTCTCTCCATCGCCAATTCATATGAACTTTTCATAGGTACTAGTGTAGTGAATGAAAATTAAATTTGCTCAAGGTTTTTCTGCCGTTTGCTTAGAAATCATTGGGGACGGTCAGGACAAAAGAAGCCCCTGGGATTTTCTCCGTTTCCCAAACCTTGTTCTTTTCTTCAGAGAATGAAAAGTGGTAGAGAGAAACACGGAGAAAACTTGGTTTGAAGTTAATCGGATTTGAATCTGATAANTTTTCGAGCACACAACTCCGNTCCTCTCCCATNGCATGGAGCAGACTTCCAAACCATGAAGATCTATTCATGAAAGTCTGCANCATCTGATTATAATTTGAAATTGCTTGTTTTTGAATTTCTGGCGGGGCTTGTTGAAGAGCTTGGAATTCTTTTTCACCCAGGACCTCGCGGAGGTTTGAGAAAAAGGAATTCTCCTTCCCTTCGACTTTCATTTGAAGAAATCTTCCATATAAAAAACGGGAAAATGGATGTCCGCTATAATTCTCGAAATTGAGTCCTTCAAACCACATCTGCCAATCGATTCGAGGCATATGAGGACCAGTGAAGTGG
>NHDN01000028.1 GCA_002171765.1 Verrucomicrobia bacterium TMED60
AAGATTCCCAAGGTTAAAGTATAAATACGAGAAATTTCTTTGTCTTAAAAAATTGATTGTTTGATATTTAGTGTATAGTTGATATTTAATATTTTATTTTAAAATTCGTGCAAAATCCTTTACATCCAGTCTATCGTTTTCCCTTAAACTTGTTGCTTTTTACCTATGCCTTATGCGTGTTTTGTTTACAGCTGGGTGCGGAGGACCGCTCCGAGATTAACATAGATCCCGACCCTCCATCCTCCACTTTTTCGCCGGAGGAATCTCTTTCTAAAATTTGGGTTCCCAATGGTTTTAAACTCGAACTCGTTGCGTCCGAACCCATGATCGAGGAACCAGTCTGCATGGCTTGGGGGCCAAACGGGGAGCTGTATGTTGCCGAAATGCGGAGCTACATGCAGGACATTGATATGAGGGGTGAGTTGGAACCGGTCAGTCGTGTGGTGAAATTGGTCGATTTGGATGGGGACGGGCGTATGGATCAAGCGACCACCTATCTGGATAATCTGGTTTTGCCCCGGGCAATTCTTACCCTAGACAACAAAGTTCTGATTGGAGAACCGCCCCATCTTTGGTTGTGTGAAGATACCAATGGGGATGGAACGGCCGATACCAAAATCAGCATTTACGAGAATTTTAGCAGGAAAGAATCAGGGAATGTGGAGCATAAGATTAATGGTTTGCAGTGGACCATGGATAACTGGATATACAATACCAAGAGTTCCGTTATTTTCCGATACCATGATCAGAAGATTGAAGAGAGAAAGGCAGTCTTTTCCGGGCAGTGGGGCCAGACGGTAAATGACCGGGGTGAAAGCATCGCCACCAAAAATAGCGAACCGGGATTGGCGACCCTTTTCCCTGGAAAATATCTCGGTGATCTTAGCTTTGCAAACAAGTACAGGCATTTGTTCGAGCGGGTAAAGCTGGGTGAAGGATATGGAACCACTTGGCCGATTCAGGGAACCGCTGATATGCAGGGTGGGGGAGGATGGAGATCGGATGATCGATCAATCCAGCGTTTCACCGGAGCCTGCGGCCAGACCATATTTAGGGGAGATCGTCTCGGAGATGATTTGAAGGGTACCTACTGGGTTTGCGAACCCGTGGGACGGATGATCCGATGCTCGGATGTCGAGTATGAGCAAGGCATGATTACCCTTCACAACCGAATGGAAAAGCAAAGGCTCGAATTCATTGCCTCCACTGATGCGAATTTCCGACCTGTCAATTCCTATACGGGTCCGGACGGAACTCTGTACTTTATAGATATGTATCGGGGTATTATTCAACATGGTAATTGGACCAGGGAGGGGAGTTATTTGCGCAAGGAAATCCTGCGTCGCGGGCTGGAAAAGAATGTTGGCAAAGGGCGAATTTATCGACTGTTACGCAAAGGAATTGCGCCTGGTCCGCTACCTAAATTTGGAGATTCCGATGCCAAGGAATTAGTCGAGGCTCTGAGCCATCCGAACGGTTGGTGGCGGGACGAAGCTCAAAAACTTTTGGTTTTGCGCAAGGAGGTGAACGCGATCCCCCTTTTAAAGAAGATAGTGAAAAAGGAGGAAAACGGCTTGGCCCGTGCTCATGCCCTCTGGACCCTGGACGGAATGGGCGTTTGGGACGAGTCCTTGGTGTTGCAAGCGATTTCCGACAAGGATATGGAGGTTCGGCTGGCAGCCTTACGGGTTGCTGGGGAACACCTCCTCATGGACCAAGCTTCGGATGTCCTGCTTGACGCGATGGGACAGTCTTTGCCGGATGATGACTTGGATGTAGCAGCCCAGCGTTTGATGTCCCTAAGTTTTTACCGAAAACAAGCGAGAGCACACACGGTTCGTACCGGACACATCGAACGCGTCCTCCATGCCGCGGGAAAGTTCATCGATGAGGAAATTGTCGCCAAAGCATTCATGGTGGCCCTGAATCCTGCTGAGTACATTCCTGCATTGGAATTGCTCAGTAAAGAAACTCGGTTTCAAGATGGTCACCCGCTTCCCCAGCACCTTGCTTTTGCTTGTTTTGCCTTGGCTGATCAGGAAGCTTCCATCACGGCTTTGCTTGATTTTACGGCCCAAACTCAATCCCGGTTTCGCACTTCGGTGCTGGAGGGATTTCGAATCGGTACCGAAGGAGGTAGGTCTGTTTCCAGAGATTTGATTCGCTGCAAAATCAAACCTTCCGGTTTGACGAGAATGGAAGAAGCAGGGGTTCCAGAATACAGTTTGGCGATTCTGTATGACCTTCTTACTTGGCCTGGCGATCCAAAGTTCAAGTTGCAGAAGGCCCTGCCTCCCTTATCGGAATCGGAGCTGGTTCGGTTCAATAAGGGGAGGGAAATTTATCAGGGTCTATGTGCGGCTTGCCATGGTCCAGAAGGACAGGGCGTAAACATGCCGGAACCTCAAAATCATAGCATGCTGGCTCCTGCTTTGGCGGGATCTCCCCGAGTGAATGAAAGAAACAATCGTTATTTTGCCGAGATTATCCTTAAGGGAATGACCGGTCCAATTGATGGGATCACTTATGGAGGCGTAATGGCTCCGATGGAGGCTTATGACAACGAGTGGATTGCCTCGGTTATGACCTACATACGCCGGTCATGGGGAAATAGCGGATCTCCCGTTCACCCCAATGACATCGAAAGAGTACGTGGTTGGAATAAAAAGCGAACGACTGCATTTACCTTGGCCGAATTGAATATGCCCACCCGTTAGGGAAAAGAATATTCATGAGACCAAACCATCCTTTCTTTGTTTTGGGCTATTTCATGGCTTCCTTTTTATGGGGAGCGACAGGGGAACGGGATCCTTCTGCACCTAAAGGAGGTTGGGTACCTCCAACAGAGGAGGAATTAAAAAAGGTCGAGTCTGCGATTCCAGTAAAGTTACCTACAGAACCCAAGAAAGACCGGAAGCTCCTTACCTACAGCCTAAGCCACGGTTTCAAGCATAACTCCCGATTGATCGGCGAAGAAATGCTAAAATTGATCGAGCGGAAAACCGGTGCTTTTACCCTTACTATTAATAACGATTCAACCCAGTGGACTTCAGATTACCTAAAGCAGTTTGATGCGATTGCGGTATTGAACGCCACTAGCCTGCATGGGGGCTTCAAAGGCGAAAACCGTGAAGCTTTTCTTAAATTTGTTTATGACGGCGGCGGCTTATTCGGATGCCATGCCGCCACTGATGGTGGAAAAGATAAGTGGCCCGAGTATTCGAAGCTTTGGGGCGGTGCATTTGGCGGTCACCCTTGGGGGAAAACGGGTATTTGGCGAATACGAAATTTTGATCCGAGGCATGCCATAAACCTGTGTTTTCACGGAGAAGGTTTTGATATTAATGATGAACTCTACCGGCAGGTTCATCCTTATAAGAAAGGTAACTTCCATACCCTGACATGCATCGATCTTTCAGCGAGGCAGAACACCCATAATAATAACGGTAAACTGAAGATGGTGACTCCAGACATCCAACGAAAGCCCGGTGAGCCTAACCCCGCTAAGGTACCGCTCGATTTGAAACGGGATCACCCAACTTCCTGGTGTAAGAAAGCAGGGAAAGGTCGTGTGTTCTATGCCACCTTTGGACACAATGAATCTGCCTATTGGAACCCAAAGATCGTCGAGCATTATCTCCGAGGAATTCAATATGTTCTTGGGGACCTTGAGGCCGATGATCTGCCGGACCGCTGAACCGTTTCAATTTCTTGCCTACAATTAATAAGCCCGGTGACTCTGATTAAAAATTATGAAAAATTTATTTAATCCTTTTTCCTATAATATCCANGTTTTTAAAGCATGGGTTGTTATTTTGGCACTACCTTTCATCTTAAAAGCATCCAAATCTCCGAACTTTGTTTTGGTGTATATGGATGATCTCGGTTGGGCCGAGACTTCGGTTGAAATGATCCAGGGGCGCGAGGATACGCGGAGTGATTTTAACCGGACTCCCAATGTGGAAAGGCTGGCCCGCGAAGGAATGGTTCTGTCATCCTGTTACTCACCCTCGGCTTTGTGTGCTCCGTCAAGAAATAGTCTGCTCCATGGAATGACACCAAGTCGGTTGAGGTACACCGTACTTTCCGCGGTGGAAGCCCAGAAGCAATACTTGGGGCAAATTACGATTCCACAGGCTTTGAAGAAAGCGAATCCCAGTTATAGNACCGCTCATTTTGGCAAGTGGCATAACGAAAGTATTAAACCAACCGAGGCTGGTTATGATGTGACCGANGGTCCNAANGGAAANGGACCGGGAGACTTTGATGATGACGGTAAAACCCATCTNCCTNATGANGACCCGAAACGAATCTTNTCCCTNACCGAAAAGAGTNTCGACTTNATGANGAANCAGGTNGAGNCGGATAAGCCTTTTTATCTNCAGCTTTCCCATTATGCGATGCACATTTGGCACGANTCNCTNGAGGAAACCCGTGAGAAGTACCNGAAGTTGCCCAAAGGTNNNAAGTANGAAAANAAAGATGANCTTCCCGAGNCTGAAGTTCCCATTGCNATGTATAACCATGGATGGATTATNAATTATGCGGCCATGCTTGATGATGTGGANCGGGCTNTGGGAACATTACTGGATTCAATCGATGACCTCGGGATACGCGAAAACACTTACTTTATTTTTACCTCTGACAATGGGGGTGGGTTTCGGGGGAACGCACCCCTTAAGCAGGGTAAGGGTAGCTTGTACGAAGGCGGAATCCGGATGCCTTCGCTGGTTCGCGGGCCCGGTATAAAAAAAGGGAGCTATTGCAATGTCCCGGTGGTGCAGTGGGACTTTCTACAGACTTTTTATGACTTGGCAGGGGGTACGGATCCACTGCCCAAGGATTTGGACGGGGGGAGTTTGCGTGATGTTTTTCAAAAAGGAAACAAGGGACGGGTAAAACGTAATACCAAGGAAATAATCTTTCACTTTCCGTGGCATACCGGCGTGGCCGAGTCTGTCATCCGCTCGGGTAAATACAAACTGCGCAAGGATTTGGATTCTCTGGAAATTGAACTTTATGACATTCGAAAGGATATCGGTGAGGAAACTGACTTAGCTGCAGCAATGCCCGATTTGGTTCGTAAGCTCGACCAAAAACGAACCAAATACCTCAAAGAGGTAAATGCGGAGACGGTTACCTTAACCCGACGCAATTATGTTGAGCTTCTTGAGGGAGGATGGATTGAAAATGGGAGGAACCGGTTGGCAAAGCTCAAGGCTGAAATGATCCGCGATCCCTCGAATAAGCAAAAAGCCTTCCAGGTGAGTGTCTCCCAGAACCATGTCGATTTTCAAGACAAACAACTCGAACGATCCAAACGCCTAATCGAATTACACGAGGATCGTGGAACTGCAGATAAAAACTAATAACCATGAATATTCCTTGCCTAATAACCATTCTTTCTCCCTTTATCGCGTGCCTTTGCTTTTCGGCAAAGGCACCCAACTTTATTCTCATCTATGCGGATGATCTGGGCTATGCGGACACATCGGTGCAGATGATGGATGCAGAGCCCTCGACTCGTAATGATTTCATTCAAACACCCGGAATCGAACGGCTCGCTCAAATCGGATCCCGCTTTACTGCAGCTTATGCCCCTTCTCCCACTTGTACGGCATCCCGGATCAGTATCCAGCATGGTCAGTCGACCGCCAAGATACAGTACCGGAATGTTTTTGATGTTTTGTCCCAAGTTCAGCGTCCGGATGGGTATGAAGCTGAAATTACCATGGCGGAAATGCTCAAGGGGTCGGGAAAGAATTATATCACCGCTCATTTTGGCAAGGGATGCAGTGCTATGGGCAGGTTCGATGAGGCGGGTTACGAAATTACCGATGAAAACCCCGGTGAACCGGGAGGGAATGGTAACGGGCACGGTTCTTATTGGGACCCGATTAAGGACAAAACCCCTTTTCCTCCGGACAATCCGAAGCGGATGCATTCGTTACGAAAAGATGCTGCAGACTTCCTAAAGAAACATGCCGGAAAGCGGCCCTTCTTTATGATGGTTTCGCATTACGCACCTCATATTCCTTTTGTCTGTACTCGGGAGGCTTTCGAACGAACTAAAAAGCGGTGGATCGCAGCAGGATATGATACTAAAGGCCTGGAAGAACTAAACGATGATCCGGTTAACAACCCGAAAGGAGAAGCAAATAAAAAGATTACCTATGCAGCCATGGTGGAGGAAATGGATCTCACATTGGTCGATGTGCTCGATGCGCTTGAGCAAACAGGTGAACTGGACAATACCTACATTATTTTTACCTCCGATAATGGAGGCGGGCATGCCGAAAAGCGGAAAGTTGATGGTGAAATCCGAAGGTTTAATGGTCCTTTGCAAGAGGGCAAACGTTCGATTTATGAGGGTGGAATCCGTGTGCCCACCGTAATATCTGGACCAGGGATTAAAGCGGGCTCGCAATGCGATGTGCCCATCGTACAGTGGGATTTCCTGCCCACCTTTCATGACCTGAGTGGAAGTGAGGCACCAATGCCTCCGAATGTGGATGGAGGAAGTTTGAGTCAGGTATTCAAAAAAGGGAACAAGGGAAAGGTCAAGCGGGTTGCACCGGGAATTATCCATCATTACACCTGCCACTACCATCCGCCAATCAGTTCGATTATTATNGGNGATTACAAATTAATGCGTCATTTAAACTCCAATGAATTTAAATTGTTTAATTTGAAAACGGACTATCGGGAAGAAAAGAATTTAGCATCCACCATGCCTAAGAAGGTGGAGGAAATGGATCAGGCTTGCCGCAAGTATGTCAAAGAAGTGGATGGCGGAACGGCTGAACAGGTTAGGCANGCACACCATAAACTAATGGATCATTTCAGCCAGCAGTCTATAGACGGATANAAGAAAAAGNTNGNNGCNNTNAAGNAACAGAATCTTTCTGACTTTGAAGATCGGAAGGCTGCTATGCTCAAGGTGTTGAACCAAAATCTCTTCAAAAATGTGGTTAACAAGGAAAAAACAAATGTACACCGAACTCTTTATTCCTGGAGAGAGGGCCCAGAAGTGAAGGAGGCAGAAAAAAATGCCCGTACTAAATTCGTTGAATTTAGCGATTAATCTCAATTTCAAAATACTAGTATTACTTATGAAAATTTTTTGGTTTCCATTGTCTCTCTTAATCCTTTCTGCTTTCGCATCTTTTGCTAAGGATTCCCCCAATTTCATCATTATTTACATGGATGATCTGGGTTGGCATCAAACTTCTGTCCGAATGATGGATTCAGAACCGATGTCCAAGCATTCTTTTTACAATACCCCCAATGTGGAGCGCCTGGCCGAAATGGGTAGGTGTTTCTCCAATGGTTATGCACCCACTGCGACTTGTACGGGATCACGCGTGAGCATATTATTTGGCCAAACATCCGCCCGTACCCAATATCGATATGTGTTTGATGTCTTTCATCAAAAGCAACGCCCCGAGGGTTATGCCGGACAATATTCTCTAGCTGATTCGGTAAAGACTGCTGGCAAGAACTACATCACGGCCCACTTCGGCAAGGGGATGACCGAGAAGCTCAAGCTCGTGAATTATGATGTTACGGATGAATACGAAGAGCATGCACCTAACGGTAATTTACATGGTGAAAAAATTGATATTCCTTCTCGCAAGGATCTTCCGCCGAATAATCCCAAGCGAATCTACTCACTGATTGATGAATCAATGAAATTTCTTAAGAAAAATGCAGGGAAGCGTCCGTTTATGATGATGGTTTCCCATTATTCCGTTCATGTTCCGCATGCAGCATCCAAAAAATACATGGATAAGTGGCAGGCAAAATATGATGCCCTTGAAAAACCGAAAGACAAGGAGGAGTTGAGGCTTTTTGAAAGGGAATGCAATCCGCTGTATGGGGCCATGTTGGAAGAAACCGATCAGCACATAGGCATCCTTCTTGATTATCTTAAAAAAGCGGGAGAGCTGGATAACACTTATTTCATTTTCACTTCAGACAATGGGAGTGAATGCATTCCTCGTACCAAGGAAAATCGTCGCTACAACGGCCCCCTTCAGGAAGGGAAGTACTCTTGTTTTGAAGGTGGGATTCGCGTGCCTTTTGTGGTGGCAGGCCCGGGCATTCAAGGTGGCACTTATTGTGATATTCCAGTCGTTCAGTGGGATCTTCTTGCTACCCTGCACGACTTGAGTGGGAATGATACACCTTTGCCTGATGATATCGACGGGGGTAGTTTGAGGGATGTCTTTTTCAAGGGTAATCAGGGGAAAGTGAAACGCGGTGCACCGGGAATTGTTCATCACTTCCCAAGCCATTACCAAGTGCCCATTAGTGCCATTCGAATAGGAGACTACAAGTTCATGCGTAATATGAACACGGATGAAAAAAAACTTTTCAATGTTGCGGTCGATTACCGCGAGAAGAATGATCTTGCTCAGAAAATGCCCGAAAAAGTAGCCTCTATGGATAAGATTCTACGAGCCTATATCGAGGAGGTTGATGGGGGGGATGTGAAGGACAGCTATCAGGCACTTTATGAAACCATGGATGATTTCGAAGGTCGGGCGGTAAAGGACCATGAGCGTAAAATGAAAGAGCTCGAAGCTAAGATGCCAAGCGACTTCGAGCATCAGAAATCCCTGATTGATCAGGAGCTTGAATTTAAAAAGCGTGGTTTTTTCGCGAATCGAGCGATTACTAAAAGACAGGAAACCTGGCCCGGTTGGTACGATACCGCCCGTAAAACCGTGGAAGCAGAAATCGGTATGACCAAAGGTGGGAAGCTGATCCAAAAAAAGTAAAATACCGACTGAACTCAAAAGATTTTAATTCTCTACATTAACTACAAATGAAAATAATCACCCTTTCCACTTTACCTTTAATCCTATCCTGCTTCTGTCTGTATGGAAAGAAAGCACCCAACTTCATCCTTATCTATGCCGATGATTTGGGCTACACCCAGACCAGCGTTTCAATGATGAAGGATCGTCCCGAGCTTGGTCATTCCCTGCACCAGACTCCAAACCTGGAAAAGTTGGCAAAGCGGGGTATGCGTTTTTCGAACGCCTATTGTCCATCTCCGGTTTGCACCTCTTCCCGGGCAAGTATCCAGTTTGGAATGACCACTGCCCGGGTAGGTTGTGTTTCCATTCACGATGTGGTGATGAACAAGAGGCAGGTAGATTTTGAAAAGAAACTTTCCTTGGCGGAAATGCTTAAGGAATCGGGAAAGGGGTATGTAAGTGGTTTTTTTGGCAAGGGCTGCACTCCCCTNGGCTGGTTCAAGGATCATGGATATGACGAGACTGATTTCATTCANAAACACCCCAATGGNAACGGACATGGAGATTGGTGGGAACCGGCAGACAANACCCTCATTCCACTGGATGATCCAAAGCGTGTTTTCAGCTTGGCTAAAACTTCCAATGCATTCCTNGAAAANAGAGCCAANGATAACAAACCTTTCTTTTTGACGATNTCTCATTATGCCTTGCATGTTCGAAATATGTCNTTGAAAAGCACCCGCCGAAAATATTTGGATATGGTTGCTGAACGGGAAGGTATCGAGGACAAGATTCCTGANATTTCAAAGTTTGACGANAATGCCGAAGAAATGCCCCTAAAGATGAGGTCTCATTGGGAACGGGCCAACTATGCGGCNATGATGGAAAATATGGANACCTCGATTGGTATGGTGCTTGACCGNCTGNATNAACTGGGNATGCAAAAAAATACCTTTGTGATTTTTTCTTCCGATAATGGAGGNGGAGCCAGTAATAAACCACTCCAAGGAGGGAAAGCGAGAATGTGGGAGGGTGGNATTCGGGTGCCAATGATNGTGGCCGGACCTGGTATTCCTGGCAATTCCCAGTGTGATATTCCNGTTGCTCAATGGGACTACCTNCCGACNATGCACAAACTTTCGGGAAGTGAGGCCCCACTNCCCNAGGACCTCGATGGGGTNAANTTGCGTTCAGTCCTGAANAAGGGAAATGATGGAAAACTTCCNAAACGGGATACGGGTCTGGTTTTTCACTTCCCTGCTTACTATACCATTCCCATTACTTCCTATCGGGATGGAGATTACAAACTGATGCGTCATTTAAATACCGGTGAAATCAAGCTTTTTGATGTGGCTAAGGACATGGGTGAGACCAAAGATTTATCCAATTCGATGCCTGAGAAAAGAGATGCCATGGTTCGGAAACTCGATGCTTACTTGAAGAAAGTAGGAGCTTGGACTATGNAGGAAGTCTATNAGACTCGCCTTGATGAATTAAATAAATGGATCGAACAGAGACAGCANCAGGTNTTGGACTGTCAGAAAAAAGTCAAGAATTCACCTGATGACNAAGAGATNAAAGCCCAATTGAAACNGGCTCAGGATTCCCTAAGCAAATTTCAAAAGACCCGTTCCCATGTCNTNGCCAACCAGTCCTCGTCTAACTGGCTCTAANCACCCCATTTTNAATTCGTATTTAGNAATCTGGCAGCTAAAATATTGGCTGTGGAAATTGAGCAGGTAGATCGTTTTGTTTTAGAACGAACCAAGGCGGATCGGATTACGAACCGAATTGAAGTGCAGAGTCTTTGGAGTGGATATGGTAGGATTCAAAAACTTGCTTTAGAGGGTACAGATTTCCCAAGTATTATAGTCAAACATGTACAGCCTGGTCGTGGAACGCATCCACGGGGATGGAATACAGATCTTTCTCATCAGCGAAAACTTAAATCCTACCAAGTAGAAACGAACTGGTATGCTTCGCAAAAAAATAAGGCTGGGAATAATCTCGCCCGCATGCCAGCTTGCTTGGGAACCAGAAAGCAAGAAGAGGAAATATTGCTGGTTTTAGAGGATTTGGATGCATCTGGTTTTGCGGGACGGAAAGGTTCAGTGAATCAGGCCGAGTGGAGGGCTTGTGTCCGCTGGTTGGCCGCTTTTCATGCGGAGCACCTTGGGTCTGCACCGGATGGACTGTGGGAGAGTGGAACCTATTGGCACCTCGAGACCAGACCGGACGAATTGGAGCGGTTGGATGATCAGATACTCAAGAATTGCGCGGCTGCGATCGAGCGGGTTCTAAAGAATTCCCCATTTCAAACCCTGGTGCACGGAGATGCAAAGCTTGCAAATTTTTGTTTCAACTCGGATGGATCCGAGGTGGCGGCGGTTGACTTTCAGTATGTGGGTGGTGGGTGTGGCATGAAAGACTTGGCCTACTTTGTGGGGAGTTGTTTTCGGGATGAGGATGCGGAGACTATGGAAGTGGAAGTACTGGACTATTACTTCATGCAACTGGGTTTTATTCTCGATAAGATTGAAAGCCGCCAAACAAAGGACGAAGTCGAAGAAGACTGGCGTCCATTGTACCGGGTGGCGTGGGCTGACTTTCATCGGTTCATGAAAGGTTGGAGTCCCGGGCACTGGAAGCTTAGTGATTACAGCGAGCGGGTCACTCG
>NHDN01000029.1 GCA_002171765.1 Verrucomicrobia bacterium TMED60
ATCGGTCAAGGCGACTGCCAATTTTTCATTGGCGAAATTTTCTGATACCGCACGGTGACCTTGTAGTCCCATTTCTTTTGCTTTCATTGGATCGCTCAAAGCCTCTTCCAAGGCATCGGTTAAGGCACCATTCTTATCGGAGTCATAAACACAACCACCCTGGGTGGTATTTGTGAGTTCCGGAAAGGAGCCAGCATTGGGTAAGACAACGGGCACTCCGGCCGCCATGGCCTCGACCACATAAAGTCCAAAGGCTTCAGGATAACGCGCAGGAACCGAGAAAACAGTCAAATTCCTAAGAAAATCAAGTTTTTGTTCACGGGTTATATTCGGCTGGATGGAAAAAGAATCTTCCAGCCCTGCCTGGATTAATTTTCTTCGTTGTTCTTCAACAAAAGGTTCATCTTCCGCTGTCATTCCACCCGCAATTTCCAGTCGTAAGTCAGATAATTTTTCCAATTCCTTTAACTCGATAAAGGAGTCCACTAACAAATCCAATCCTTTCAGCGGGCACAAGCGGGCCAAGTATCCTAATGCAGGAATCTTTGGAGGTTCTGAAAGAGGTTCAAAACCATCCAGAGTAATTCCATTGGGATGATAAAGGACATCGTTCTCAGAAATTTTGAGCCGATCCGCCATGAGGCTTGCAAAATATTTACTGGGTGCAATACAGCCATCAAGCTTGGCAACATCATTACTTAAGAGCCTCCATGCTTCGGTGCGGTATTCGGGCAATAAGGAGTCTAAAAAGGCATCCTCCCCTTGGAGGAAGCCAAGCACGGGAATTTTTAATTGGCGCTTCAATACTTTTCCAATGGCTGCAAGCATGATTGTGGAAAGCAAAATGACATCGGGAGTACCGTGATCCTTGAACCACTGAAGCACCTTATTGACCTCCTTGACCAGGGGTCCGTCTTCCCCACGGAAGGTAGACAAGGTAATTTCACCCAAGTCCTTACTGGATGTCATTCCGCTCCGGGCCGCCGCTTTCTTCAACAACCACTTGCTATCAAAGGCCTTATCGATCCAAGCGGGCGTTTTTCGAAAAAGGGAAAATTTATGTTGCAGGTAGACATTAATCCCTCCAAAAAAAATTTCCTGTTCAGCACCAGCAGGCTCCTCGTCCAAAAAGTGAGGCAAATAGGTGGGTAGCATCGTAACCTCATGCCCGTTGGCCATAAGTTGGTGGGCAAGCGAATTGTCCCGCATGCAGACCCCGCAGTAATAATTGCCCGTACCGGGCGTTAAAAAAGCAAGCTTCACGAAGAAGCTTGTGCCAGACCATGCTCCACCGGCTCTGGTAACTTGGCAAGGTCAGCCATAGAATCAAAAAGTTCCTGAAAGTCTTGGTCATCCACATTTCCAATCAAGCAATCGGTCAATGCAGAACGGAGATGATCCCCACGCTTGACCAAATCACCAAAGCTGAAGTCTGGATCGTAGAATGCATAGACAATTTTTCGCATCGTTTCGATCGAGGACTGCATCCGTTTTCCATAATTTTCAAAACTGTTGGAGGTGATGGGGTCACCCGTTTGTAAAGCTTGGTCAATTTCATCGGCCAGCAGCACTCCACTTTTAAGAGCGAGAAAAACACCGGATGAAAAAACCGGATCCAAAAAACCAAGAGCATCACCAGCTAGTACAAGGCCATCGACCGCACAGTATTTATTTCGGTAGGAATATTCACCCGTGGTACGATACTCTCCCGTCTGTTCCCCTTCTGCCAAGTGTTCCTTAATCCATTGATTGTTCTGCACCTCGCGCTGAAAAATTTCCGCATGATCTCGGGTAGAGCCATTAAACAAGTAGTCCCGCTCGGCTACGATGCCCACACTCACCATGTCTCCACTGAGTGGAATGTACCAAAACCAGCCTTTATCCGGCAGGTAGGCAACCGTGGTCGCACCTTCATCCAGACCCGGATCTCTCTTGGCATTTTTGTAGTAAGTCCAAAGAGCAATTTTATTAAGTTCCGGATCCCGTACCTTCCACTTTTCCTTGTGAGCGGCAAAACAATCCCGACCGGATGCATCCACTACAATAGGAGCCCGCAGTTCCAGCTCACCCAAATCCTTGGAAACCACCTTGATCCCTTCCACTTTATTTTCAGNNGACTTGATCAAGGTCTTGGCCTTGGTCTCTTCCATCACCTGGGCACCATTTTCCCGGGCTTTATTCATGANCATCTGNTCAAATTCAGATCTCCATACTTGCCAGGTGGTGGANGAGGGATGATCAAAATGCTGAAAGAAATAAAAGGGTTGGGAAAGGAAGCCATCTTCCCGGACGAACTGAACACAATATTTTCGNGGGTTTGCTGACTCCATNAANTTGTCAATCAAACCAAGTTTCTCGAGNGGGAAATAACAGAAAGGCATTAAAGATTCTCCCACATGGTAACGGGGAAATTTTTCNTTTTCNACAACCAGAACNTCGTGNCCTTTTTCGGCAAGTAAGGCAGCCGTGGAAGANCCTGCCGGACCTCCGCCCACAACAATGGCATCNTAATTGGATTTTTGAGATATCATAACAATTTATTCATTCAATATTCAATGTGCTGGTTCTCAAGCTCAATTCTCATCGAGCGGAGGTAAAATTTCAACTATTCTGGCAATAACATCCCCATTAAANCCAGTGATTTCATTGCTGCGACCAAATAGTTCATCAGATTCAACGGCNCCAAANGCTTCGACAATGGGGCCATCCGGAGAGACTTTTAAAAATGCCCGGGGAGCACTGGAATATGGAATACGATGCTCATTTAATAATCCCCCCAATGGCTGTTTGGCTTCCACGACCAATGGGCGTAATTCATCCGGTAAATGTTGGAGGGCGATTTCAATCGCTCCATATTCAACCGCAAGATCACTCTCTTGGGTCTTAAGCAAAACTTCACGAAAATAGGATTTCCCATCACTGGATGACCGAAGAGAAGAGACTACAAGTTTAGATTCATGGTAGGCTTCCAAGCGAGAGGTCATGTCGCCATCATGTACCAGCAAACTCTGGTAAGGTTCAGGAATTTGATCCGGGTCAAGTTCTGCAAAATTCAACTTGGGAAGTTTACGAGCCATACGCATCATACTGAGCGGATATAAAAGATCTGGAAAATGAGGCATGGTTTAAACGTATCGAGAATCTTGATGCTGGGGTAGAAAAAGATCGTGTAATTTTGAATCCACCCGGAGCAGGGCATCCCGTGATAACCGGTATTCATCGCCATCCTCGATTAAATCACCCATTTCTTTCCAGCTCTGAAAAAGCTTTCCGTAGCGTTCTTCCAGGTCGACCTCGAACTTTTTTTCAAAGTATTCGCGATTCACTTTTCCTAATTTCCACTGCAAAATAAATTCCCGAATGAATCTTTCCTCTTCGGTGGTCATCAGCGCCCGTCGGATCACCGGGGTGGAATTTTCCATTGCCTCACAATACTGATCGAAGTGGGTCAAATTTTGATAATGAATCCCGCCCAAATGCCCAAAGGAGGCAACCCCAAGGGCGATCATATCCGCCCCGGACCATAAACGATCCCGGTATACAAACTTGGTACTTTCTGGATTTTTTACCGCCGTGCAGGTACTGGTAATCGAATAGCCCGCCTCCTCCAGGCGCGAAAATGCTTCGGTAACCCACTGGCGCTTTTGGGGCCAATCCGCAACCGGTGCGGACAGACGGCCTGCTTCTTTCATATTCTTATAAATGGTAGTATTAAAGGGAACTTCCATCTGATAAATCGTCACACAGTCTGGTTCCAGCTCGAGGGTGCGGTCGATACATTCGGACCAATTCTCATCGGTTTCTTCCAGCATTCCCGCAATCAGATCAATGTTTATATTCTCGAAACCAATCTTGCGGGCCAATTCATAAGCAGTGTAAACTTTTTCGGAACGATGAGCCCGGCCATTGGTTTCCANAATATGGTCATCAAAATTTTCAACTCCCAGGCTCAGCCGGGTAACGCCAAAGTTCTTNATCGCCTCCAACTTTTTCTCGGTAAGGGTTCCAGGTTCGCATTCAAAGGTTACTTCCTCNGCTTCATCCCAAGGTATGATTGCCTTCATCTGGTCGGTTAATTCAGCAAGCTGTTGGGCAGAAAGATAAGATGGGGTNCCNCCGCCAAAATAAACAAATTTTGGTTTACGGTCTTTAAAATAAGGAGCATCNGCATACTGCTTCAACTCTTTCATCGTAGCCGATAGGTACCGTCTTACATCTTCTGAATTTTTATCGGTGTAGACCCGGAAATAACAAAAATGACAACGCTTCCGGCAAAAGGGAACATGGTAATAAATTCCGAGAGGTGCGNTTCCCGGGGTTGGGCTNTTCAGCATGCTTTCTACACATGGAATATCCTCCTCCTTCCAAAAAGAAAAGGGAGGATAATTGGATACAAAATAATTCCCAACCTTGGTTTTCTCCTTGGTGTGACGATCTGGTTTGATTTCGGTTTCCTGCATTATCGTTTGCTTTCCACTTGAAAGGCATAAACTTTTCCATCTTCACAACCAACGATAATTTTATCTTTGGTAATGGCAGGAGTGGAGGAAATAGATTCTCCAATTTCATAGGAGGTAATTTCTTTCCCCGTTTGGGCCGATAATAAATACAATTTTCCATCCATTGATCCAAAGACTAAGGTATCTCTCGCGAGTACCGGAGAACTGTCCACTCTTCCCCTTGCTGCAAACCTCCATTTTTGTTTCCCCGTAACCCGATCGATGGCATGAAGCCCNTTGTCACGGCCTCCAATGAAGACGGTGTCTTTATTCACGGCCGGCGACGAGAAATAGGGAAAACTTTTTTGCTTATAACTCCACACTTGGGATCCGGATGTAAGGTCGAATGCCATAACCGAACGGTCCATATTTCCAACATACCCTACCCCATCCGCAACCGCGACGGAAGCGGCAATCGGAGCCTCCACTTCCACCGACCGTACTGCCTTTCCATCCTCGATTCCGATGATATAGAGCATGGAGTCGCAACCTCCGAAAACAACATAGCTTTGATCAAATATNGTGGGTACCCCATTTACATAATTCTGGGTTTCAAACTTCCAGATTTTTTTNCCCGTCTTGGCATCCATGCAATGGACGAAATTGTCATAACTTCCCACTACGATTACCTCATCTTTTGTTTTGGGCCGGACCGCATAGTTCGCCGCCCCCATGATTTCCCCATCGGTTTCATACTTCCAAACCAGTTTNCCGGAATCCGNCTGAAGGGCGTATAAGAAACCATCGGTGGAACCAATGTAAACCATTCCATTGTGCACTAANGGGGGTGCCTCAATGGCCATATCNGTCTTAAAGTTCCACTTCTCTTTTCCACTTTGAAGATTGATTGCATGCAGCACCCCAAGATCAGATCCGACAAAAGCAAGTCCATTGGATACCACCACGGAGGACTTTAAAAATTCTCCGGTTTTAAATACCCATTGTAATGAAATTTGATTCCCCAGGGCAGCATTGGATAATCCTTGGAGGGCTGGATCCCCACGATGGTGGGGCCATTCATTACTAAAATCTGTTTTGGATTCTTCTGCCGATGAATACAAGCCATGGGTGATCCCAAAAAATAAGCTCCANAATAAACCAATTTGGAAGGCTACATGCATAACACAACTCTCATTCAATTGATCCCAAATCGCAAGTGCTTGTGCTTAAAAGCTGAGCATAAAGATTTTCGAATATGGAGGCATCCATGGGTCGAGGGTTAAAAGTGGCAGTCCATTGTTTGGATGCATCTTTGGATAAAATAGAAAGGTCGGAAGTGGAAAAACCAAGTTCAGAAAGAGATTTTGGAAATTCGGCTAATTCCAACAACTCCTGTACTCGTTGAATCAGCAATTGGGCCGCCTCTGAATCGGTAGCTTCTCTGGAAGCAAGCTGGATNGCTCGAGACAGTTCTGCATAAACCGAGCAAACTTCGGGCTGTTCGGCATTGTGTGCCATTACAACAGGCAAGGATAAACCCACCGCAATTCCATGAACAATTCCCTTATGAGCNGTTAGGGGATTTGCCATGGAGTGGGCTGCGCCTAGCATACTCCTCTCAATCGCTGCCCCCGCATGGGATGCACCTAAAAGTACCTCGCCCCGTGCATCCATATTGTCCGGNTCGGTAAATACCAGAGGTAAATTTTTTTCAATGAGTTGAAGGGCAATGCTTGAGTGCCTGAAGGAGTCTGCATTTCTTTTCAGAGTAACGGCAGATTCCAAGGCATGAGACAAGGCATCGATTCCAGTNCAGGCGGTAACCCGCCNNGGTTGAGAAAGAGTAAGGGCAGGGTCNAGAATGGTGAGGCATGGAAGAGCCTTGGAATCACCACAAGCCATCTTCATATGAGTCTGATCATCTGAAATCAATGCAAAGGACTGACATTCACTCCCTGTTCCGGAAGTGGTGGGAATGGCAATCAGGGGAAGCATCGGTTTACTCGCCTTACCAACGCCCCAGTAGTCTGCCATTTTTCCTCCGTTGGTGAGAATAAAATTACACCCCTTTGCGGTATCCATCGAACTTCCTCCACCAAGACCAATGATCAGATCTACCTCAGAAGATCGGGCAAATTCAGCACATGCCCGAACACTGGANTCCGTCGGATTTTCAATGGATCGGTCATAGAGGATGGTATCTACTCCGCAATCCGTAAGGTTTTCATGGACCTTTTGAGAATGCCCCGCTTGGGTCAAGCCCGTGTCCGTGACCAACAAGGCACGACTGCCCAGGGTCCTTGCCTTTTGACCAAGCTCTAAAATGGAATGCGGGCCAAAAATTACTNCCTGAGTNGATTCATCACTTTCAGCAAAAAAAGGAAGACCGGCCGAGGCCGCCGAGGCTGAGAATTCCATCTTTTACTTGGGGTGATTTCCTCAGGCCGCCATTCCGATGGAACGGCGTTTGTAAAGGAATTCAAACATATTACCTTCATGGGGTTGGTCCCAGGAAATTTTCATGGTTGAGATTGGTCCAATGTTTAAGCGTTCAATATTGCTGGCTCCAAGCAGTTGGTTCTTAAAGCTTGCGTCTTTGGTAATTGCAGTAACCACGAGGGTCGGCCCGATCGCAGAAAGCATTCGATTTTGGTCCACTTCTACGACACTAGCGTATGGACATAAGAACTCTCGGTTCGCGAGGGCATGATCCATGGACTCACAATATGCAATGGTAGGACGCAAATAGGTTCCTCCTTCCGCTTGTAACAGTCGGGANCCATCTCGNTAGGGTGCAGTGGCATCCAACGCTCCCTTTTCAGAAAAATCCGNTTCCAAGGTGGAATCAATCCATTCACCCATCTTGGGATTGGCAAACCCAGAAAGGACTGCATTGGGGTCATCCACAGGAAGAGGTTTTAAGGGACCCAGTCTTTTTCCAAGGGCATCCGCTATTTCTCTTGCATACTTGGGTACGATCACAGCGGAAGCATTGACGCAACTTCTGCCCCCATTATCAGAAATGGAAGATACCATCACATCCAGATACTCTTCCCAGTTTTCGATCTCGTCATCGCCAATTAAAATCTTACTGAAACCTGGGCCATGTACTTGCACCCCTGGATCTCCCGCATACAAATCGGTTGTTGATTTGTCACCGAATATTAGGGCCCTACCGCAATGTTTTAAAATATCTCCCGCACCCTCATGATCGGTGGGATAGAATCCAAAAGCTTCTTTGGGGCAACCCGCAGCGATAAAGGCTTGGATTAATCGGTAAGGAGTCCATGGCTCTTCCCGCCCCGGCTTCATAATAATGGGTATCTTTAAGGCAATCGAGGGAAGCCAAAGAGAATTAACCGCTGGTGAATTGCTGGGCATCACCAAACCAAGNGCCTCNGTGGTTGGGAAAAAGCAGACNGGGGAACCTCCATGTTCACCATATCCCTGATCAAGGACAGAAAGATCAATACCCCGGGTAAGTCCGTTCAGAATTAGGTCTACATGGGTCAAAGCATAATGAATTTTATCCATATTTCTTNGCACCATTACATGCGGCAAACCGCTGGTGGCAGAAAGGGTCTCCATATATTCTTGTGCGGATTGCATCCTGCCCCCTTCTCCGATTGGTAAATCCTCCTTGAGAAATAATTCTCCCGCTTTGGCGCTGATTTCAATTAACTCACGGGTGGAAAATTTGCGGAGTGCTTCCCTGGCTTGATCCATAGATTTTAGATCGCGCCTGATCACACCTGCATTCACTTGGCTTAGGGTAGCCTTCGTGGTTCCATCCCGGTAGTCCTTGACTGCGGAATCGTTTAAACTGCGGTAAGGAACACCAAACCGTAAACATGGAATATGTGGAATACTCATAATTAATAAACTCCTTCTACTATTTTCTTTTCCATCGCCCCAAACGGACGAACTTCCGCGACCCCGTCCCATGGGGCTTCGCTCCAGGGTTTTCGCCTAAGGGCTTCATCGCGTTCTAAAAATCGGGGCATAAAAAATTCTTTGGTCAAGGTGGTGAGCTCTACCCTGCCCCAAGTGTCATAATCCACAGCCTGATTGGTNTCNGGATTGATCACCCGTAGTGCCGCACGGGGTTGGGGTGCGTAGTATGCAATCGAGTAATCATTTTCTGCACTAATTGGATGGTGCCTGGCAAGNCCCATCAAAGTATTTCCGTAGGTGGGAACAAANCCGATCTTTCCGCCTTCACAAACTTCCTCCACCAAGAATCGGGCGTATTGTTTATCCATGGTGGTCCCGCCACAAAAAACGCCTTTAATTCCNGCTCTTACTAAATCCTTCCGTTCCGCAAGAGCCTCTAACAATTTCGGGGTNGTAAAGAGAGCACTTACTTCGCGATGCTTTAAAATGGTTAGGGCCTGGTCNACCACATGATCCATGTAGGCTCGAGCCTGATCAAATTGATGNTTGGCAATCANNCTTTTCACCCAGCGTGGATCGAGGTCAACAAAGTAACAGGAACATCCTCGCTCATTAGCCAAATGCTCAATGGCAAGCCGAAGGCGTCTTGGACCAGTGGGGCCCACCATCATCCAGTAATGGTTCTTGGGAAAGCATTCATCGCTCAAGGTTTCCGAGAATGCCGTGTAATCTTCCCTAAAATCATCCCAGCCTATCCGTTGCTTGGGCATGCCCGTAGTTCCACCCGTTTCAAAAATATTAAAGGGACGGTCCTTGTAAGCTTGGGGCACCCATACTTTGTTGGGTAGGTCACGCAGCCATTCGTCTTGAAAGTTGGGAAATTTTTGACACAAGTCATCAAAATTTTTCACCTCTTCCAGAGGATTCCAATCCTGCTCTTTTGCCCAATCGAGCCAGAAGGGACAACCGGTTTCGGGGGAAAAGTGCCAATTTATAATTTCTGCAACATGGGCATCCAGTGCATTTGCTGCTTCTTGAATTTCAGTTTCGTTTGCCATTTTTTAAGGGTAAGTTGGAAATCTTAACAATAGATTCTAAAAGTGTATAACGCTTGAGCTCTAGATAAAGTTCAGCTGGTGGAATCAATTTCAGGGAAGAATTTCCCCAAGGTCTTGGTGGACGGAGGGGAAGTGAATAAAGAAACTACAATCAGTGCGACCGACGACGCCCCAAAACATATGGCCGCTGGAACAATTCCGGGACCCACGAAGTATTCACCTCCGTACCCGGATAAATGAAAGTAATACATCCAGGTCACAACCGCTGCTAAGATACTGGCAACCGCACCCTGTTTCGTGGCTCGCTTCCAATAAAGTGCGGCAAAAACAACCGGGAAAAGGGCAGAGAATCCACTAAAGCACCAAATGGCTAAGTCGAAAACATTTGCGTCCTTTGCCAGCATTGCCAAGGCATAGGTCAAGGCCACGATTACAACGATGAAAACGCGGGCAATGAGAATAATTTGCTTATCTGTAAATTTATTTTGTCCCGCACGATGCACCACGATGTCATTGGTGAAAATCGTTCCCAAACAAAGAAATTGGGAGTCCAGGGAAGACATAATCGCAGCCAAAACTCCTGCGGTTAGCAAACCCGTAAGTACCGGATCTCCCACCAATAAGTTAAGCATTGCGGAAAGCACGGCAGGAGGAGGAATACCCGGGGGCAAGACCCCGCTCGCCCAAGCCCCAACTAATACACAGGGCACCCAAACAATCATAATGCACAANGGATGGGCAATCACCGTAAGTTTAAAAGACTTNGCNCTTTTAGCAGTGAGCCAATGTTGAAAGAGGTGGGGAAACATACCCACACTTAAGGGAATGAATAAGTAGGTAACGAATGTAAGAAATGGAAACCCAAGCTCTCGCTCAAAAGGGATAAGTTCCCCGGTTTTTGGATTTTTTTTCTTGAATTCAACGGTTGTGGGCTCCCGCCAAAAATGGGGCTGTTGATCGGTTAGGTTTGCGTTTGCCGAATCCAGCACTTTCCCAACAACCTTGGGGGTTTCATTCTCCAAAAGCTGACCCTTTTCCTTGTCGAACTTAAAATCCTGAACGACCAAGCCNCTTTCATTTACCCGAATAGGAACCTTTCCCGCTTTCTCCAAACCACCCAATCCGTCAATGATAAATACAAAGGCAACCAGCCCCATGATCATGAAGACAATGGTNTGTAAGGTGTTGGCATAAGCAGCCCCACGGGAGCCACCCATAAAGACATAAGTTAGCACAACCAATGATACCACTAACCCAGTTAACCAAGGTGGGATGCCACCCAACCAAGGTGGNGCACTTGGATCAGTAAATAAAAGGGGGAATGCTCCTGCAGTAACTGGTTCAATAACCTTACCTGCTCCAATAATTCCAATCAATAAGTANGGAACCACTAAGAGTACCAGAATNGGAAAAAGAAGATATCCCAANCCATTCGATTCAAACCGGGCCCTAAAAAACTGAATTTGGGTAATGTAACCGTATTTCTTTCCAAAAGCCCAAAGCCGAATACCAATCAGAAAGAAAATGGCCGCATGTACCAACCCGCTGATGGACGCCATTAAGCCATAAGTTCCAATGCCACGCTCAAAGGATTTACCNGTTGAACCAACCAAGGCGAATGCGGTCATGGTGGTACCAAAAACACTCATGAGCAGTAAAAAAGGGCCAATGCTGTGGCTGGCTACAAAGTAGTCTTTACTCGTTCCCCTAAACAAGCGGTTACTGAAAAAGCCCAGAGATAAAAGGAGCAGGAGATAGCAGAGAATGACAATTAAGGTGGTCATGATTTCCAGGGTAAGAAATTATGGATGGGAAGATTTGTCGTCGGAATCTGCAAACTTCTCCAGTTCTTCGGGCCAAGCATATTGGATGGCCAACCAACCAAGAACTGAGCAAGCCAGGGAAAATCCAGCGTGATAAGCCAAGCCAATGGGTAAAAAGCCTAATACCAAATAGGACTCCTCCCACCACCAAAAATCTTGGTGTAGAAAAAACATCAAGACGAATAAAGACCATACCAGTAACTTGCCCATAACTTTCNAGAGGAGGATTATTTTCCAATTGCGTAGAGGTGGGTCTGAGTAGCAACATATAGGGTGCCGTTCGAGACCACCGGGGAGCTATAGACCGGAGCCCCCATGTTGACCGTCTTCACTTCTGGTTCTTTTTTGCCATGATCGAGAATCAATAGATCGCCATCCTCATTTCCTAACAATAATTTACCCGCTACCACCAGAGTGGATCCCCAAATTCGGCTGAAGGAATCATAGGTCCAATACACTTTTCCCGTTTGAGCGTCCAAGCAGTGAATGATTCCTGCATATTCTGCTAGGTAGACCAAGTCATCCATTACGGAAACGGTCGAAATCGTACGACCGGCTTCGGTGTATTTCCAAAGTACCTTGCCACTCTTCACATCAATACATGAGAGTCTACCCACTCCATCCCCATGTTCAGGATCTTGTCCGATCGCAACATAGATCTTGTCATCATAAAGCACTGGAGTCCCAATTAACTCACTCGGACCAGGTGGGGTTGCATAGGGTACCTTCTTGCCACTCTTATCGATTCGGTAATGAGGCTCGTTGCAGTCCACTTTCCATTTGGGTATGAATAGCTCGTACCCATCTTCATCCGCTTTGGTTTCCGTTGGGTAACCATAACAGAAGCCATCGGTTCCACCCCAGACTAGAATCTCTTCACCCTCTACTTTTCCATAGGTCAGGGAGGACCATGCGGCATGTAGAGCATTTTCACTGGCACCCGATCCATCTTCTCCCAAAAGCTCCCCGGTATTTTTGTCCAAAGCAATCCAACTAGGAGATAGAGGACTTGGAATATTGGTATGGGACCAATCCACTCCATTGGAGGTGGCTACATAAACTCGATCTCCAACGATCAATGCGGATGAACTGGTTACATTATGGGGGAAAACTCCAAGTTCGTCTCTCATATCATACATCCAAAGAATATCCGCATCCAATTTTTCGTCCAGAGGATCCTCCATGCCCTTGGGCTTAACATATTCAGCCTCTTGCTTGTAAGGGCCGTCATTTCCATTGGTAAGTCCATGGATATCAAGGCAAACCACCTCACATCGATTGGTCACGACATATACTTTATCCCCGTCAATTGCCGGAGAAGAACAAACTCCGATATATTCCCAGTCACTCACTTTTCCGGCACCCAATTTTGGGATAACCAGTTGCCATTTGAGTTCCCCGGTCTTTTCATCAAGACAAAGAACCACACCCCGGTCGCCTTTTTTCTTTGGGTCTCTGGGTGATTCATTATTGGTACCTACAAAAACACAACCATTTCCAATGGTCACATTCCCATAGGCTTGAGAGCCCAGTTTTGCCACCCACTTTACATTCTGGGTGGTGGAAAGATCCACTTTTTCATTATCATCCATTTCTCCAGGATTGAAGTCCATCACGACCTCCTTCTCTTGAGATATCATATTTCTGGAACCATTCCCTCCCCAAACCGGCCAATCGGAAGCAAAGGAGGCAGGTGCGAACCCAAAAGTTAAAAAAACAGTGGATAAAATTTTGATTTTTTTCATATCGATTCGATTACTAAATTAGGGGTTGTAAATAATTTTAACATTATCCAAGTATACTTTTTTCTTACTCTGTGGCGACATTGCATACAGTCCGGGAGAACCATGCAAATGGGGAACTTGATGAGGAACTTCCAGGGTCCAGGCTTCTGGTTCCTTGCCATCTTTGGGCCAAGCTTTGGCACGAATAAGCCCGGTTCCATCCTCCATGATATCAACCCGTGTTTTCAAGCAATACCAGGTTTTAGTTTTAATGGAGAAGGGAACGGCATGCCGAAAGCGGTCAAAATTGGAGACCACTTCGAGTTTCTGGCTGTTTCCAACAAGAACGAAAATATAGCGTTGGTTGATCAAGCCAACATTCGACTTTATGCGTCGGTCTCCGTCCGTCATTACCTCTGCGGACATGGTGTAATTACTCATATCCTTATGCCCAATAAAGTTTATAGCTCGCTGGAATAAAACCCGATCTAGGGTATTGCCGGCCACATGGTTTCCATCTGCTACTTGTACTTGCCAGCGCATCCTTGCTCCCAGCCAGGACAAGGGAGGATAAGAAAACTGAATTCCATCTGAACTCTCATGAACCAGCTTGAAGTTTTCTTCAAAGTTCTCCTCGTAAGGTAAATCCTGTAAAACTCTCCCCCTGGTTACTCCGTATAAATCCCCAACTTTCACCCGCAAGGCACCGGCAGAAAGTTTAGCCCTTCTCTCCGCACTCAAAATGCCGTTACTACTGATGTAAGCATCCACTTCAGATTTTACTTTGGCACTTTCCGGGATCCATTTTTCCCAAGTCATACCCTCTTTAATCTGTTTGATTCGATTACCTGACTTATCCAGCCCGTACACCTGGAACGNTTGNNTGTCCCCCGACTTGAGTGCGAATTCTGCAGGCACTACCTGGAGGGAAACCATCGGACCCGTTCCTTCAACCACGGAAGAGGGCTTTACCACAAATGGGGGTGCCACATCTGCGGAACCGAAACAGAATAGTTTTCGTTTGGTTTGGATAAAAACTCTACCATGGGCNACTGCNGGAGCTGCAAGGCAAGCAGAACCCAGATCCATTTCACTGATCACTTCACCAGTATTTCCCTTATCCACCACGATAAAGACTTTGCCGTCAAACATAGGCACATACAATTTTCCTTCCGCCCAAGTAGGAGATGCATGAACCTGATCTGGGGCAAGTTTCAAAACCCAGTGCTCTTCTCCATTATCCGCATCCATACAAACTAATTCACCCCGTTTGATGGTCGTATAGATTCTCCCATCCTTATAGACAGGACTACTGGTAAATGCTTCCATGGAAGAATTTCTCCACGCCTCATCTTCTTTTCCTAAGATAAGTAATTCTTCCCCCACTCNTGGAAGGTTGGATGGCTTTTTGATTGCGACCATCCTTCCAATTACACTGCTGTCCAAGTTTTCTTTCCCATGAATTGCAACCACTTTATCCTTGTGAAGAATCACTCCTGAATTGACGCCACCATGAGACATTTGAAAGCGCCAGAGTGGTTGTCCGGTTCTGGCATCAATGCAAACAATGTTACCACATCCCGTACCACTGTAGAAAACCCTTCTCCCATCCGGTAAATCTTCGAAAATAAGAGGGGAAAAAGAACTGTCTTTGGGAGTTATACCTGGTGTGGATGACCAAACTAAATCTCCGTTGGTTTTATCAAAGGCATAAAAGCGGTCACGAGCAGGTCCTTGTTTGCCCCAATTTGCAGTGATGGCATGAATAATAACCAAATTTTCATCCACACACGGACCCCCGGTTCTGCCATTCGGAAAAGTTAATCGAGCGAACTCCTCCATGAGTGATCTTTCCCAAAGCTTGTTTCCTTNTGGGTCGTAACCAATCAGCAGACCTGGGCTCGTTTGAAAGAATACATTTCCCGTAGTTTGATCGACACATGCCGCTCCTACTCCATAGCGATTATAAACGATATCGCTGATGAAATCACTATGCCTTCGATCCCATAGAATTTCTCCATTTTTCGCGTCGAAACAAACCAGAGCCTCCTGCAATTCATCTTCCACTCCATAATAACCAAATTGATAAGCTCTACCTCCTGCAATAACCGGGACACCTCCTCCTTGAATCTCATGAGTCCATAAAAGGCTCCCATTTAGATCCTCAGGCAAGCCTGTCTGGGTCGAAACTCCAGTACCTGCCGGACCTCTCCAGTAAAGCCAATCTGCATGATTTACTAAGGTGTCAGAACCAAGGCTTGGTTCGATTGGCTTGCACGACTGCAAAAAAGCGATTCCAACTAAGGAACAAAAAAAGGGAAAGGGAAACAATCTCATAAAAATCAGTGGGTGGTAATTAAAATTGCAAATTCAAATTAGTACTTGTACGTAGTAATTTGTCAAACATGCTTCTTTTTCTTCTCTAATTTTTTTATGCAGGGCTTACAGGAACAGAGACTACCCCCATTATTACGAAATTGTTGGATCAAGCTGAATTCCGCATTCCAAAAGAGACTCCAACCCTTAGGAATTACTCCCGATCAATACATTGTTTTGAGATGGCTTTATGAAAAGCAGTCTTTTCAAATCAATCAATCTGACTTAGCCAAGTTGATGTTTACCGATGCAAACAATATTTCGGGACTGACATTGCGAATGGAAAAAGCAAATTTAATCCGCCGATCCATTTCAGCGTCAGATAAAAGGCAAAAAGTCTTACAATTAACCAAACTTGGGGAATCTAAATTTCACGAATCCAAGCCGATAGCAAAAAGTTTGGAAAGTAAAGTTCTAGCTGAGCTGAACCCATCCGAAAAAGAAGATTTTAAATCGCTCTTATCTCGATTGAGTTCTTTTTTGAACCAGAGCGACTAATCCCCTTTTCCCATTGCTAAGCAAACCCAACGACCCTGACTACCTCGACAATGCATTCTTCCGTTTGCATAAGTAGGTGGGGTCCAGTTAAGTTTTCCTGGCAATACCTGAAAGCTTTCGAATTCCTCGAATTTTTCATGAGTGGCATTCGCTAGAGTAAGCGCCCCCTCATCACTTAGGATGACTAAAGTTTGGTCTACAAGAATGAGCGTCCCCACCCCAAAGCCTTTCCTTTCCCACTTTTTCTTTCCCGTTTCAATTTCTAAACAAAATAAGGTCGCTTGCCTCGCTCGGGTTCCAGCCTGTCCATGAATCCCAAATGCATACTTTCCTTGGCGCACAAGACTAGCCATTTGAGAGGAAATAGAGTCGGATTCCCATTGGGAGCTCATTTGATTTTTATCTGTTTTTACAAAAGCTGCCCCTTTTCCGTAGGCACTCGATATTAAGAAGGAGTTTTTATACTCCAAAGGTTGAGCTGCATTGATACCATAACGTGTTTTGTGTTGATATTTAGTGAGCTCTAAGCCATCTGACAAACGATGCAGAACCAACCCAAATTGATTAAAGACAACAATTTCATCGGGATTTGATCCTCTTTGAAATGGGGAAGCATACCCTGCCCCATCAGAACCCGTTTGCCAAATCACCTTCCCATTGGATGAATTAAGGGCAACCAAAGATCCTTGTTCGCCTCCGGTCTGAAGAATCACCTTACCATCCAGCAGAAGTGGGGCACCGGCAAACCCCCATTGTGGACGCTCTCCCTGCAGGTCCTTTACCACATTAAGGCTCCACAAAATTTTTCCTGTTTCTAAATCTAAAGAGTACACATCTCCTTCATGACTCTGAATAAATACTCTGTCTTCGAAAACGGTTGGGGTTGCCCGGGATCCTCCNTGAAAATAATCATCTGCTTTTTTACATGGATACTGGTGTTTCCATAAAATTTTTCCATNTTTCGCATTTACGCAAAAAAGAGAATTTTTTCCGTTTTGATATCCTTGCGTGAGTGCCTTCCCCTTATATTCAACGACACTGGAATAGCCCAACCCTATATCTAATTTCCAAAGAATCCGTGGTTCCTCGCTTTTCCAATCCGTTCTCAGTCCCTGCTCAGTCGAAGTATGCGTACGGTTAGGGCCACCATAGGTTGGCCAATCATCCCCAAACAAGGATGAAGACATTAAAAACTTTAAGAATAAAAAAACACGTAGTGGCATCGAGCTACGATTTTCATAGAATCCCAAAAGTCAATGGAAAGTGCCAAAATCTTACAAAGGGCCAACGGTTTTTCCGTCGGACATGGTGAGATTAATGCTCAAAAGGTCAGCATAATTTCCCTGAGGGTTAGGCAATAGTGCCTGNGGACCCTCCATTTTNGCAGTCAAAGATACCACCAAGAAATCTGTACCTTCNGGCACGATAAATTCGGATGAAAGTCNTTCCCATGAAGATTGATCCGAGTCGGCAACCAAAGCATTGGATGTCGACCCNGTAGACATTTTATCCATACCCTGCCCACCTTCCAAAGCGTGTACCGATAATTCAAATTCTGTGGAATCATGAGTTGCCGAAGCACCTTGGTTGAGAAATATTTCGGCATCTAATTTCGTTCCCGTTGTGTCCGAAATTTCTCTAATATCCAAGACCTGCAAAGTCTCCTGAACTTTTGCCGTTTGCAAATCTACGTTCACTAGCATTTCGGGTAATTTAATCATGACATCCCCTTGGAAAGGCAAAATCCCATTCTCTGCAGGCACACTCAAGTGATCGGAACGATTCCAAGAGCGTACTTGGTCATGGTAGGAAACCAAAGCATTGGAATCAAACCTTACATTTTTTTCGAGCATCTCGATCGCACGTTCGGTGGCAAGTAAGGATCGGGCATCTTGAATCAACGGTAGATCCAGAGCAATGGGGACCTTCGTGGATGTACTGCTAGAAGAACGGGCCAAAGTTTTAGTATTTGTAAGTCCATTTGAGGCTTNGATCTCACTACTCAAAACCTCTATTTTGGATAATTCCGGGTTCCCAGTTTCAAGATGATTACTTACTAGCCAGCCACAAAACATTGCTACTAATGCGGCTGCAGCGGAGGCGANNATGGGGAAATAAACCACCTTATTCTCCGTTTCTTCTTTNTTTAAATAATCAACTGCCTGTCCNGTCTCCCAATGCAAGAGGGACTCCTGCAAAATTAGGGATGAATATCGCTTCCTTAANCCAACATCTGATTGGATGAGAGCTTCTAGTTCGGTAACTTCCAACGAAGTGGCTACTTCGTCCAACATTTTGGAAGTCAAGAAATCGAGTCGTTCGTGATTTTTTTTCGCATTCATGGGATATGTACCAAGCATTTAGCAGAAATCCCTTTTTTAATACATAAAATGTTAGTTTTTTTAAGAATCCATCTCCGCCTCAATGATGGGCATTTTTTGCTTCACACAAGTGGCGAGGTTCTGACGAATCCGATGTAGCGTTGCTGAAACAGATCCCAAGGGTCGATTGACCAACTCTGATATATCTTTCAGGGTTTTTTCTTCTTTAAACCTTAAGCGGGCAATCGATCGCATATGCTTGGGAAGCAGATCATAGCAAACTTGAAGCGCCCGCTGGGTAACATGGAGTCCAGTCGAGTCAAAATCCTCTTCAGCCATTGCATCGACCAATTCATTACTAAAACTAATCTTACTTCGCCTCGTCTTGGTCATATGGGCCATGATCTGAAACCGAGCAATACGAAAGGCCCAGCCCTGAAAATGGCCTTCTGGGTCATAGTCCTTTGCTTTTTTACAAAGAATTAGATTCGTCTCTTGCAAAATATCCTCGGCATCTGAACGATTCGGTAACAAGGAAAGAATATAGGCATACAAAGACCTTTGAATGGCAGTTAGCTTCCGAGAATATTCAAATGGAATCGATTGATCATCCACCCTTTAATTGGAAATGGAGAGATTGATTTTGTCAATTCTCTANTACCCCAATTAATCAGAGCAATCAAAACACAAGGGTTGCAATCCTAAGCAATCTAATTTGAACTACTTCAATGCAAGCATGGCATTGCATAGCGATCATTACTATTAGTGTAATTCTTTTCATTTACGGAACTTTTCGGAATGAAATTGAAGATCATGTTTACGAGCAAGAAGTGGAAAAAATTATGGAGACNGTAAGTGCTGCTCCAGAACCAAAAAATATAGCGGTTCAGGCAGAAGCAGAAATCCTAGAAAAATCGATTGTCGATTCACCCGCCTGGGCCGCATTTGGAATCATCCTAAAGTGCCAAAGTTTAGAGATGGCTACACTGCATGCTCAAGCGCTGAAAGGTAATNCCTTTCTGTCTTTCTTCTATGAACAAATTAANAGTTCCACTACCGCAAGTGAGTTGATTTTCTCCCCCTTCAAAAGTGAATTCTTTATGGAGAACGAAAAGGGTATTCTCCGATCCCTTTTTTCGGCCCACACAACCTTGGAGGATGATCATCTAGTAAAAATCACCTGCCGGGGCCACTCTGCAAAAAGTGCCAAATTACTAGCTACCCTGATTNTTGATTCGTACGAATTGGCTCTGGTCCAAGAAAGGGTGGACCANCCCTTGCCTGGATCGTTACTCGCCCAATCCGATCAAATCAAGCAGACCAATACCCAAATCTCAGAACTTAAAGAACAACTTTCGCAAGAAAGCCACGGGGATAAGCGGTTAAATGTCGAAGCCATCGCCCTAAAGTCAGAAATCCAGATGCTCGATCTAGAATTGGAAAGGTTCAAGAGTACGCTTCTGCAAATTGACCAGTTGTTCAAAGAGCGTAAACCAGTATCTGCGTATCTTGAAGTGGCGGATTTTTCTGAATTCGGAGTACTGAAGGAACTGAATAATAGCATAAATGAACTTCAAAATATGCTTCAAGGCAATCCCCTCGAGAAAGCAGTACGGGCAGAGGTAGAAAAGAATATACAAGCAAATCAATTACTTCTTGAAAATGAAATCGCTCATGCTATCGAAGAGGTAAAATCCAAGTTAGGTGAGGGTATTACTCGCAGAAAAGTTTTATC
This sequence comes from Verrucomicrobia bacterium TMED60, assembly GCA_002171765.1. Next base: position 19,869 of record NHDN01000029.1, read on the forward strand.
GAGTCGTATCGTGGACTTGCACAAGGCTGGGCTACAAAATACGAGCGGCAATGTTAAGTACAAATTATTGAATGAACTTGAAAAGAGTTTGGAAGAGAAATTGCCTGTTTACCGGGAACAATTTGCTCGCTGGAAATTGAGTACATATTCCGTTATTCAATCAGCTTTGGTAGAATAAAACGCATTCGATAAAATCGTTATTCTATTGAGATTTGCGAATCTACTTGGAGATTACAATCGGATAGATTATCTTCAAACCTGACTCAAAAATGGATAAAAAAGCATTGCGGTTAAGAAATTGGATAGATATCCGCCAGTTCCGACCCCCGGTTATAGAATCTCTTTCCAATTATGATTCCTCGATGTGGTCGGGAGACTGGCGGGCAGGGGTGAATGTGGCACTTCTAGCTATTCCCCAAGGTATGGCTTATGCCTTGGTTGCTGGTCTGCCCATAAGTTATGGTCTTCTTGGTTCTGCGATTGCCGCGATTATGGGTGGCATTTTTGGTGGGGGCCGATTTATAACTCTTGGGCCCACAAATGCCACTGCAGTTTTGCTTTTTGGCGTCTTTGCGGGCATTGGGCTGATTCAAGCGGATGGAATGGCTTCCTCGGATGCATTGCTTTTGCTTCCATGGATTTTAATTGCCTCGGCTCTCTTTTTAATAGTCGCAAGTGTCCTAAGGATTTCGTTCATGATTCAGTTCATTTCCCGGACTGTAATTACAGCTTATGTTACCGCCGCCTGTTGCTTGATCATAGCCAATCAATGCAAACACCTTCTTGGTCTTCAAAATTCTTCTAGTGAAGTTCCTACTACTTTTTTTGAAATCATTCTTAATGCCTGCCTAAGCCTTCAATCTTTTTCGGTTCCAGCACTGACGCTTTCAATCATAACGGCCATCCTTTTTTTACTTTTACAAAGAAAATTTCCTTCCCTCCCAAATGTTGCCATTACTCTAGTTCTTAGTTCCTTGGTTGCTATTGGCCTCGAAGAAATAAATTGGAAGATCACGAAGTTGGATAACTTTGACCTCGCCGGTTCTTTTCTAACTTTCCCAGAAACATCCAACTTTACCAACCATTGGGAAACCATTCTTTCCGCTGCTTTTGCGGTTTCTCTGCTGTGCTTGCTCGAAGGCTTGTCTATCGGAAAATCACTCGCTGCTCGGGCAGGTTCGAGGTTAGATAGTAATCAAGAAGCCATGTCCATAGGATTTGGTAATTTAGGATGTGCATTTTTTTCTGGAATGCCTGCCTCCGGTTCCTTGACTCGATCCACCCTGAATGTCCAATCGGGAGCAAGGACCAGTATTGCTAATTTGGTTGCTGGTGGCCTGATCATATTAGTATCGGGATTCCTCGGAAACTTGATCTCCTATGTTCCGCTTTGCTCCCTTGCCACTTTGGTGGTATTCATCGGAGCTTCACTAATCAAGCTTCGGCAGATCAAGACGGTTTCCAGAGCGACAGGATCGGACGCTGTTACTTTTGTGGTAACTCTTGCTGTTGGGCTACTGTTCTCTCTCCAAGTCGCGATTTTTGCAGGTATGCTCACCTCTATCATGTTGTTTTTAAGAAAGGTAGCTGAACCAGAATTAAGGGAATATGGATACAATGAGAAAGGAGAGCTTGCCGAACTTTCTTTAAAAAGTAGAAGGCCGGAACCAGAAGTATCCATTGTTCATGTGGAAGGGGAGATTTTCTTTGCAGCTGCTGAATTATTCTACGAACAAATCAGGAGAGTCGGAGAAGATGAGAATCTTCGAGTCCTGGTTTTGAAACTGCTTAATGCCCACCACTTGGATGCCACTTCGGTACTGGCCTTGGAAGAATTACTCGAATATTTAAAGGAAAAAAACTGCCATGTTCTACTTTGTGAAGTGAGAAGAGACGCATTGAGAATTCTTCGGAACTCTGGAGTTTTAACCCGGATTAATCGGAAAAATGTTTTTCCCCATACTGCAAGTAATCCAACGCTCTCAACTGCAAAAGCAATCAAGAGAGCCAAATTCCTCGTTTCCGGAGAGAAAGCTAAAGTAACTATTTTTGCGGATAGTCAAAAATAGATTTTTTTATTTTTACTTTTTAACGCAACTGGCTTTTTCTCTTCGCCTTCATTGCCTTTGTATTTTCGAGAAACTCATCATGAGTAAAATTTTCGATCGACTCTTTTTCTAATTCCAAGAAATGCAGCCGCTCTTTGAGCTCAGCTAATTCAGCAGTGGCAAGCTTGCTTCCATTTTCCAAAATTTGACTGTTTAACTCTTCTAACTCGCTGTTTACCTTTTTTAAATCCTGTTCTTGCCCCGCTTCTTCTGCCCCTACATTTTGGGCATCGAGGAAGCGAGTGTGATTTAAATCATTCACTGCATTTTGCTCTTGGTTTAAATCGCTAAGTTCTTTTTGAAACTTTGCAATTTTATCGTTGATTAAGGTGCACTCTTCCGAGCTCTGTTCCAGATCTTTCAGGTCTTTATTTAAAGAATTCAAGCGAATTTCAATGTGCTTCTTTTTCCAAGAAATTTTCTTTTGCTTCTGAGAAAGTTCTTTTTTAGGTGCCAACATTTGCTTGGCTGACATGAAGACTGTGTGCCCACTATCTTCAACGGATTGTAATTCTTTTCTAAGGACTTCCATCTCTCCACTTACTTCCTCAAGTTCCAACATACTTGCACCTTCAAGNTTAAGCTTCTTTTGTTTTTGAACGAGTTCTGCCATCTGGGTTCTTATCTTCGATCGAAGTGCTCTTTGATTAGCGTTGAATTGATTCATGGGTATTTTTCCAACAGAATATAATTTTTTAGTCTTTTGTATTCAAATGGCAATCGTAGAAATCGGTAGAATTTCCAAAAATCTGCTTGGCAAACTCCTGCTCGTTGAGTCCCAGGGTTTTAGCGGCTACGGATCCCAGATATGGAAGGTAGGATGGCTCGTTTTCTTTTCCTCTTTTGGGAATTGGGGACAAATAAGGACTGTCGGTTTCTAACATCAAACGGTCTAAATTGGTTGCCCGTAAAGCTTCTCTCAAATGCTCGTTTGCCTTATAAGTAAGGATGCCTGTAAAAGATACCCAGCCACTTCGATGGTTGATTTCCATTATTTCTTTGGTGCTTTCTGAAAAACAATGAAAAACCACTTTATTCCAATCCATGTCACTTTCATCTATGATGTTTACACAATCTCTGAATGCATTCCTTGAGTGGATGATAACAGGCATCTTCAGTACCGAAGCGATTTCAAGCTGTTTACGAAANGCTCCCTTTTGAAAATCAACTACTTCTGAGGCTAGACGCTTGTCTTTTGGTAATCGGAAATAATCTAATCCGATTTCTCCCAAAGCAACCGGAGCTCGATTCATACCCCAGTACTTGGAGAGTGTTCGTAGTTCATTTTCCCAGGTACTGCCAACATAAGAAGGATGTAAACCGACGGTGTATTCGATTTGATCACCATATTTTTCCACAAGATTTGCATACAGCTTCCAGTCCTTNGGTGAAGTACCCACGGTGATCATTTTTAATACTTGTGAATCCGTCGCCCTTAAAATGACANTTTCTAAATCTTCTCGATCAGAAAATATTTTCAAGTGACANTGGCTATCGAACCACATCTACTCGACGAATGTGAAAAGAATTGTCATGATGCAAAANATAAAAACGAAAGTTAACCTTATTCCCAACACTTAATTTATGGAAAATGTCATTATTCTAGGCACTGGTTGTGCCGGGTTTACTGCCGGCATTTACACGGCTCGAGCAAACCTCCGTCCTTTAATTTTAGAAGGCAAGCAACCGGGTGGTCAATTAACCACAACTTCTGAAGTTGAAAACTTCCCAGGATTCCCTGAAGGCGTTGATGGGTTTTCATTGATGGATCAATTGAGAAAGCAGGCCACCAAATTTGGTGCCCGTGTTGAACATGCCTTTGTTGATCGTGTTGACTTTTCTGGGGAGAAGAAATTGCTTTTTGCTGGAGACAAAAAGTTCGAGGCAAGTGCAGTTATCATCGCAACTGGTGCGGCTCCCCGCCTCCTTGGTATCCCTGGAGAACAAGAAATGTATGGCGGCAAAGGAGTTACCACCTGTGCCACTTGTGACGGTGCCTTTTATCGTAATATGGAAGTGGTGGTAATAGGCGGTGGAGATTCCGCTTGCGAAGAGGCTCTATTCCTGACCCGTTTCTGTAGTAAAGTTACCTTGATTCATCGCCGTGATGAATTACGGGCTTCTCGGATTATGGCCGAGAGGACAATTGCCCATGAAAAAATTGAGGTTGTCTGGGACTCAGCGGTAGAAGAAGTTTTACCAGATGAAGACGGTAAGGCACGGGCGATCACGGTTCAAAACCTAAAGACCAAGGAGCTAACTGAAATTTGCTGTAAAGGGGTTTTTATTGCCATTGGGCATGTTCCCAATACCGCTCCCTTTAAAGAAATTCTAGAACTTGATGAAAACGGTTACCTTATCCCTGACAGCAATAGCATGGTCAAAACCTCCATCGAGGGAGTTTTTGTTGCAGGGGATTGTGCAGACCATGTATACCGGCAGGCAATCACCGCTGCAGGAATGGGTTGTCAAGCGGCGATCGAAGCTGAACGCTGGTTATCAGAAGGAATGTAAAGTCGGTGTCAGAAAGCTCTTTTTCCGGAAATTTAATTTCGCTTTTAACGGAAACGGTAAAGCTAACTCCGGAACAGACTGCAATCATTGAGACTAGGGGGGGAACTGTATCTTCCAAAAATTTTCAGGAACTTTATAAGGATGTCCAAAANTGTGCGGCCTACTTAAATTCAAAGGGTTTGGTAGCGGGCGATAAAGTTCTTCTNTTTGTTACCCCNGGCTACAAGCTCACCNTTCTTGNCTTCGCCATTATTTATCTTGGTGCCATTCCGGTTATCATCGACCCAGGCATGGGGATTCGCTCTGTGCTTTCCAGTATACGCTCCACGCTCCCAAACATACTCATTGGTATTCCTTTGGTTTACTGGGCTAGCTTTGGATTTTGGAAAACTTTTAAGTCAGTAAGAAAAAAAATTTTGGTTACGGAATCTCTTTTTGACCGAGAAATGACGGCCCAGTCTACTACAAATAACTTTAAACAAGTAAGCCCTCAAAGAGATGATTTAGCTGCCATTGTATTCACCTCCGGTTCAACGGGTCCNCCCAAGGGTGTGAGATATTTGCATAAAAACTTCAATGCCCAAGTCCACTCGTTGAAAGAAAATTTTGGCCTACAAAGAGGAGAAATAGACCTTGCTACCCTTCCGGTTTTCTCCCTATTTAACCCTGCCCTTGGCATAACCACCATTCTGCCAGAGTTTAACCCTCGAAAGCCCGCTGCCGCAAATTCGGAAGAAATTGTCCATGCTATTCAAAAATTTAAGGTAACCACTGCCTTTGCCTCCCCAGTGATAGGGAGAAAAATTTTAGAGTACTGTACTTTAAACAAAATAAATCTTCCTGGAATGAAGAGAATATTTCTTGCGGGTGCACCCTCCCCTCCTTCATTAATCGAGGANCTTTCCAAAGTTTTAGGAAATGGAATCGTCTATATTCCTTANGGNGCAACCGAGGCATTGCCAGTTGCCTTCAGTACNAGTTCTCAAGTAATCCGAAATGCTAAAGGTGTTTTAAGCGGGGGTGGCTCNTTGCTGGGTCAGGCGATTCCTAAAGTAAGCATTAAAATTTTCTCTTCTAGCCAAGGNGGTNTTTCCANGCCCTCGCTGGAAGTTACCGAATGCAAGCAAGGAGAAGTTGGAGAAATTTGTGTATCCGGAGATATTGTGACCGATGGTTATTATCGAAAACCAGGTGCCAGTTTCGATGCACGGCTTGAATTCCGAGGCTCGATTTTCCACCGCATGGGAGACCTTGGCTACTTTGATAATGATCATTGCCTTCGATTCTTAGGAAGAAAAGCGGAATGTCTCATCACCGACCAAGGCCCGCTGGAAACCGAAAGGTGTGAGCCCATGGTTAATGCATTTCCCGAAGTTAAAAGATCGGCTTTGATTGGAGTTGGGCCACCTAGGCAACAAAGCCCGTGCATTGTAGTTGAGCTTGAAAATAAAGAGCTGAATGGAAACGCAAAACAATCCCTTCGCACAAAAGTGTTGGAGGCATTAAATAATTCCTTCCCAAAATTTGGATTTAGCCGAGTTGTATGGGAGAATAAAATACCGGTAGATGCGAGACATAATGCAAAAATTCATCGCCTTTCGCTTTCTAAAAAATGGAATCTTTTGATCGAAAGAAATCCGAAATTTGGATGTAAGGAATGAAAGTTGTTATTACCGGAGGCCTCGGATTTGTTGGCAATCAAATCGCTCAATCTCTTCGTAAGGAAACTGAAATCAATGAGATCATTGCCATTGGAAGAAACATTCATCCTCCCCCATCCAAAATTTTTGAGGGCTTACGCTATGTGCCCTGTGATCTTTCCAAAGACAACCTAAATTATTCATGGCTGAAAGATGTGGATACAGTTTTCCATGTTGCCGCGAAGGCGGGGGTTGGGGGAAGCTACCAAGAATATTTTAATGCTAATTTTTTGGCTACTAAAAACTTGATGGAAGGCTGCAAATCTTATGGGATCCAACGCTTTGTCTATACCAGTACACCAAGCGTTGTCTTCAATAATCAAAATATTCGAAATGGCAACGAGTCCTTACCCTACTTAAAAACTCCTATTTCTCCCTATGCTTTTACTAAAGCAAGAGCAGAGCAATTGGTGCTCGAATCCCATAGGCCCAGAGAATTCCAAACCCTTGCGATTCGGCCCCATTTAGTTTGGGGGAAAGANGACCCGCATTTGCTCCCCAAAGTCATTACTCGTCATCGACAAAAAAGATTAAGAATCATAGGTGTTGGGAAAAACAAGATGGATCTTACTCATGTATCCAATGTGGCTCATGCTCATATTTGTGCGTACCGCTCCTTGAAGAGAGATTCTAGTTTTGGGGGGAAACCCTACTTTATCGGCCAGAATGAACCCGTTGAACTTTGGCCTTGGCTCAATGATTTATTTAAGGGTTTAAAAATGTCCCCACTGAATAAGAGCATCNCCTTTAGAAATGCCTATATTTTAGGTTGGTTCTTGGAGAAAGTTTGGGGGGTATCCAGGCTTACCAGCGATCCGCCCATGACACGATTCGTCGCCTCTCAACTTGCTCATGACCATTGGTTTTCCAGTTCGTCCGCAAAAAAAGAATTACATTACGAACCGGTAATAAATATGAAGGATGCCATGGAAGATACCTTGCCTTGGTTGAAATCTCTTTAAAGTTTTTGGTTGATTCGGTTGTAGTCATTCAAAACACAGCCCACGCTGACATTTAAATTCAAGGAGCTGGCAGAACCCAACATTTTTAACCGTATCCACTGTTTAATTTTCCCTTTCCAGAATTCCCCCAAACCCTCGCTTTCACTTCCGAAGACAAGAACGGTATTAGCTTGGTATTGAAACTCATGAGAACACTGATCTGCTTTTGCACTCGTAGCTACAAACTCAAGTCCGAACTTCTCCAAGTACTCTAAAATTTCACCTTTTTCGCCAACCGCCAAATTTACATTTGCTAAAAGCCCTCGGGAAGAGCGAACCACATTGGGGTTAAAGAAGTCAACTCGGGGTTCCGATAGAATAACCGAACCTGCGCCCAAAGCTTCAGAAGTTCTGAGAATGGCACCAAGGTTTCCAGGTTTCTCAATTTCATCCAAGAGCAAGATGGGTTGGTTCAACTCTTCACATTTCAAATTCGACAATCCAAGATCCCATGATTGTACAATGCCCACAACTCCATCTGGATTCCGACGATATGCCACTTTCAAAAAAGCGTCTTCTCCCAGTTCCTGAAGTTGAAAGTTTTCACTCTCTTTCCATCTCTCAATATCTTTCATCGACCCGGAGTGTATGGCTAAGCTTGCATTGTAGTAGATCCCGCTGACTTCTTTGCCGGCAGCCATCATGGTTAGTAAATCCTCGATCCCCTCGACGAAAAAACACCCTCTTTCCCTTCTTCGGCGAGCAGATTCTCGCAACTTGACCAGCTCTTTCACCGATGGATTTGATATACTTGTGATTATTTCCGGCACGATTTTATAAAAAGGGTTTTGCAAGAAAAGAGCCAGCCCGATACGAAAAGTCGATGACAAAAAAGGTACCCAAAGGATTTAATGCTCATCCATACCCCTATCATCATGAAGTAGATTTAAAAATTGAAACCCTGACCAATCTTGGCTTCGGGATTGCCAGAGATGATGGGTGGGTTATTCAAGTCCCTTTTGTACTACCTGGAGAACTGATACGGGCAAGAATTTATCGAAATCACAAAAATTATTCGGATGCAGATTCTATCGAGATTCTTCAGTCCTCACCCGATCGGGTGGATGCAAAATGTAAACTTTTTGGAACCTGCGGTGGGTGCCAGTATCAATCCGTTGACTATCAAAAACAGCTTGAATGGAAACGTAATCAAGTGAACGAATGTTTTGAAAAAATTGGCGGGCTTACAATTACCACCATGCCGACCTTTCCTTCGCCTAAAACTTACGGCTATCGTTCTAAATTGACTCCACATTATGAAAAGTCCAGGGAGGGAATGGAAAGAAAACTTGGATTTCTTAAGCACGGATCCCGAAGAATTCTTGTTGATGTTCCAAGCTGTCCAATCGCNACCACCTCCATTAACGAATTTCTTCCTCAGGCAAGAACCGCACTTTTTAAGGAAACCAAGAAAAAGGGCGGCACCCTATTATTACGGGATGTTCAAGAAGGCGTAGCCACTGATCCCAAGGAAGTTGTTTCCGAAAGAGTTAACGGGATTGTGTTTCAATTTAAGGCAGGAGAATTCTTCCAAAATAACCCTTTTATTCTTCCTGACTTAGTTGATCATGTCATCGAACAGGCAAACCCCGGAAATTCTATCTCGTTAATTGACGCATATTGTGGCGGTGGTTTGTTTAGTTTGTCCGCTTCTCGAAGATTTCAAAAGGTTGTCGGTATCGAAATCAGTCGCGAAGGGTTCGAGGGTGCTCGTACCAATGCCCTGCTAAATCAAATCAAAAATGCTGAATTCTTTTTAGGAGATGCTTCCTCAATCTTTCAAGAATTACAAAATCTGCCCAGACCCTGCTCCTTGATCGTCGATCCTCCACGTAAAGGATGTGATGCCGATTTCCTCAGACAATGCATCGAGTTTAGACCCAATCGAATTGTTTATGTTTCTTGTGATCCAGCAACTCAGGCAAGGGATGCAAAAATCCTCACGGANGGGGGATATCGCATTCTCCAGGCTCAGCCTTTTGATTTATTTCCTCAAACNAGGCACATTGAAAATGTGCTGACATTAGAAATTTAATTTCTTTCCCGATTTTTCCGCCATCCCAAACTTTCAAATTCTAGGCAAAAAGATTCACGCTCTTTACGGAAATGTTCGGGCCATTTAACTTCTTCCTTTTCAGTTTTAAAAAGTCGTGCAAGTTGATTTGTGAAACTCTCACCAAAGCTTGGCGGGTCGAATTTCGNTTTTTCTATNAACCCTAGGTCTAGGGTGCCCTGAAAGAGTGTGGCTGATTTTGTCCTTTTCATTGCCGCTCCCGCAATTTTCTTCTCCGANTTTCCCGTCATTAAATCTTTTCCCACTGGNTCNTGAAAACAGTCACCCGGGATTCCGGTCTTTTTTTTTGCCGGGCAGGGCTGAAGAAATGTTTCAATCGATTGATCTGCCAATGCATCAGCAATAGCCTGATGAATCTTTTCATAAAGATCAAGGGATGGCATTGAAAAGGATGGGTGTCTACGAGGCAAAACTAAACAATATGTCCAATCTTTTCCATGCCTCACAATTCCTCCCCCAGTGGGTCTACGAATAAGCCGCTCAATGGACTCTTGAGTCTGGTCTTCTACCCACTCCCAATTCTGTCCATATCCGAAACTGATTTCCGAAACTTTCCACTGGTAATGCCTAAATACCGGCATTTCCGAGAATACCGCTTTTTTTAAAAGCCACCAATCCGTAGCCATATTCTCAACCCCTTTCTCGGTCAATGCAGGGTATATCTGGAGGCTCAAAATAGTTTCTTCCTAAAATTTATGAACATAACGGCTGGGGTCATCGGCATGGTTTCGGTACCAATCAAAAAGGTCGGAAGGCAGGGTGAGTTCTTCCATTTGTTCGAGTAGAGTAGCAGGTTTGGTTTTTAATTTCCCTGCAAGTGGGGCCAATTCGAATGCTAAATGCCGTGGACGGGCTTCCTTCTCTGGATAATCCTTGAGCTGTCCTCTTTGAATTCGTTCATGGGAAAACCCAAAGCGATCAAGAATTCGCAGTCCCAAGTCATACCTGCTAATCTCCTCGACTCCCGCCCAGTGGAAAAGCCCATTCAAGTTTGGTCTCTCCATGAGTTCAACCATGGCACTGGCCACATTTTCTGCTGAACAGGGATGCCTAATTTCGTTATCGAATAAGGTAAGAGGGGTGCCATTTGCAATCGCTCTTAAAATTCTTTCATGCGGGCTTCTCTTTGCACTCGGGCTATTTCCATTGATCAAGGTAATACGAAGAACGACAAGATTTTCATCGGTTACCGCCAAGACCCCTTTTTCAGCATCCAGTTTTTGGATACCATACTCACCCAGTGGGTTTGGTATATCGGTTGACCGGTATGGAGATGAAGACCCATCGAAAACCATATCCGTAGAAATATGCAAGTATCGAGCACCCAAATGGGAAGCGATCTCGGCAAGCCTAATCGCCCCGTCTACATTAATAGCTCTTGCAAATTCAGGATTTTGCGTGACCGCGTCCGGGGATGAGATCGCCGCACAGTTTATGATTGCATCAGGCCATTCGTCCAGAAGCTGTCGGGTCAATTGTTCGGAATCGGACAAACAAATCTTTCTTGAATTTTTGACACTCACTTGGTTGGAGTAGGGTATATACGAGTGACCTCTTTTACCTAGTGCACTTGAAACTGCACTTCCCAGTAAACCACTTGATCCAAACAAAGCTACTTTCACAACCATCAGAATAAATAAACATCTGATTCCTACAACCAGAGAGTTGATTTTTATCCTTTTGCTTTTCCTTGAACTACCAAGCTTTGTCCAGTAAGGTAGAGGTTTATATCAATGAATTATTCCCAACTTGCGAACTCTCGCATTCTGGAACAACCGACTTACCAACCTGGCAAGCCCATCGAAGTAGTCGCTCGTGAACAAGGATTCAANCCTCATGAGATTTGCAAACTAGCCTCCAACGAAAACCCGTGGGGAGCATCACCGTTAGCATTGCAAGCTGGCCATGAGGCACTTGAAGGAGTGCACCGATACCCCGATGGAAATGGAACTTATTTAAGAGAACAACTGGCAGAGATACACGCTTTGTCCCCTTCTCAATTTATTCTTGGGAATGGTTCTAATGAAATCATTGAATTAATTGGCCATGTTTTTCTAAATCCTAAGGACGAAGTTCTGTTTGGTGAGCACGCATTTGTTGTCTACAAATTGGTTGCTTTGCTCATGGGTGCAAAACCCGTATGTGCTCCCATGACCGATCTCAGGCATGATCTCCACTTGATGAGAGAAAAAGTAAATCAAAATACCAAGCTTATCTTTCTTCCCAGCCCAAATAATCCAACTGGAAGCTGGAACACCGAAGAGGAAATTATTGAATTCGTTTGTGGGCTACCCGAGCATGTTATCTTTTGTTTTGATGAGGCTTACGCTGAATATTTGGATAATCCACCCAACTTAAAGGCATTAATCGATGAAGGAAGAAAGGTCATTGCTTTGCGTACCTTTTCAAAAATTTATGGCCTGGCTGGATTAAGGATTGGTTACGGATACGGTAGTGAAGAAGTAATCCGTTTGCTTCAGCTTGCCCGGCAACCATTCAATGCAAATTCCATCGCCATGGCATCGGCGATCGCTGCCCTCAAAGATCAAGACTGGGTTGAAGAATGCAGAAGCAAAAACAATCGGGGTTTAAGACAGCTGGAAGAAGCATGTGACTCTATGGGATTACCCTGGGTTCCCAGCAAGGCTAATTTTCTTCTCATCAAGATCGGAGATGGTACCCAAGCATTTCAGGAGTTGCAAAAGATTGGAATTATAGCCAGGCCAATGCCTGATTCGCTTCGGGATTACATCCGTATTTCAGTCGGCACAAACCAAGAGAATAAATTCGTTATTGAAGGACTGAAACAGATTCTGCCTCTATTAGGAAAAGTATGATTACCGAAACCTTGGCTCTGGGCAGTTGCTGGGCTCTTTTAATCGCAAGTTCGGCATGCCTTGGAGTGTACCGCTCCTTGATNGANCGNATTCGATCCGGGCTCTCCCCAGCCCCGTCCGAAGAAAATACTCAGGTTGCNAAGNTGATAACCAAAGCTCTATCACTCCCTAATCACGAAAGACCTTTTCATTTTGAGGCAGCATTTCTTTCCTCTCTTCAAATTTTATCCGGCTTCTTTCTGCTAAAAATATGGATGCCNATAACTTCTTTTTATTGGGCTCTCTTTTTACTCTCTATCTTNGTTGAGAGNATTTCCACATGGTTATATCCCCGTAGAATTTCTCAATCCAAAGCTTTAGACACCCATTTAAAAATAGGGTTATTGCCGGTACTTTTCTTCACCCTTGTGTGCAAACCNATCGTGATCTTACTTTCGATTTTGGAGCACTTATTTCTGTCCTCCAAACAAAAGAAAATATTAGAGGAAGAAGAGGACAATGAAGTCGCGGACCATATAAGAATTGTGGGCCGAGAAGGTACCAATTTGGATCCGGACGTTCTTGAAATTATGGGAAACACCNTGGAAATGAGTCAGTTAAAAATTAAGGATGTTATGATCCCCAGAAATCAGGTCCAAATTCTTGATTTCAATGATTCCTTCGAAAAAAACTTGGAAATTGCAAAATCTTGCGGTCATACACGGCTACCACTTTGCAGGGGTAACCTCGATGATTGCTTGGGCATCATCCATGTTAAATATGCATTCCGTACCATAACGGATTCACTTGAGAACTTTGATTTGAAAACAATAACCAAGTCCCCAGCATTACTAGATAGTGAAGAATTACTNCCGTTCGCATTAAAAAGAATGATGAAACTGAAAGTTCACATGGCACTGGTACGGGATGAATTTGGAGGGATCGATGGAGTAATCACCCTCGAAGATATCCTGGAAGAAGTAGTTGGAGAAATCCAGGATGAATTTGATTCGGAAGAAGAGGAAGTGGAAGAAATACAAGANGGAGAATGGAAAATTTCCGGNCTTACACCTCTCCATGAACTGCCCAAAGCATTGGGCATGGAAGAGGAGGACGAGGAACTTACCAGTTTAGGAGGTATGCTGACCCGGGAAATTGGAAAAATTCCTGAATTGGGAGAAACTTTTGAATTTCCAAATTTTGAGGTTGAGATTTTGGACGCCGATGAGACAAGAGTGCAAAGCGTAAAAATTAAACTGAAGAAAAAAGGAAGTTAATTGTTCTTACTCTCTTGGGAATAAGATTATTTTTTCCTGAAGTTTTTTGCCAGCTAAAGTACTCCCCCAACCCAATTCATCCTTCCAGAGTTTCGTGGGTTCCAAGTTCATTCTTTGGTGGATTTGGGCATGCACCTGAGGCATTACCGGAGAAATTGCCNCACTTGCTAAACGTAAGGCTTCAAGCATTGTAGCCAAGCAGGTACGCAACTCTTTCTTCGCATCTGGTTCATCGGATTTTGCCAGTTTCCATGGGGTTCTATCATCGGCATANTTATTGATGGAGCGAATAAAACTAAAGGTCTCTTCTAAACCCAAATTGAATCGAAATTCACGAAAGTGCTCGAGCATACTATCCCGAGATTTTTCCCATTGAGATTGCAAGCCCTGCTCCAGGCTTTCATTCACTTCTGCGGTTGGGACAATTCCACCCTCATAACTATGGACCATATGCAAAAGCCTACTTAAAAGATTTCCTAGATCATTTCCAAGGTCTGCACGATATCTTGATTCAAATCGTTCCAGAGAAAATTCTGCATCCTGACCCACGGTCATTTCCCTCATTACAAAATATCGGAACGCATCGGTTCCATAACGATCGATCAAGCTGAGAGGGTCCACGGTTTCACCCGTACTCTTTGACATTTTTTCTCCGGATGTTGTCCACCACCCATGAGCCAGAATCGACTTTGGCAGTGGGAGCTCGCTGGCTTGTAGCATGATTGGCCAGTAAACCGCATGAGGTGGGGTGAGGATATCCTTTCCGATCACGTGTAAATCAGCAGGCCAATAATCGTCTGAATGATANTCGGAAGAGGAAACAGCNGAGTAGTAATTTACNAAAGCATCAAACCATACATAGGTAACAAAATCCTNATCAAATGGAAGGGGTATGCCCCAAGAAAGCCGATCCTTTGGCCGAGANATACATAAGTCATTNAGGGGTTCTTTTAAAAACTCCAAAACCTGAGACTGNCGGTATNCGGGNAGAATAAACTCNGGGTTNGTTTTTATATGCTCTACCAGCCAATTCTGATACTTACTTANCTTAAAGAAATAATTGGTTTCCGTTATTTCGGTTACCTCCCCAAAAATTTCTGGCCATTCCCCATCCACTTTGTCTTTTTCTTGGAGAAACTGCTCGGCCCGTGTGGAATAAAAACCTTGATATTCAGCTTTGTATATTTCTCCTTTATCAAANAGNGCCTGCAAAATTCTTCCGACTACTTTTTGATGCCTGGTTTCCGTCGTACGAATGTAATCATCATTGGAAATTTCCAGTTTAGATAACATNTCCTGAAATTCATCTGCAATTCGGTCACAGCGTTCCTGGGGTGGAATACCTTCTTCTTTAGCACCTTGCTGAACTTTTTGCCCATGTTCATCAAGGCCAGTCAAAAAATGAACTTCCCGCCCTTCCAATCGCATGGTGCGTGCTACGACATCTGTTAAAACTTTTTCGTAGGCATGGCCAAGATGAGGGGATCCATTTGCATAATCGATCGCTGTAGTGAGAAAAAACTTTTTCATATCCTTACCTATTCACTAAAGCACAAATTCTGAAAGAACCACCTCAAAGCTGATAAGATTTGTTTTACATGGTTGACTTCAACCACAAGCTTTTAAGAATGAGTACTTTCTAGTATGTGCTAGAAACNAACTCTAAGGTACCTGCAATCTTTTCGTGGGACCTACAAACTGACATCCTTGTCACCCCCTTTCCCATAAGCATGATTGAAACGAATTCATCAGCACCTGAAACCATTGAGGTAGAAGGATTGCTCGAGCTAAACGATAATAAGTCGGGCTGTCTACTTGAACCCGCACGTGGTGGAAAAACCACCCCCCATGATCCCTTTGTACCTCGTGAACTCATTCGCCGTTTCAAACTGAAAAAAGGTTCTATCATCAAAGCTGATGCCATACCTGATAACTCTCGGGCCAATCCCAGAGTTAAGTTCATACATACCGTGGATGGTGCTACCTTGGGGGAGCGAAAGAAATTATTTCGATTTGATCAGCTCACCACAATTCAACCCAAAGAAAAGCTTAACCTTGAAGTAGAAGATGGAAGGATGACGACTCGGGTTCTCGATCTATTCTGTCCAATTGGAAAAGGACAACGTGGACTGATTGTCGCACCTCCCCGAGCCGGTAAAACAACGATCCTACATGATATTGCAAAGGGTGTGGAAGAAAATCATCCAGAGTGCCACCTTATGGTTCTGTTGATCGACGAACGCCCTGAAGAAGTAACCGATTTTAAACGAACCGTTCCTGCAGAAATTTATGCATCTTCCAATGACGAAGAAGTCAAAAGCCATTTACGGGTTGCTGAGCTTGCGATCGAGCGAGCAAAAAGGTTGGTGGAAGCCAAAAAAGATGTAGTCTTACTTTTAGATTCAATCACCCGTTTATCGCGTGCTTACAATGCCGCGTCTGGAAAAAGTGGTAGAACCATGACCGGCGGCCTTGATGTACGAGCCCTTGAAAAACCGAGGCAAATTTTTTCTTCCGCTCGAAATTCAGAAGAGGCTGGCTCTTTGACCATTGTTGCTACGGCCCTGATTGAAACTGGCTCCAAAATGGACGAGTTAATTTTCCAGGAATTCAAGGGAACGGGAAACAGTGAAATTATACTGGACCGAAAGATCGCAGAGCTTCGCTTGTGGCCCGCCATCAACCTTGCTGCTTCCGGAACTCGAAAGGAAGAGGATTTAATGGATNCCTTGCATTTGGAAAAAACTTCTTTTCTCAGGCGTGCCATGTCTCCAATGAAAATTATTGATGCAGCTGAATCACTTATTGATCGAATGTCTTCCACCTCTTCAAATGAGGAATTTTTGGAGCTTATTCAGACTTCATAACTCATTGACAAATCCCGCTATTCTCGGCATTTTCAACCCCTTTCCTTCTATACTCATACTGGCACCCGATGCATAACTTTTCTGATCAATGTCTAGACCTCGCGAGAGCACTCTTAGGCAACAATCTCAAGCACATTAACGAAGACGGAACGATCACACCTTCTAGCGGTGAAGAAAGTCGCATTGATGAACCCGGACATGCTGCCTTAGCCATAGGTGAATTTTTCCGTGCCACAGGTGAAGTTGAACTGGGGGGCTTTGATTTATTTGATCTATCCGCTCGGTGCATTACCCACCAAGCTTTTGCAGAAGAAGCAAGTGACAATGGCATGGCTTATGCCGCACTCGGGCTTCTTTCCTTTGGAGCATCTAAGGAGCGAAATTCAGTCTGGGAAAGGTTGCTTGATCCAACCAGAGAACAATTGGATGAATGCCTTCTCACCAGGACGGAAAGAAGGGATCATTACCAAGCTTTTAATGTGGCTAAATCGGTTGCCAGGTTTAGTTTCGGACTCACTAAAAAAGACGATACCGGTAAGGTCATCGACCGCTATGTCGATCATTTGCAAAACCATAGTAGCAGTGGCTTTTTTAATGATGACGAATCAGGTCAATCTGGAGTATTTGATATCTACGGACTTCTTTCATTTGTCTTCATCAGGCAAGCCCTTCAACTGCACGCAAATGTTCACCTGAAAGACCGAAAGCTTCCAAAACTTCGAACTTTTGCAGAAAAATACCTCCGTATGCTTCCTGACATGACCAGACAAGATGGTCTAGGCTGGAATTATGGCAGATCGGTTGGGGCCTATGGACAGCTCCATTGCATTAGTATGATTTTACAGGCAATGCGTGACCAATGGGTCGCTCCGGAAAAAATGCCTCTTTATTTGGATGCTTTACGCAGACTTTTTCAGTACTTCTTTGTTACCTACCTAGATCAAGAAAATGGGGATCTTATAATCCGTGATTCTGAACGAAATACAGTGGACAACCATACCACCCGGATTGCGAATTTTGACGCTGCCCGTTATCTCTGCCAATGGGCACGTTTAGCCAGAGTGATTGGGGGTTCCCTAGCTGTTCCCCCATCCAACCGCTCGAAAACTGCTGGACGATTTGTGATCTTCGACAAGTCCCACAAAAAAGAACATGGCTTATTTTTATTCCGCGATGAGAATATTGGCTTACAATACCAACTCCCTCTTATCAGCCCGACTCCTACGATTACTTGCGACAACCTCGCTTTTCCTCATTGCCCCGGAATTTTTGATTGGCCTACCAACCGATACCTGCCTGTAATGTTGCCTGAGCTCACTTTTGGAGATGATGTTGTCATTCCTTCATACTACGGGAAAAATTGTGTTACTGGAATCGGTCTGAAAAAATCATTTTATCTTCGTTTTGAACAGCCCGATCTGGTCAAAACTGATGGTTCCTTTGCTTATGGATTGGGAAGTTGTAGTGTCCAATGGAACTTTGGAGACGGAAAAATTACTTCAGAATTCGTATTTAAAGTGAAAAACCAAGTTTCAATGGATAAAATGAGGCTGGCACTCGTAATTGGGTCTCCCCATGAAACCCAGCGACTTGGGACTACGCTTCGTCAAGGAACCGAAGGACTAAGAGCCAATGTGGAAACCGATGATTTTCAGGCCAAATGGGGTTCCTTTGAAACGGTAACCGAAGACCAAAGCTACCGTGGCTACGCAGGAAATATTCATTACATTCAATACTTAGTTCGCGACCATCCTTTGATTATGAGACCTGGGCAGCAATATAAATTAGTGATGTCCTACCATCCGGATGTTGCGTTTGCAGACGAATAAGAATTTTTCTTTTGCGAAATTCCTTTATGTAGGGAAATGCTTTCCGCCCGTATTATTCCTTGTTTAGATGTCGATGCCGGCCGTGTTGTTAAGGGGGTAAAATTTAAAGAGCTACGGGACGCGGGTGATCCCGTTCAAATTGCTCAAGCGTATGAAAGCCAAGGAGCAGATGAATTGGTTTTTCTCGATATTACCGCCTCCAGCGACCAGAGAAATACCATGCGTGAGGTCGTAAAAGAAACGGTAGCCACCTGCTTTATGCCGGTGACTGTCGGTGGAGGCATTCGCAACCTGGAAAATATACGGGATATGCTCCTTTGTGGCGCCGACAAAGTTAGCATCAATACCGCTGCCATTCTTAACCCGGACCTTATCAATGAAGCGTCCAATAAGTTTGGGAATCAATGTATTGTGGTGGCGATTGATGCCAAAAGTCGTGGATCTGGGACAGGTTGGTTGGTCTATACCCATGGAGGAAGAAAACCAACGGAATTAGATGCGGTGAAATGGGCTCAAGATGTGGTCGAGCGGGGAGCAGGGGAAATTCTACTCACCAGTATGGATTGCGATGGCACGAAAGAGGGCTTTGATTTAGAACTTACCAAAGCAGTGAGTGAAGCCGTCGAAGTCCCCGTAATTGCCTCTGGTGGGGTTGGAAAACCTGTGCATATGGTAGAAGGAATTAAGTTGGGTAAAGCAAGTGCGGTCCTTGCTGCAAGTATCTTTCACTTTGGAGAGTATACCATTGACCAAACAAAAGAGGAGATGCGTGCAGCTGGAATTCCGGTAAGGTTGTAAGAACACTTATTCAGCCTTAGTTGCATCTTTCCAGGAAAGAAGGGCATTATCTCCAAGGGTAAGAATTTCATCCTTTCCGCTTGTGGAAATTACTTTTCCGGTAGGATCAAGAATGATTAGACTGGGAAGTGAAATAAATTCAACATCTAGAATCTTCTTAACAGATTCCTCCAAATTTTTTGCTTCTTCCGAGCGGTTCCCTAAGGCCGGCCAAGGCATCTTGAATTTCTTCATGTAATTTTGTTGAGCGATGTCACTGCCATCTCCGCTAACTAAAACTACCTCAAATTCCTCAAGGTTTTGATTTCGAAAAGTTACGAGCCTCGGATTAAATCGGCGACAGGAACTACACCAACTTGCAGAAAAATAAAGTCCGACTAACTTACCTTCAGTATCATCCGCTTTAATTTCGCCGGATGCATCATACATAATGCTAGGTAATAAGATGTTTTCCGTACTCTTATCTTCTTTGGAAAGCACTTGGTTTAAGGAAAGCAAAATTAAATTTGATACTAAGATGAGCATTTTATGTCTCTTCATGAAGGTAAAATAGTATAGTATAGGTAGGAGTCGTATCTGAAACAAATTGCCTATTCCATTTTTTTAAAATCTTCTAAAAATAACCGGGCCACTTTTGAAGGTTCAAACTCTTTCGCGATCGCAAAGGCTTTATCGGAAAACTTTGGAAGATAGGCTTCTGATTGAATCCCTGTTTTCAAACATTGTAGTAAATTGCTTTCAACCTTTCCATTTTTTGCATCAAAAATAAAACCATTTTCGGGAGAAACGAAGTCTTGGAAACATGGAAGGGAAGATACCAATGGTACGCATCCCTGGCTCATAGATTCAAGGATGGAAAGTCCAAAAGTTTCCCCCTCTTCCGCAAGCGATGGATAGACAAAAATTCGAGAGGATTTATATTCCTGAATGATCTCCGATTCTTCAAAAATGGGCTCAACCAGTTCAACCTTGGCTTCACCCTTTGTGATTTCATTCCTAATTTGATTTAAATACTCGAGACCTCCTCCACCCTGTTCTTTTTTCCAAGGGCCCACAATTCTCAATTCCCATTCTTTTTTTTCCCCCGGTGATAACTGGCACCATGTCCGCACCAGTTCAAGTACCCCTTTTTCTGAATGAAGCCGACCGAGATAAAGCATTCTTTTCGGACGATTTTCAAGAGTGGTTTGTTCATTCATCTCCCAAGGCAATGGATAAGGAACTGCCGATACTCGATCCTTCGCCCTTGGTACTTCACTTTTCACCGCTTCGGCAACGGAAGAGCTTGGTGCCTGTAGTCTATTCGCTTTCCGATAAAACTTTAGCTGACCTTTTGGATACCTTCCAACATGGACATACATTTTCCCGAATGAATTTGAGGGATAGATGATTGGGGCCCAGAAGGCATGGGTAACCAACACATCCGCTTGCGGTAAAGATCTTCTCGCTCTCCAAACATAAGGGAATTCTAAAAGTTTTAATTTAATCGAGTTATCCACCGCATCCGCACCCTCGATGCGAATATGATGAACCCCTTCGATTTCCTCCTCTTCCGGTAAACCATCACAAAGCCGAGATATATGAGTTACTTGGTGTCCTAATTTCACAAACTCTCTACTCAACCGCTCCCAGGCCTTTTCAATGGCACCTCCTCTACTTGCAGGAACTGGCAAGAATGCTCCTTGTAGGATGGTAATTTTCATTCGAGATTTGTCGCTTTCACCACTTTGGATGACTCGAACATAGATATTATTTTTTGGGCTGTTTGCTTAATATGCAATTTTTCCTGAAAACATGAGATCGTATTGGGTATCATTTGCTGATGGTCCTTGGTTTTCCACTTATCCACCAATCGATTGATTCCGGGCTGATCATCTGAATCAACAAAGCCCGCATTGGATTCGATAACCTCTCTCCACAGGTTAACTTTATCGGTCAAATAAACCGGTGTACCAACCGCTAATGCCTCAGCCACCACCATCCCAAAATTTTCCTGATGAGATGGAAGAATCAAGGCGTCCGCCATNCGAAGCATCGACCACTTTTGATCTCCCTCCAACATCCCAGTCCACAAGAATTTTTCATGAAATTGCTGGGTTCTTTTTTGTAAACTCATTAAATACTCATTTTTCTTTTCAAGAGGACCTGCAATGACAAGAATTCCATCCCTTGGGCACTTTTGAATCCAAGAATCAACAAGTAAATCTAGGCCCTTTTTGGGGTGAACTCTTCCCAAGAATAGAAGAATTCTCTTGTTGTTTAAAATCTCAAATTTTTCCTCGAGCTTGCGGGTAATATTTAGGTCTTCTGATTTTGGTTGTTCCACACCTAATCCTACTACCTCACTTTTGCATTTGTATGGAATAAAAGTATTCTTCGCTAATTCTTGCTCCTCTTTTGTTGTAAAACACAAGGCTGTAGAATCCCTTATTGCTTTCCCTTCTTGCAACCACCAATAGATCTGTTTCTTAACATGTTTTAAAGGGTATGTTTTTTTAAACCAAGGGTCTAACATGCCGTGTGGAAAAACCAAATACGGATGACCCGCATTTTTTTTGTGTGTAACTACTTCACGAGTTGGCCAGTGCCAAAGGCCATGAGCAATCAAAATCACCTTTTCGTTTAATTTNTGTTCAAGTAATTCTNCTGGGCTCGTACAAATAAACGATTTTCTGCCTGCTTTTATAATTGCATCATTCAAAGCCAAAACAGCAGAAGAAACACCTCCTTCAATTGGATTTAAGCTATGTACGAGATGAAAAAAAGATGGCCTCGAATTCAAATTGTTTAATCAGAGAGAGTATTCCATGTNCCGGGTACTCCATCTTTCCATAATCGGTATCTNCTAATTTCTCCATTGGACGCATCTANATCCGCCCACTGAGAATNATCATTNAAGATANACCATANCCNGTATATTNACTTANTGNAAATGCTTGATCANANGACCACCACCAGCCAANTTGNTCNGAANAAGCCCAAAAGCCNTNTAAANCNGNNGNCNGGTCGTACNTNTGNCTTCCANNTGGNGTATANANCCATCCNAANTCGGNGTGATAAATCCATGGGTAAAATTTATCCATGAATACACCAAACCAATCTTCTTCTTTCCAATGACTTAAGCTGGATGCGACATTATCTGGTTTGGGCGAGTTCAACCAAAGGTAATTGAATCTCGATGTGTAGCGATAATCTGACAAGATTTTGTGCAGAGCNTCTNTCGATTGAAGTGCAAGAATCTCAGCTTTTTCTTCAGTTGTAAAATTGGCAACGGAAGTTTTAAAAATTGAGTACAAAAAGAGAGCATTTAANTAAAAGGTTTCTCTTTGATTGGATGTGGATTGAATGAAAGGAAATCCCCCTTCAAATGGCAGTTCCCTTGCCAAGTTATAAACGAGGTCAACTGCACATTCCCCCGATGAATAATTATTGGGGGGGACTGTGTCTCTTCTCGGAGGCGAATCCTTCGGTTGTACACCAAGGGGTACAATTCCATTAATTTCCCAATAATCTGATTCAAAAGACTCCCAAAAGTAGAGCATCCTTCGAGATCCTTGAAATGTCTGTGCGTTGCTGGGATCCGATCCAAATTTGTTGGAAAAGCAACGCCTGAAAAATCTCTTTCTGTTAGAATCAAAATCTTCAATATTTGAGCTGCCATAGCTTCCGACTAGATAAGGGACACTGTTATATTTATTTAGGTAATCAGGTCCGCTTAATATTTCATTTACATAATCCTTGAGCCAATCATTTGATTGTCCAATCCTTGAAAAATCNTCCATAAGTAAAGAATAATTAGGATGTAAGTCTCCATGAGCAATATGATAAACCGCAATCACATCCANCCTATCCTGTATCATGGAAGAATCACTCGTCCCAATCCAGTTAATGAAATTTTCTGCAAAATCGTCACTGGAACCACTGGAAATTTTAGAAAAATCATTCAATTCCTCCAAGCTTGCCCCACTTCCTGTTAAATCAGAAAAGATGGACCCTGCAGCCGAGGACGGGTCAAGCCATGGAGACGGAACTGGAATTTCAACTGATTCAACATTGGATGAAATCTGAGGGTTTCCTCCAGTTGCTGCAAATGTTACAACCCCTGCTGTTTCTAAATAATCATCATAATTTGCAAGCCACTCAAAATTGTAGGTTATACTTCCAATGAGACCAGATGGAAGAAGATTTCGTGTGCCTAATTGGCTTCCATAAAATTCTCCATTTACTTGGAGTGTTACTTGTCCCAAGGCTTGTAAGCCCCCGTGTGTACCAGTAGCAATAACNGGAATGCTTACTTTAGTTCCATCAGCAACCCTGTTAGTTGCAAGATCTTCTCCAATTCGGGAGATCTCTAGGCTAACTTTTTCTGCATCAGTAACCTCAACGGAAACCACTTCTGAAATTCGATAATTTCCTTCATTGTCCCTAACTTGGGCATGTATTTGGTATCTTCCCTTTTGCATGGGTACCCAGTTATAATAATATGGGAATTGGGTATCTACAGCCCCTTGTTGTCTGCCGTTTACAAAATATCTTACCTCTTCAATAAATCCAAAGCCTGTGCTTGAATTTGCTTCATCGCTTGCAGTCGCAAGAATGCTTACATCACTTCCAGTCGCATAGAAAGGGCTTATTGGAGACAAGGATATATTAGGAACATATTCATTTCCCTGTGTAGCATTAACNACTACTGCAGGACNNTAGGCTTCATTTCCACTNGAATCGATTGCCATNGCNGCGAAAAAATACGCTCCTGGGACGCCTTCAGGTGACCAATTTATGCCGAAAATGTAATTCGCCATTGGTTTAGACTTATCATATAAAATCTGATCGCCATATTTTTTTCCGTTCACATAAAATTGTACACCNATTAGGGAGTCATCTGGATCGCTAGCAGTTGCTACTAGTCTGATCTCAGAAGTTGAACTAATTGACATGTCGGCTTGCGGAAAAACCATGGAAATCAATGGTGAACTTGACGCATTGTTGACTACTTCCATGATCATATTCTCAGTTGAAAATGCCTGTGCTCCAAAGGAATCAATGGCCGATGCAACCAAATTAAAAGTTCCTGTATTCATTGGCATAAACTGAAAAGGAAATATTCCGTTTACATGCAAACTTGAAGAAGGATCATATTGGATAAAAAATTCNCCATNAGTAGTTTGAAGCATTCTTCCGTTAGANTATAGATANACTCNGTCAATNATTCCGTCTTGATCNGCAGAAGCNGCCAAATTTACGGTTGCAACTTCGCCCATCTTAAATCTNAAAGTNGTTAAGTTACTATCCTCNGGGAGTGGATAAGCAGAAATCGTCGGNGNATCTTGATCCGCTGAGGCAACAATAGTGATTTCCTTGTGTTTGAATTCTGAAATGTTGGTAATACTTGGATCATGAGTGCCAGATTCATTTCCTGCAAAATCACGTGCATTAAATGACAAAACATTAACTCCCTGTTCAAATCCGCTAAAGTTTAGCACATAACTATATCGCCCGTCTCCCGAAGGCTTAGCNAANCCGATTGATTGTCCATTAAGGTAAAATTCGACTTCTTGAATACCAAATTCTGATGTAGCTAAAACACTNAACATGGCTTCAGAGCCAACTTGAACAGTGGTCTTTTGTTCTCCGTCAAATCGGGCAATGATTCCACTTCCGCTATACTCTGCAACAGAGACTATGGTTGGTTGAGAAAATATTATATTTCCGTCATAATCTTGGGCAACTGCAGAGAGGCTATAATCTCTGGCATTTTCTGCAACCCAACTAAAACTATATGGAGGAGTTTGGGTTGTGTGTTGATTGTCAATTTTCCCGTCTACGGAAAGACTAACCTTGTAAATATTCTCAGGCAGATTGTTGGTACCTATATTTACATATATTGGAGCCCGGGTAAATCCTCCAGTTATAGATCCTTTCCTGAACACACCATCTTTCTGGTGAACAAAATCCATTACGCTACTTGTTCCAAAGGTTGCAGGTGCTAGTGGCAGTCTATCTAAAGTAATTGTTTCCTGGCCTTGTCCCACTTCTAAAACGGGGAAAAA
This sequence comes from Verrucomicrobia bacterium TMED60, assembly GCA_002171765.1. The sequence continues at coordinate 44,903 of NHDN01000029.1, forward strand.
TAATGGAGCGACTACATAACCTTCACCTCCCAAGGGGGTTCCATCAAATCGCTTCTTTAAGGTGTATGTTGTATACATATCTTCAAGAATTCCATACATTCCATAAATCGACGGGGTAAAACTACTTCGGTTGTTATCAATATTCTCTTGAATTTGTTGATTAATAACAGCTGCATTGTTAGACATAGAGTTGAGTTGTGCCGTAATTATTTCTTCATCGACATAAATATCCCAATCCGTGTCATACCATGTTGTTGTGATTTCTGCAGGCGTGCCAGTTCTAAGGACTCTTCTTACGGGAACCACCTTTAGTCTTAGCGAGGATTTCTCATATCCGCTTCCACCATAAGATATATTAATTGCATCAATCTTTCCGCTTGCATCTATGTTTGGAATTGCAACTGCAGAAGTTCCTGTACCAAGAACTTTTACGCCAGCCGCACTAAAGCCAGCATCAACATCCTTAAGGAGAGTGATACTTTCGATAGAACCATTGGATTCGAATAATTTAACCGAGAAGTCAATATCTGGAAGAAGCTCGAAATTAACCAGATCATCACCGGAAAAATCTACTGCTGCAGGTACACTACCATTGGTAACCGTAAAATGATCGGCAAACGAGGCAACATAGTTTCCGCTATTATCCGAGCTGATGGCATGTACAGAAAATGTGCCCGTTGCATTGGGTTCATGGTAGAGTTGGTAAATAGAATCAGATTGGAGACTGCCCGAAGTTCTGTAGATTTTGCCACCTGCCGGCTCACCGTTGATAAAAAATTGCAAGCTTTCAAGTGCAGCATCAATATCTCTTGATCGAGCCGATATTATTAAAGAAGAAGTATCAGTTATCATACTGAAAGGTAATTCTTGCAACTCAATGGTAGGAGAAAAACCAGCATATGAATCCACATTAACTGAAATCTGATCACTCATTGCAATTTGTTCATTAGTATCTGAATCAAACATTGCAACTTGGATTGTATTTATTCCAGTTAAAGTAGAATTATTGGGAACAGACTGGTCGAATCTATGGCTTAAAAAATCTGAGTATGTTGGGGAAAAAGGATTAGAGACGCCATGCTGAGACATAACCCCAGGAAGAACTTTTCCGTTTATAAAAACTCTTCCATATACCAAGCCCGAAAGACTAGGAGAAATTTTATAATCTACAATTACAGGAATGGAAGTTTGTGGTGAGAAAGAATAAGTGGAGTCTTTTTTTGGAAAAATGAAATTGATTTTGCCAAGTGTTGAAACTTCGGATGCTGTCTTTCTGTCGTGGTGATAAATATCACGAACGGTATTATTATCGCTAGCCGACTGATTTGTATTCGAAAAAGCTAGCCCACTCCTTCCTGATGCATCCGAACTGAAGAATATATGACGTCCGTCACCGCTGATAGATGGAAAACGGTTACTTGGCATTGTTGAGGTCGAGGAAGAAAGATAATTGATGGGAAGACCAAAGGTACTTTTACTTACTCTCTCCAATGATTTATCGGATACTGTATATAGATAAATGTCGTCTGTTTCGTGGTCGACCACTGGCATATATAACCCCCTTCCGTTGGTAACATTTACAACATTAGTTCCAGAAACAACCTCTGAATAACCATGGATGATAGGAGAAGGAGCGATGATAGGATTAGCTCGAGTAAATCCAGATCCGCCAATTAGCATGTTCGTTTGATAAGTTATGTTGAAAGCGGTTGGGTTGTCAGTTTCGACTTTGCCGGAAAGTCCATGAAAGCTAAAGCCTGTACTGCCTGAGATAATGCTTGGAATGCTTGGTCCCTGAAAAAGGTCAATGGGGTTTGGTGACCATTGAGATTCGATTGCATCAATAATTTCACTTGTAATATCACCAAGGGTCTTTCCGAAAATTCCAATAGTCGTGGCTGAAGTGTTTGCTTGAGCAAAGGAGAAAGTGACCGTCTTTTGATAATCGCTGAATGTAATTGATGTATTTAGCAAACTGTTTTTGGAAAGAAGTTCAACATCCACGATCTGCTCAATGTAGATTCCTCCACCCTGTGGGTTTATTTTGACACGCTCTGAATTGATTTTGGCAGTTGGCTTGCCATTCCCATTCTGGTCAGATCCATCCCCGTCAATCGTGATCAAACCCTGTTTACCGGAATTGGTGGATGCAACATCTTGATACCCACTCCCATGCTCTAACATTTCAATGCGATGCACCCGCCCTCCCTGAAAGAAGGTTGTTGCCCTAGCTAGGAATCCAGTCCCTCCCCTTGGGTTATCCACGCTGACAAAGGTCGTTTCCAGATCATACCCACTTCCTGGATCGACAATCTTAACGGAGGATATCCTGCCGAGTGCATCGACTTGATAGCTTGCGGACGCACCAGATCCATTTCCAGAAATGTCATTTATAAATAAAAATCCGTTTTGATATCCTGAACCTGGATTGTCTACTTCAATTTCCCCAATACCACCTACTAGGATTGCCTTTGCTTCGGCAGCGGTTATGGGACTGTTATAAAAGACCTCTCCGTCAGAACGAGTAATGTTCGAATCCAAAAAGTTCGATGACTTTGTGGAGAAAACGATTGTGCTCCCATCATCGCTAACCGATGGTTCTCGGCTTTCGCTGTTTCCACCGACTTGATCAATGTTTTCACTCACTCTAACACTGTATTTTCTCTCGTTTGAGGCAGAGAGATTTAAGATGTCCGCAACAGATATCATATAAATTTCACCTTCCGGATGTGTTAAATGTGCCTTTATCTTTGCGGTCTCGGCAGGTATTTCGAAATTTGGATCCGGGATCACGGTTATGATGGGATTGGTGTAGTTTTCTCCGTGATCTAAAATACGGATGGCATTGGCCATAATTTGTCCATATGAGTCGATTCCATTCACTTGAAAATCTAAGATTGCACCCGAACCCGTAAGGTTTAGATCAGTTACCAACAAGGTTGGGTTTCCGTTGTAGCCAACCCCTCCATTTTCAACCTCAATGAAGGAAATTCCTTTTTCTTGTACTAAATTCGTAGCCGTCGAGCGATAAACAATAGTGGTGCCATCTCCGCTAATCATGGGCTGATCAGAGAAGCCGTGAGTATTGGTTTGGTCTTTAAAATTATTAAGGTTTGCGAGATATGTCAGGTTCGTATCTAGAAAATGTAAAAAAATATCCGCTTTGCCATTGGAATCAGTTGAGGTCTGTCCAAACAGATCAGCGACTGGAATATTAGTGGCTTCAGACATGTAAACAATGGCATTACCTTGATTATCAATTGAGGGTGAAAAAGATGAACCATTCCCCTTTGTTATGGCCGTAATGTCACCACCACTGCTTGTATTTGTATCCCAAAGGAAAATCTGCTTGCCGAAAGAGGTGCTTCCGTTGCTTTCTAAATTTGTTGCACTGGATTCAAAAACCACCTTGGTGCCGTTATAGTTCACATCTGGATAAAAGCTATTTCCATCACTCTCATCAAAGGTGAGAAAGTTATAAGTTTTTTTGGTTTCCCCGGTTTGAACCCGGTAAAGAAAAACATCGGATAAATTATTTAAGTCTCCAGGGACCAAGTTGGATGCTTTGGAGTGGTACACTACGGTTGTTCCATCCCCGCTGATTCTCGGACGAAAACTATCTCCATTTGCTGGACTACCAGAAATATAATCTTGAGAAACCAAAACTGGTTCGGAATTAGTTAAAAGATCAAATAAATAAATTTGCTGAGTATTATTTACGGATTTCTCGTATACTGCATATCTCCCATCGGTCGTGGTGTGTGGTCTTTCTCCTCCTGACAGATTGTTATTATTTGGTCCTTCAACTAAATCCGTAGAACCTCTAAAATTTGAGCTCAACGAGATGGAGGGTGTATTATCCAAGTTGAAGGTTTGTCCTGTTTCTTCGACATTAACTAAATAATAAAAGTCACCCTCAAGGTTGTCTGGAAGTTGTTGAACCCAGTCTAGTGTAATTGATTCGTTGGGTAAAAGGTTTGTCCCTAATGCATTTCCACCCAGGTCAAATTCTCTCAAAATAAAATCTGGAGAAGGTGAATTTTCATTATGAAATATCAAATCCTTCGATAATGCAACACGAGCGGTAAAGTCCTCATTGGGTTGGATGGGCATGAGTCCAGAATTCCGAATAGAGAACGCAATTCGAATCGGATCCAACCCACGGAATGAACCGGTGTCTCCCTCAAAACTGTTCGCATTTATCTGAATATTAGCGGTTGCAGTTTGAGAAACAGTAAAATTTATGTGAAAAGTTTGATCATTTCCATTGTTCGGAGAATCTGGTGCATTATCTTGAGTTTCATGAATGATATCACCAAAGCGAAGATCGCTGGGATCTACCGTAACCGTCACAACAAAAGCCTCACCAGGCAATGCATCTTCGGGAATTTGCAGGTTGGGAATCGAAAATCGAAGGTTATCTCTTTCGTCGATGTAAGGGAAACCACCAGCCTCAGGTGAAGGAATGATTATAGTTTCACTATCCAGAATGGGTCCAATTGGCTCTGAACCATCAAATCGAAAGAGGCGGGCAACCAATGGAAAGAGGATACTTTCTTGAGTTCTTGCATCGCCATCATTTCTAACGACTCCATTTGCGGTTATGGTGCCACTTGACAAAAATAAATTATCCCTATTATCAGTGGTTAAATTGAGGGTGGAGATTATCAGGTCTGGTAGAATCATATTGAATGGATCCGTTGCTACTACATTATCAGACAGATCGGTTTCCAAGCCTGCACCTTCAACACGGGCTTGTACTCTCCAACCTGATAAAGGCTTTTGTGCTTGGCTCCATGGAATTTGAAACAAAACTCGGTCGTTGTTGCCGTCATTGCTTAATGTGCCGTCATTTACACGTGGATCATATCCGTTCCATGTTTGGATATGGGGATTTCCAACCCGAATTCCATCCGGTGCGAACAACTCAACAGTAGCAACGATTGTTTGTCCGCTAGGAACTGGATTGCCGTTCGTTAGTTGAATTCTTCCGGTAACTGCAAAAAACTGACCTACTTTAATATCCGAGAGGCTGGTATCTAAAACAATCGAGAGGTTCGGGGTTTGTCCAAAAGTTGGAAGTAAATGAAACAAAAGTAAAAATGCAGGAAAAAGAATCCGAGCACTCATTATTTTGCCCTCCAGGTTGTGTTACTAAAGTCGTAAATTCTCAATTCAACAAGTGAGGTTTCAAAAAAGATCCAATCATTTGCACGTTGATCAAAGGCATAGGGAAAAACATTCCGGTCTGTCCACCACCAATAATTATCCGCCTTATCCCAAAACCAAAAGCCACCAGCCTGAAGCTGGTAAACATATTGCCAACCAAGTTTTTCGTGAAATATCCAAGGTCCCCCGGTCGAGTGAAAATTTCCAAACCAATCCGAATTCATCCAACTGGCTACAGAACTTTTATCACTCTCCATGACNAGTGCATTATCCACTTTGACAATACCAGAAATGGTTTTCGTTTTTCCTCTCGAGTCAGATAACGAGATGGAAAGTGATAGTTTTTGGGCAGTGAGGTTTGAAATTTCTCCGGCATCTTGGAGGATTAATTGCCCCGCTTGGTTAATTTGAACAAAGTCAATGCCATCTCCATCTGAATCCACATTGCCGGAAAGAATGGAATAGCTTATTCCATCCCCATCCAGATCAACGGCTCCCAAGGATACCATTTCCTGGCTGGAGGAAAGNCCGGTATCATCAAGGANAAAAGTAAAGTCATCCGCAGTCGGAGCAAAAAGNTTNACTTCTAANAAAGTTTCAGAGCTAGCCTGAAGNGCCTGAANGGAAATAGTGGAGGAAACGGACTGAAGGTTTTCAATGCCTTCCAATTCATCCAATACACTTTGCTTTACCGCAAGTTGTTGCTTAGTAATTTCGGTCGCTATTACAGCCGGGCTTTTATCAGAATTAATCAAGGATTTATGAAGGGAATCGCTAACTTGAACAATTTTTATAAAATCGGCAACCTCTTCTGATGTGAAAAGGTTAGTGGCTACCTGATCATTAATCACAGATGTAACAATCTCCGCAACCCCATCATCGAGTGGATTGGTTGAGCTGTTTTGATTCTCTTTCAATTTTGTGGCAAGGGTGGAGGTTAAGGCTATGCTTAGTTCTCCGGAATTATAATTGGCTCCCTTCAGCAAGCGAACGAATGTTTCCATCTGTTTCATCAGGGTAGCAACCCGGGCACCGGCAACCAGTATGTCTCCAGATGAACCCTCTCCATTTGCTGCATTTTCGTAAGGGTCGAAGGTGGTTAAGTCCACTTCTTGGGGTAAGGAAAAATTATTTGAAAGCAATTGCTCAGCATCCGATTTTGCAAGCCCAATATCCATTAGTCCAGCAATTAAAGAAGTAAGTGGGGTCACCACGGTTGCATTTGGATCGGCCAATAGGGTTCCAGCAAAAGGCTCATTCGTGGAAGAATCCACTCCACCCGAAACCATAATTCTTCCTTCATTGGAATCTAAAACACCATTTGAATTGAGGTCAAAAAGAAGCAATTCATCCTGGGAAAAGCTCAGTGAAAATTCACCATTTTCCTCGGTGTAGGTAGGAGAAGATAAATCGGTTTGCCCATCTCCATCCGCGTCAAAAATTACTTTGGCACCCACCAGATATCCATCGATCGCATTTCCATTTATAGCATAAGCAGGGGGTTCAACTCGAATGGTAAAAGATAGTTGGGTTTGGTTTCCAGAGCTGTCGGAAACCGAAAGTTGAATTTGATAATCTCCCACCACATTAACATTCACATTCTCAACCCCACTGATTGCGATACCAGCGGTCACGTCTCCGTCCAGGTTGTCCGTTGCAGAATAAGTTGGCAGGGTAAAGCTCTGCCCTTTGGAAACTAGAACTACCGAATCACTTACTACTATGGTAGGCCCAATGTTATCAACGATTTGAACGACTCGTTGTGTAGTGGTGGTGTTACCGGCTGAGTCCAATGCTTGATACTCGATGGTAAAGGTATCGACAGTATTAGTATCTGGGGTTCCTAAAGCCAATACGACAATATTGCTAACATCATCACGATTGTCTGAAACCAACCATCCAGGATCTACCCACAGGGATCCATATGGAAATGGATATGGATTTTCACCCAATAGAACCAAGTCCGGACCCTGGGAGTCATCAATGATTATGGTTTGGGAAAGAATTTTAGAATTACTTCCTGANGAGTCCGTTGCCTGATAGNAAATCTCATATGTACCCAANGGAATAGTCTTATCGACATTNGCTANAAGATTNGGTCTATCCNAGGATAAGAATGCCCCTAAATTATCATTGATAATTNTGATATCTGGTGCGGAAGAGTTGAGATCCCATTCNCCGTCCAAAAGATCCCATGCAGTAACTGTCAAAGGAAAGGAAAAGGTTGAAGTATCCGGGTCCGGAAGAATTATCTCGTTGTGATTTGAATTCGCAAAATAAATTTCGGGGGGATCCTCAAGAAGGTATAAATTTGCAGAGAATTTATTAGTGGTCAGTAATCCTTGCCAGCATGCTGATGGTTCTCCCTTTTGGTATTTTCCNTCTGGTGCGGATGCTGGGTAATTGTCAATAAAAGCAGAGATTTGATAGGTGTTTCCCGTTGGCAGATTATCAAANGANTAGAGTGCAGGAAAGGNCCCATTGAGAGCTAGCCAAGGTACATCATATTCTTCCGAAACCGTACAGTTAACTCCTTCGGTTACTGGCTTTACTTTATAGTAAAGATTTCCGACATATTCGTTAAGGTTGAAGATGTATCCTCCCAAGGATTTTCCCTGTTCATTCTTTTCGATAGGATTCAACTCGGTTAGGCTGGTNCCAAAAGTGAACTCGAAGCCATCGCTTAACCCATCCCCATCCGTATCNGCATTTCTTGGNTTCATTCCGTCNGGATAGTTGGTGTTTGAAAGGANATCTNCAACCGTTTCGTTGTANTCAGTAAGACCATCCNCATCGGTGTCAATTTGATGGGGGTTCGTCTTGTANACNNTTGTCTCATTAAAGTCATNAAGCNGGTCACCATCCGTNTCCATGTTCCGAGGGTNCGTACCAAAAACTTTTTCCTCATAATTGCTTAGCCCATCGGTATCGTTATCATCATCCCACCAAGCTTGATTTCGACTGCGGATGGAATCGAAATTAAGATCCAGCCACTGTTCGATCGAATCCAATTTATTCCGAGTGGATGCATAAGCGAAAGTTGTGGCGCTTAATACCGATCCATTGGATGTGTTGAGATCAGCGGTCAAGGAAAACTTTCCGCCTAGTNCTGGAGNCAAACGGGCACTATTACCCGNGCCGTCCCCGCCAAGATCNCCATTGAGGTCAANNATGAAAACCTCATCTTCAATCGAATACCCGGANCCCGAACTGAGGATCTTNACNCCGGTAATATTTCCATCTTGATTCACTTCCACTTCCCCTTCAAATCCGGAACCATTGCCAGAGATTATAATGGATGAATCAGCTCCCCCATTGTAACCGGTTCCATCGCTGAGAATTTCAAACCCNACGATTCCACTCATGCGCAAAGTCGAGGTAAGCATTANGTTTAGGGAAGAACCNGTTGTTTGATTTAATTCAACNAGCATGCTTTCNTTNCCTTCTATGGGGACGAAATCAAAGGTAAGATCCCATTGGGCTNAACTGGTGTCAATTTTACTTCCATTTGCTTCATAAGCATGAAGATCAAATTGAAACCAGTTCGTACCGGTTANCGTGGTTGAAAGCGGGATTTCCAAGATTCCAGTTCCGTTTGAGTCGTTAGGAAAGATTTCTATCCATGGATTGCCGATCTTGCTCCAATCTCCGTAGCCCCCCCAATTGCTTTTACCACTTTCTGAAAATTGATAGGATTCATGAAAGTTAANACCTTGGATATTGGATGAATAGATTACCGAAAAGCGATCATTTGGATTGAAGGCCGTGGTATTCTCATCATCTATTATTTCTAGTTGAAGGGATCCATCAATGAGAATGCTGGTTTTAATATTTGGTAATACCGCATTGGAGTTCTGNGANCCGGGNAGCAAGGTAAGTTCAGGAATTACACCTGGTTTGAANCCACCCCCAATACCTTGGAGGATTTTCTTTTCGGATTCATCTTCTTCACTCAAAGTAGAANTATTAGTGCGACTGAGATCTCTCGAAGGTTTTGCCCATATNAAACGACTTACACCTGCACCTCGCTCNTCGGTTTCAAGAAATAANTCAGGAAAGCCNGGAATATAAATCACATCAGAAACTTTAGAANTNTTTGANTCAGGACGGAAGGTGCTGTCTTGGAACTTTCTATCNTCCAGAAATACTGCAACATTGTANAGTCCNGGTTCCAAACTTGGGATAAAATANTTCCCGTTTTGGTCCGTGTAAGCTGTATTATTACGATCCAAAGTTTCGGTTTCTCCCCAATTCATNACCGGTAAACCATCGGTTACTATGATTTCNCCACCGAAAGATGGTAGACCATCTGCATCCGANCCCAACCCATAGAAAAACTTAGNTGGGAGTCGATCATCAACATATAAATCGAAATATGGCGTNTCTTTACCATCTTGTCGTACTTCCATTCCATTCAANCGGAAAAAGTCACTTGCTGNCTCCGACTCAATGGCGTTGGCCGAGAAGNAGGGCAAAAAGTTTATTTCNGGTTCCGAAATGTATAGTGATCTTTTTACACTTTGAAGCCTCGTATGTTCATAGGTTGCATCTTTGTCCAAAATGAACTTGGTCAATCGATTTGATGTGTGGGCTTTTGCGACCGCTTTAATAAAGTCTACTTTTCCATCCAAATCAACATCAGGTAAATGACTTGAGTTAAAAGTAATGTCTACATCACTTACAACCCGAGTCGAGTTGAAGGCTCCGATTTGGTCAACCCGAACATCGATTATTCTATCTCCCAAATTATCATGTAGCTGAGGAGTACCAAACTTCCAATCTATGGCATCCTTGTCAAAACCAGCAGGTACCGCTTCCGATTTTACGGTATGAGTAATTACCTTCTCACGGGGGCCATATGTTGGGTTGTTCGAACCATTCCAATCCCATGACCACGGTCGTTCTTGAAACCCTTGCCCCGCACCACTGGGGAAAAATTTTTCGTGGGGCAGACTTATTGTTTTCAGTTCAGCATAATCAGCGATAGATACATCATAATCATTTTCCAAATTCTTTAGCCTTGGGTCATCGTAAAGGATACGAATATTTTCTCCCCTTTCATCAAAAACTGGGATCACATCCACATCGACTCCGGACCCCTCAGAATGGATGGAAGAACTTGCGTATTGAGCTCCACCATTTGTAACCACAATTTCCATAATCCGTCCACCTTCCGACAATGGTATTATCTTTGCCTCGCGAGATTCCCATTCGCTATAGGGAATTCTATTAAGATCGTTTAATAGATCATAATTTTGCTTGGTTCCCGTGCATCTTCGGCTTAGAAAATCAGCATCCCAATGCTTCGAGTTCTCATACTGTGCATTCGGTATAGTAATGGAGTTTTGCTTCGTCTCCATGGTAAGAGCGGTAACATTTAATAAGCTTCCCGGACTCTTGAAGTGCCAACAGAAATAGTGGGGATGCTGAGAGTTTCCAACCTTGGTTGGGTAATGCCTTTCCTGCCATTTTTCAATCCCCTCTTCGGTTTCAGTTTCCTCAATGGGAAATTGATCATCAATTTCACCGGGACATGTTTCCGGAGGATATTGTCCGCGATGAATATGTCCGCACTCTTCAAAAGTTCCGCTTTTATTTTCCCTTAGGTTCGCACAACGCCAGATTCTTTCAACATATTCATGTGGGATTCCAACATAATTACCATCCTCATCAATTAGTTTGTTGGGTTCGTATTTTTCGCTCGTGTGGGCATTAAATGAAGTGAACCCTCTAGTAATTGGATAGCGAGGATCCTCAGATTGGGGATCCCAATTTATTCCAAAGTGAGGTGGTCCAGCACGAACGAATGCGATTGGATCGATGTAACCACGTCCACTTTTGACAACCACTACTTTTTCGACAATTCCATTGCGGATTTTGGCAGCGGCCAATGCCCGGTCCCCATTTTTATCAATCTGCTCTTCACTCCTGTTTCGATCCCAAATCTCCACCCAAGCGTCAAGATGATGGTAGAATCTTTTGGGCCTCATAATATTTCCTGCACGATTTTTTTCTTTGAATGCATGGTGTCCATCTTTACACCGATTACATCTTGGAATTTCTTCTAAAAAACCTCCCAGGCGCACCGCTAAAGAACCATCCTCTTCCGCTCCGAATAAACTGGGGACATGTTGCAAGCTGGCTTGCGGAATATTGGT
>NHDN01000030.1 GCA_002171765.1 Verrucomicrobia bacterium TMED60
CCGATCTGCAGGAAAAAAATTTGGTGACTGTTTTGTTAGAACCTTCATTAATCCCTTGGATCTGAAACTCATTAAATTATTAAAAAAACAGCNACTGGTTGGGANCGGNCGTTTACTCNTAGAGTAAAAAACAAACTCAAAAAACCTNGGGATAAGTTAAAAAATCGNTNTAAAAGGCNGAANAAATTTCNACCTATATACATCGAGATTATTCTAGGTTGAGNTTNTTAAGCTTTGGACGAATTACNAAGNNACAATATCCCTGATTAGGGTTCCGGGCGTAATAGTCTTGGTGGTATTCTTCTGCCACATAAAAGGTAGGTGCTTNTACAATTTCCGTAACGACAGGTGAAGAGAGTCGTTTATTAAAATCTTGCTTCCATTTTTCAGCAATTGATTTTTGGGTTTCATTTAAATACATGATCGTAGACCGGTACTGAGTTCCTACATCTGCACCTTGTCGATTTAGGGTAGTTGTATCATGACACTTTCCAAATATTTCAAGGATTTTGGTGTAGGACAATACTTTCGAATTGAAAGTAATTCTNATTACTTCTGCATGCCCGGATTTGCCCGTGCAGATTTCNTTGTAGGTTGGATTCTTCGACTTACCTCCTGCATAACCTGAAACAACATCGGTGACNCCACCGATTTTTTCGAAAACGGCTTCNGTACACCAGAAGCACCCGCCGCCAAGAATCGCAACTTCCTGTGCTTCTTCCAAGCTTGTGGTATTNATATCGGGAACTTCTTTAGACTCTACAGTAATCATGGTTATAAGNAANAGGAGAAANTATTGTATCATATTATTTTTCATTAGCAAAAATTGGTTCCAGTAAGCCATTCATGACCCCTTGACAAAAGAAGTTTGTCGGCGGAAATTGGCCCCCATGTTCCTGATGCATAGCTTTCAAGACCTTTCGATCTTTGATCCTGCCAATAATCCAGTACAGGCGATAATAAGCCCCACGATGTTTCAGCCTCATCACCTCGAATAAAGAGGGTGCCATCACCATTCAATGCATCAAGAATTAGCCTCTCATATGCTTCTGGTGTATTAGATCCAAATGTTGTTTCATAACCAAAAGCCAATTCGATCGGCTGCAGTCGGGTNTCCAAACCTGGAGTNTTGGAGTTTAAATAAAGGGTGATTCCTTCATTGGGTTGAATTCGTATTACCAACAAATTAGGACTCAATGCATATTTAGCATCTTTTCCAAAGAGTATTTCAGGTGGTCTCTTAAATTGAACCACAATCTCACTGGCTTTCATCGCCAATCTTTTTCCAGACCGAAGATAAAAGGGCACACCTTTCCATCTCCAATTTTCCATTTGCAGACATAGAGATGCGTANGTCTCTGTGATNGAGTCCTGAGGAATTCCCTCTTCCTGCAAATACCCAATTGCTTTTTCGCCATCAACCAAGCCTTGGGAATAAACTCCCCGAACAATTTCTGCATTATCCCCTGAGACAACTAAAGGTTTAAGAGCCTGCAGGGCTTTCACTTTTTCATTTCGAATTGATTCTGGATCAAGAGAAGATGGTGGTTCCATTGCAGTGAGTGCCAATAATTGCATGACATGATTCTGGATCATGTCTCTAAGAGCCCCACTTCGGTCATAATATCCACCCCGGCTTCCAACACCTAAATTTTCAGACACCGTTATTTGAACGCTGGAGACATAATTTCTGTTCCAAATGGGTTCAAATATTGAATTTGCAAATCGCTGAACTAACAAGCTTTGTACGGTTTCCTTACCCAAGTAATGGTCAATACGGAAAACCTGAGTCTCCGCAAATCTTCTATTAATAATCGCATTTAGGTCGTTCGCACTGGCAAGGTCCCGTCCAAATGGTTTTTCGATAATTACTTTAGATTCAACCTGCTTGTTACGGTGCCTTTTGGCCAATCCACTTTTTCCTAAATTTTCGAGAATAGGTTTAAAAACAGTTGGTGGAGTCGAAATGTAAAACAAACATTGAATCGCTTGATCTAGTTTTTTTTCAATAGAATCAATTTGAGCACTAAGGGAGTGAAAATCTTCTAAGTTATCATAGGAACCGGCTTGGAAACTTACATTTTCTTCGAGCGATTTCCATGTCTGCTCGGAAATTTTTCGTCTTGAATGTTTCTCCGTAGATTCTTTAATATAATTTCTAAATTCAATGTCTGAAATTTCCTTACGTCCATATCCAATCAGGTAACAATGAGTTGGAAGTAAAGAATCCATTGACAGATTAAAAATTGCGGGTGCAAGCTTCCTCGCAGTCAAGTCACCAGAGGCACCGAATATAACCACAATCGTAGGTGGAGTGGAATTGATTGAAGAAGGGGATTCCATTAGGATTAATCTATTAATATTTAAAGGTGTTGAAATTGTAATTATGTCTTCAAAATGGCAATGTTTTCATGGTGAAATGAATCTATTTTCTTATTCGTTTTGGTAGGAATATCTACTTCAACCACATCCAGCCGATGATTATTGAAATCTTTGTTCGATTCAAACAAATACAGCATGCAAGCCCTTCTTAATGATTTAAGCTTNTGCTTATTCAAAGACTGCCACCCTGAAACCATTGCATTTACAGAGCGGGATCTCACTTCGACAAAAACTAAACACTGACGGTCAACGCAAATTAAATCGATTTCCATTCTTCGATCAGAACTACTCCTCCAGTTTCGATGAATACATTGAAATCCTTTCTTTTTTAACATCCTAAGTGCTATCCACTCTCCAAAATCTCCCCTTGTTGAAGGTTTTAANGGGATTCTTTGATTAAAAACAAAGAGGTATAGAAAGTATAAATCTCTNATTATTCTTTCNATTGGTTTATCTCCATTCATGNTTTGGATACCTGCCGGCCAGTTCTTTTTTTATCATGGGATAAGACTCATTCCAAAATCCTAAAATATCTCTAGTCCGCTGCGTAACTCGATTATTAGGAGCCAAGATTTCAACNACAATTGCACAGGTTCCAAACCCAACGGTTGGATGTACTTCAATATCGTAAATCTCTTGAAGTTTAATTTTTAAACTGACCTCATTTTTGGAATATAAAAGTTTNNTTTTACGATTATTTTTACCAAAAATAATANTGGATGGTACAACTTTCTTNATCAGATTGATCTTTTCCTGACCTAAGTAATCANAAATTACTGGCATAACNTCAGCATTTTTGATCTCCTTCCAGCTATTCTTCCCAGAACAAATTTGTTCAATAATCAGTGTCTTGTCNTCCTCATCCAGAGATTGAATATTATAGTCTGGNAACATATTTTCNATNAATTTGAGCCGTTCTAAAAGTTGATGTACTTCGTCATTCCAATTTTTTAAAACAAGTACTCCAGTGAGAATTTCATTTGCATAAGCAGAAGTAATCTCTTCATTACATGGCTCGTATCCATATTTAAGATCTAATTTATGCATACCCAGTTTGAGATAGTTTTCTACCACTATTTTTCTTGTACTCTGGTCAAAAAAGGATCTTCTCTCAGCGGTTAATTTATTTGCCAAAGTCTCAATAATCCATTCTTCCCTTATTTCAGTAACCATGTCCATTTGAAGTTGTATTTTATCCTTAAACATGATCTCCGTTTTAGATAAAGATAGAGCCCAATCNGAATTGCCAACACATGAAACCGGGGAAAGATATAGGTGTTTTCCGCTTGTATTTTCATATAATTTTCTAGCAGCGCTCTTGAGACGAACTATTTGATTGGAGTCAAGCCTGATCAAAATCTTCGATATTTTTTCATGAGGCATAACAGAAGGATTAAATTCTTTCTTAAAGTAAGAACATAATTGAAACGCCACTTTTTCAACNTCACGCATTCTACCTGCATGAATCCCAACTTTTTTACAAAAGTCCGTACAAAAGTTACTTTTTTTAGCATCGTAATATGCTGCCATCATGATNTCGAAATCAGATTTCCAAGATTTTAGATCTTTATCGTACGAACCAACATATTCTCGATTTACCGGATTTCTTCCTTCCGAAATAGACAAAATAAGGGCTAACTCAGAGAGACAGTCCTCGTTTGCTGCCTGATGCAAGGCAACTCCAAGTTTGGGATGAATTGGTATCTTCGATATCAGCCTGCCAGTCTCACTGACAACATCTTGCTGATCAACAAGACCCAGCACTTGCAACTGTTTCCTAGCTTTGTCCCAGGAGGCATTAGAAGGGCTTTCATACCATGCAAGTTTTTCTGGATTTAATCCCTTGGATAATAGCCTAAGGAATAACTCGGTAAGATCTAAGCGGTGGATTTCTGCCTCTCTAAATTCTGGTCTTTCTCGATGTTCCGATTCAGACCAAAGACGAATACAAACACCGGGAGAAGTTCGCCCGGCTCTCCCACTCCTTTGATCTGCTGAACTACGGCAAATTTTTTCAGAAAGAAGGGTATTGATTCCGCGGTTTGAATCAAAATTAAAGATTTTTGCGATTCCTGAATCGATTACAATTCGAATTCCAGGTATGGTTAATGAAGTTTCGGCAATATTGGTAGCAACTACAATTTTTCTTGATTTTTTTGGCTCGAATACCATTTCCTGCTCTGACAAAGGCATATCACCGAAAAACCTATATACCAAGATACCCTTGGACCATTTTTGTTTTTGTATTTCGCGTACAATTTTTGAAATATTAGATGCACCATCTGTAAAGATTAAAAGATCTCCCGGCCAATTTGTCATTGCTCTTTTAGCTTCAGTTTCTAGTTGCTTCCAAAGGCTTAGTTTAATGTCGCGGGTCTTATGAATTATTTCTACCGGGTAAGTTCTTCCACTGATTATAAGTCTCTTACAGTTGGGAAGAAAATTACTTATTTTATTAAGTTCAATAGTTGCAGAAGTAATTAAAATTTTAAGATCTTGTCTTTGATTCTGCTGAATCTTTTTTACTAGTGCGAGGGAGGCATCATTATTCAAAGACCTCTCGTGAAATTCGTCGAAGATAACCAAACCCACCCTGGATAGCGATGAATCAGAAGCTAGAAGGCCTAACAAAATCCCATCGGTCACATATATGATTCTGCTATATTTCGAACTTTTATTTTCAAAACGGATATGATACCCGACTTCTTCCCCAATTCCGGATCCCAATGCTTGGGAAAGAACTCTGGCCAATGAAATAGCGGCTATCCTTCTGGGCTGAACTACAAGAATTTGCCCACTGCATAATTCTTTATCCTTTATAATCCAAGGAAGACCGATTGATTTACCTGATCCAGTTGGCGCCTTTAAAGCAAAATTGTTTGTTTTGTTCCATGCAGTTTCCAATGCATGAAATTCTTTACAGACGGGTAATTCTTTGAGCGGGATCACTCTTCTTAAATAAACAACCAACTGCCTTCCATCAATATTGTAGGAAAGGGGATCTCAGCACATCCAATTAATTAGCATTATCTCCACTATTTCTTCTATTTCCTTATCGAATGATCGGGACAATACACGGGAACTATTTTTTAATGCCCTTTAAAAAGTGCAGCATAATCATTCAACATCCGAATTGCAGTTTGATCGCCTTTTTGAGCTGCAAGTGACAGCCATTGCTTCGCGGAAGAAACACTTTTGTCAGTTCCTTTTCCAGTTAATTTCATTAGCCCTATAAACCTACAAGCTTGAGGATTACCACTTTTAGCAAGGGGAAAAAAGAGCCCATATGCCTTTTCGTAATTCTTCGTATGCCCAACCCCTGTATAATATTTTCTTGCTTGGTCAAGGATGCTTTCATCACTTATGTTTTCATCTGGCTCCTGCCGTGTATTTTTAGTTTTAACGGATCGAAAATCTGGTGGGCTACCATTTCTCTTAATAAGATAATTATTTGCGAGTTGATGCCCTTGCGAAGCGGCATCTTTAAGCAAAGATACCCCACGATTGGTATTTTTAGGGATTCCATCCCCCTCAAAAAGCATCAAACCAAGAGTATACTGAGCTTCAGAGAAATTTTGCCGTACCGCGACCTCNAGCCATTGGGATGCTTTAGCCGAGTCTTTTGGAACTCCGTCACCATTGTAATATGCCATCGCAAGATTAAAGCGAGCGGTGAGTGATTTCTTACTTACCGCACGGGAGATAAGCGATATTCCTTTTCGATAATCTTGCTCTAAAAGATTGGGTAATCCTTTCAAGTAAAGAGTTCCGATTGTTGCCTGAGCCGGGGGATATCCCAACTCAGCCGATTTCTTAAAAAATTCTAAAGCCCTTCTGACATTTGTGGGGATTACTTGAAAATCAATCTCACCCATACAGTACATGGCAACAGCATCCCCATCTGAGGCTTTACGTTGTAAAAGCAAAGCGGCATCTTGATAAAGCTGGGTAGCACCCTCAAAGTCTCCTCTCAAAATCGCAAGATTAGCAAGGTTGTATGCACCCAAAGGATGACCTTTCGACCAGGACACCTGCGACCAGTCACTCGCGAGTTTTAAATTTACCGCACAACCCGCCTCACCCGATCTCAAGTATATTCCAAGCAAGCCTTGATAATAAGGAGATCCAGCCTGTGCTTGAGTAATGATTGTATCATAAGTTACCTTAGGATTCCAGATAGGTTCAGGAACTTTTTGCCCAATGAGAGTGATGAATAAGAAACTCTGAAGTAAACAGAGGTTCAAAGTCTTTTTTAGAGGATAAAAAAATGGACCTAACATAAAATTCATAAAAACAAGTTTACCTATCAAAGCTTTCCCTTCCAAGCTTGAATAACCCCACTAAATTATGATTTGATGCTCTTTTGTGATCTCATTCAAAGCAAATCGTCTCATCGTTCTTCTGATCTTTATTAATTTTTTATCAAGTATGATGGGGGGAAATCGATCTCACTCCCTTGCGGAAAGAAATCTTGCCAGAATTATTGATAAACAAATTGAATTTTTTCAGTACTCAAAAGAAGTGGCAAAATATGAAGAAAGTGAGCTTACTCGCAAAGCACAGGAAATTGTATCGTCCTACGAGTCTCATCTTGCGGAAAACCCCAAAGATGTAAATGCCCTCATTCTTTTTGCCAAGTTTCTTCAGAAAGTAGGTCAGGCTAATCGTGCTATTGATTACTTTCTAGAAGCAGATCTCATCGACCCCAAACTCGCTGTAGTAAAACAACAAATGGCAAACTATCTGATTGAAGAAGGTAGGGCTGTAGATGCTTTTCCTTTTCTGATGATGACAGTAAAAATAGCTCCTCAAGAAGCNACCTATCACTTCCAAATAGGTAATTTCATCCATCTTTTTATGGATGAATTAATTAATGCCAATATACTAAGTATTGATTCAGCTCGGTCTTTAATGAGTAATTCCTTTAAAGAAGCTTCGGGTCTTGCTCCTCAAACCTTTGCGTATTCTCTTCGATATGCACAGAGCTTTTTCGATAATCCAAACTCTAACAAAATGGATGCTCTCCAAGTTTGGGAATCTCTCCTGAAAAACTTCCCGGAGAGATCAACCGCAGAAATCGACTATATAAATCTNTGTAAAGCACGAATCTTAATTGAATTAAACCAAAAGAAGGCGGCTAAAAGATTAATCCAAACCGTAACCACGAAAAATTTGACTAAATCAAAATTATCTTTGCTTAAACAAGCGGTTAAACAAAAACTGGAAACTTCCACCCCTAAAAAAGAAGTAAAACANAAACCGGANTCTTTGAAAACAGGGTTTCGTTTTCCAACGGATGAACATATTTTCCGGATGCGCTCAGTTTCCCAAAGGCTTCAAGAAGAAAAACTGCTCTCCGAATTAAAATTAGATGTTCTTAAAGCCCGATTAGATGATAGCGGTAATATCAAAGTTGAACTCTCTAAAAGATCAGGATNNATGGATCATTCAAAACCCTGAACCTTAACTTCGTTCGATATCTGGAAGTGAAATAGTTTGATTCTTTTCTTCAAAATACATTTATCAAGTTTTCTCTAGCCTTGTTTGCGACAATGGCTATCAGGGGTTTAAAACTAGTTCATGTGATTTTTCCCCTTTCCAACGCCGTTTTACATACCTCATCGTTATTGCTTTTAAAATGATTTTAATTCTTTCACCAAATCTCTTACCTTTTACAGATGATTGTGTTTCATTTGCTGACGAAATTTCTTATGCACCCCTATGCGAGTGTAATAATTCGCTTGCTCGTTTTCGAAAACATCAATGCATTCTTAAAGAACCCGAATGTATGCTTTTCCTTCTAACTAGTCTTTCTATACTTTTCTCCTTCTAGAGTTACTCATTATGCGCAGAATCGGAATTTTTGAATTTGAAAAAGAAGCCCTTCAATTTTGGAACTATTTGAAAGAAAAGGGAGTTGATTCATCTCTTGAAAAAGAAGACAGCCAAAATGCTTGGTCGATCTGGGTAGCNGATGANGATTCAGTCCCCAATGCACAAACTGATATGGATTTATTCTTGGGGAACCCAAGCGACCCAAAATTTAAGATTAAAAGTAAGCTGAAAAAACCAGACGATGCAATCGAAGCAAAGATTCCAAAAAAGACTGCAGGTTTTAAACAATTCGACTTAAGGAAACAGTGGCAAAAGCAAGATCGAAAAGTCGGAACTTATACTCTTTCAATTATAATAACTTCTGTGCTCTTTTTTCTTTTTTCAGGCATGGGGAATCTCGAAACGATGGTAAATCCATTAAAGATCGATTCTCGCATTATGGAAGGCCAATTATGGAGACTCATTACTCCCATATTTATCCATTTTGGTCCCTTACACATATTTTTCAACATGTGGTGGTTGTATGATTTAGGCACCCAGATAGAAAAAAGGAAAGGGGCCAAGTTTTTCATAACATTCGTTTTAATTTTGGCTGCGGTCTCGAACTTTTGTGAGTTTTTGTACATCGAATATTTTCTCCAACCTCCTGGAGAACTAAGAGAACTCATAGCTAGTGGAGCAATGACTATGACAGATCTTACAACTATTGGGGGAATGTCGGGTGTAATTTTCGGTTTAGGAGGTTATGTCTGGATTAAATGCAAACTCGATCCAGCTGATGGTTTTCGCTTAGACCCAACTATTGCACTCATAATGTTTGCTTTCTTTCTTTTGGGATTTACCGGCATATTCGATACTTATGGTACTATCGCTAATTTCTGCCATGCGGGTGGACTCATTGTTGGCATAGCATGGGGTTATGCTTCTGCCTACAAGTGGAACCGTGGATAAACTATACTAATCTTATTTCTTGATTAATTCGTAAATTGCCAAGCCTGCACGCAAGTTAGGAAGAAATTTACAGGTTTTTACCCAGTCCCCTCGGTGAAAAACCTTTCGTCCAATTGAAAACTCGATCTTTTCTGCCTTCATATCCTTACAAAAAAGCTCAAAATCACGGACTGAAAAATAATTTCGTAACTTACTTGCTTCCCATGGATCTGGATACACTTCATTACGAATACGAACTCCTGAGCGAAGGAAACGATAACGATTTTTCCAATAAGAATAATTTACAAAGCTAATCGCTACTCGTTTCCCTACTCGAAGTGCTTCTAAGATAACTTTTCCAGGTTCTTCGAGTTCTTCCACCATTCTTGAAAAAATAACCCAATCAAAAGAATTATCCTTCAAATTTGAGAGTACTTTCCTGATATCTTCCTGACAAACGGTAACCCCTCTTGCCACACATGCTGTTGCCTTATTCAAATCATAATCAACGCCAAGTCCAAATACATCTTTAGTATCTCTTAAATATTCCAAAAGAGCTCCTTTACCACAGCCCAGGTCAAGTACTTTGGAACTTGGTTCCACCCAGTCATCAATAATCTTAAAATCAGCCTCTTTTTTTACATCGTAACGGGAATGAGTACTGCCCGAATTACGTTTTTCTTTTTTATCTTCCTCCGTTTTCCCTATCAAAAAAGCTGAAACCGTTCGCAAAAAATCCGGGGAATTAATTAAGAAAGAATCATGCCCATGCTTATGATCTAATTCCAAATATGAAGCATCTTTACCNATCCGCAACATAGCGTTCACTATTTCTTTATTCTGCTCAGGGGTGTACAACCAATCGCTAGTGAATGCAATTACCAGTACCTTTGAATTCACGTGACTCAAAGAATTTTCCAAGCCTTGATCGCCGACTAAATCAAAACGATCAAGTGCCCTGGTCAGCTTTATGTAGGTATTGGCATCAAAACGATCTACAAACTTCTTCCCTTGATGATCTAAATAACTCTCTACTTTGAATTCAAAATTATGAGTTGAGTCAATGGTTTGATCCCTTCCGAATTTATCCTCCATTCCCTCGTCTGAAAGATAGGTTATGTGAGCCATCATCCTGGCAACTGCTAAACCAATATCAGGCCCAGAACCTTGGCTATAATCTCCCTGATTCCAAAGCGGATCTCCCTGAATAGAGCGTCTTCCAACTTCATTGAAAGCGATCGTTTGAGCGCTGTGTCTGGAGGTAGCAGCTATAACCAGTGCTTTTTGTACAAACTCTGGAAAATCAACAATCCATTGGAGTGCTTGCATCCCTCCCATACTTCCCCCAATAACCGCCTCAATATTTTTCACTTCTAGAAAGTCCAGCAATGCTTTTTGGGCACGGATCATATCTTTGATTGTAAAATCCGGAAAATCCATACCATAAATCCGGGATGTATCGTCAAAACTTTTACTTGCAGGACCCGTTGATCCTCCACATGCACCCAAGCAATTTGAACATACTACAAAAAAAATATTCGTGTCTATTGGTTTTCCAGGACCAATTAAATGGTTCCACCAACCAGGCTTTTCATCTCCTTCGTGATATCCGGCAGCATGATGATCTCCAGTAAGTGCATGGCAGAGCAAGATACAATTAGTCCGTTCTTGGTTCAGGCTTCCATAGCTTTCGTAAGCAATTTCAAGGTTTGAAAGTTCTCCATTTTCTAACTTGAAAGGTTCCGAGAGAAGAAATTTCTTTTCCTCAACCTGCCTGAGCTCTTGGTCTTGTGATATGTGAGTTTTATCTGAATGTGTCATCGGTTTGNNTTCNGGCTCTANGATCGAGCNAATAACCGAATTATTGNGACATTANCCTCTGAAGCAAAGGCTCCTCTATGTCATAATTTCCATGGACGGATTTAACATCCTCTAGATCTTCTAAAGCATCCACTAATTTGAATATCTTTCGAGCAATTTCTTCCTCTGCGATGGGTACAACATTATTTGGAATGTAAGCTAATTCAGATGAATCGGGAGTAATCCCTGCCTTTTCAAAAGCTTCAGCCANGGAGTCATATTCGCTGGTCTCACAGATAATTTCGTAATGTTCANCTCCGGAAATTACATCTTCGGCATCGTTCTCCAGTGCAATTTCGGTAATAGAATCTTCATCCATTTTTTCACGGGCAATGAGGAATTGTCCTTTTCTCTTAAAGTTGAAAGCCAACGCACCTGCACCGGCAAGATTACCTCCACCCTTTGAAAAAGTGCTCCTCACTTCCGAGGCTGATCTATTTTTGTTGTCGGTGGTTACTTCCACCATCAATCCTACTCCCCCAGGTGCGTAACCCTCATAAAGAAGCTCTTCGATTATTACCCCGCCCAATTCGCCCGTACCTTTCTTAATCGCACGGACAATGTTATCGGCAGGCATGTTCGATTGCTTTGCCTTCGTTATCAGTGTTCTCAGTCTAGGATTGAATTCTGCATCCTTTCCTCCATCCCGAGCGGCAAGGGTAATCTCTTTGCTAATAACGCTAAAAATTTTTCCTCTCTTTGCGTCGACCGCGGCTTTATGCCTTTTAGTTGTTGCCCATTTGCTGTGTCCTGACATGGAGAAAATTTGAAAGATTATAAAGTTCTATGTCAAGATTCCTTGTTCACGAGCGCTTTTAGATAATCGTATGCCTTTTGTAATCTTTCTTTTTTCTGCAAAGAAGTTCTGCGCTTACTGGCACTCATGGTCTCAAGTTTGCTTTCCTCATAATTGCGCATTCTTATTTTATAATTTTCTTCCAAAACCTTACGGTTGATGGATCCTTTAATTTTGAGTCCTAGAAGATTCCTGTTTTTTCTTTCTTCTTCCGAAATACTATTCGCTTCCAGAAGTTTTTCATCTTTTTCTAGTTCGATTTCATTACTCGGACTGATTTTACTTTTCGGATCGTTTTCCAACTTCGTTTTGGTGATCAATGTTTGCAGGATAGTCATCAGGTTTTGTATCGTCCAATAAAGCACCAAGGCAGAAGAGAAGAAATACAGGAAGACCAAAAACATAAAAGGCATAAACCTCATCATCTTGGCGTTGAGCCTCTGAGCCTCACTCATTTCAGGACCCATTTGCATGGGGTTGAGCCTCATTTGATACCATTGCGTAGCGACCATAAAGATAGGTAATAAATTAAGAGAAAAGCCTTGTATGGTTGAGATATTATCTTGCTCGGAAAGATCATGTGCCCAAAGAAAGCCTTGACCGTAAAGTTCAGAAGCAGAACGGAGCATCCAGAACATTCCCAGAAATATTGGTATTTGGATAAGGATTGGCCAGCAACCAGCGAATGGATTGACTTTATGTTCTTTGTAGAACTTCATCATTTCCTGATTTGCTTTTTGAGAGTTACCCTTATGTTTTTCCCTTAATTTTGCCATCGGGCCCTGCAGTGACTGCATTTTCTTTTGGGATCGAGTCGCTTGTGCAGTGAGAGGCCAAAGAAGTAATTTTACTGCAATTGTGAGTACGATAATTCCAAAACCATAGCTTCCAAACAATTGGCTGAGGTAGTTGAGTGCCCAGCTAAGAGGCTCAGANATCCACCAAAATATACCAAATTGCATCACTCTTTTCTGCTCACCACCCAAGCTTTTTAAACCCATGTAATCTTTAGGGCCGGAATAAATCGCAAATTCATATGACTTAGATTCACCTGGTGACAATAGCCCAACTGGAAATGACATAGCACCGGTTACACCTAGAATCTCAGACCCCTCGGTTGAATCATTTCTTTGGAGGGTGTTCCCATAGATGCGAACATCCGCCATATCCTTGTTTGGACGAACCAGATTAACAAAGAACTGGTTATTTACACATGCCCATCGGGCTTGCGAAAGATATCGAGTGTTCATTTTCCCGCTAGCCCCCATCTCATTGACTTGAATAAATTCATCGGCTTCTCCATCAATTCGACCGCTGCAAGTTGCACAAGAACATCCTTCAGGTATTGCTGGTCCAGCGTTGAAGTATCCCACATTTAGGTAAGTGGAAGCATTATCAAAAGGATTATACATCCTGGGAATTTGAAAAGCAGAACCCAGATGCAGCCTCATCCGTTCAAGATTTAGAGGTTGTTTTCCCA
Source organism: Verrucomicrobia bacterium TMED60 (assembly GCA_002171765.1). The sequence goes on from NHDN01000030.1 coordinate 13,284, forward strand.
AATTGGAGATTTTTGTTTGATGATGAAAAACATAACTTTCATTTGATTCTCTCCAATAAACACGTTCGATACTGAGGTTTTGTTTTGAGTTCCACTTGTAGGTAATTTTGTTTCTATCATTGCTAACTTGTGCTCTGAAGGCACGGGGATCCGGAATTTTATTTTTCAGAGCATTCCCATTTACATCTTCGAATGAAATCGAGAGAAATGGATCGCCTTCTTGTTTCATGGAAAATTCCTTACTTAGCCTAGCATGTTGATTAATTCTTATTTCACGAATACCACCGGTGTGGTTGGAAAAAACCAAACTCGAATGCTCGTTGCCTAAAACCTCTTCGAGAGATTCTTCGCTTAGATTAATTATGGAGTCAAAGTTTTCCGAAGGGATACTTATATTATCATCTGCAATGCTTGGGCTAGCCGATTTAAATGACAAAGTTTGATCCGATGAAAAGGTCTCATTGTAATCTTCAAAGTTTGGTTCACTTTCAAATTCACGGGGTGGTTCTTGTTGCATCATTAAATAGAATGCAAGGAACAGGAATATGAATCCTAAAAAATAATTCTTCATGATAGTAAGGAAAGTTTTTCTAGTGATCCTTTGAATTTGTTTTCGATTTGAGAAAATTCTAGATTGCGCATCTTTTTTCTGGGTAAAATGATAATTTCTGCTTCAGGAATTATTTTGTCTGCATTCTTTCGGAAAACTTCTCGAACGATTCTCTTCATCCTATTTCTTGTAACCGCATTTCCCAGTCTCCGCGTTGCGATGATTCCTAAACGAGGAATCGTGGTGGAAGGATTGCGGTGGGCTTGCACAAAAAATGCATCTGTTTTGTGACTACATCCTTTTGCTTTGACCCTTTCGAACTCAAAACTTTTACGCAGTTTTTGTCTCGGCGAAAAGGATTGGCGAGAAGGTTTCAAGAAATCATGGAATTCTTATCGAAAACGCCTAGCGACCGACGCAGATAGTTTAGCACGCCCTTTTTGACGTCGATTTTTTAATACTTTACGACCAGCACTTGTTGAGTTTCTACTTCGAAAGCCAAATTTTCGTGCACGCCGGATCTTGGATGGGTTGTAGGTAGGTTTCATTTGAAAAGCGTCTGATGGTAAAGAACTAAACCATAAAGTCAAACATTCAGGGATCAAATTACCATTGCTTTGAACTTGCGAAAGTAAGAATTTCACTCATGATGCATAATTCTTTGTTGTCCCGTTCGTCTAGCCAGGTCAGGACACCGGGTTTTCATCCCGGCAACAGGGGTTCGAATCCCCTACGGGACGCCATTTGTTTGCCATCTTACTAATGCGATCTAAAACGCATTCGCATGAGTTCATACTCTCCAGACATTATAATCCAAGGGGCAACTCACAATAATCTCAAGGGAATAGACCTAAATATTCGCTCTGGGGAGCTTACTGTGATTACCGGCCTAAGTGGATCCGGGAAATCCACCTTGCTTTTTGATGTCCTACATGCCGANGGACAAAGAAGGTATGTTGAAACCTTTAGCCCATATGTTCGTCAATTTCTTGATGCGCTACCAAGACCAAGAGTCGAAAATATTTCTAATGCCCGACCTTCGATTGCCGTGGAACAAAAAAATTCCGTCCGGAATTCAAGATCTACGGTTGGNACAATGACGGAATTATGTGATTATTTTAAAGTTTGGTTTTCAGAAGTTGCTTCCCTATTTGATCCAATAAATGGAGCACGGATCCATGCTGAAAACACAGAGAGTATAACCCATCAAATAATTTCTAATCATTCAGGCAGAACATTAGTATTTGGTTTTCTAATGGAAAAGCCATCCCATATGGATCAGGAAGCATTTTTGTCGTACCTTGGGCAAGCAGGATACACTCGCATTTTGTCTAATCTGAAATACAGAAGAATTGACTCGATTAAAAAGCTAAATGAACCTGATGAGAAAATATTTGTGGTTTTGGATCGGGTTAAAATAAATGATTCTCAAAAGAAAAGGATTATCGAAGCCGTCAATTTGGCCGTCGATCTTGGAAAAGGTGTCGGNGAGATCAGGTGTAGTAAGGGAAGTAAGATAGAAACCATAGTTTCAGGTCTTAGATCCAAAGAAAATTATCGGGTTTTTCTACCCGCTACTCCGAATATGTTTTCGTTCAATTCTCCTCATGGGGCATGCCCAAGGTGCAAGGGTTTCGGTAAAACTATTTCCATTGATCCAAGAAAAGTGATCCCCGATGAATCCCTCAGTATTTTTGAAAATGCGATCAAACCTTTTACAGGTAAAGTGTATGGTCACTGTAAAGAAGATTTGTGGGTTCAATGTGATAGGCTGAATATTGATATTCATAAACCCTACAGGGAACTCACAGACCAGCAGAAACAATTTGTCTGGAAAGGGGATGAAGATTATGAAGANGAAAGTTCACTTTGGTATGGTGTGGANAAGTTTTTCTCATGGCTTGAAAAGAAAACTTACAAAATGCATGTCCGCGTTTTTCTTTCCAAATACCGAGGATACTTTCTATGCGAAGCATGCAATGGTACTAGAATGCAGCAAGATACTGAATGCTGGAGATGGAAAAATTTGACCCTCTCCCAATTGTATTCCATGACCATCGATGAGCTGCTCAAGACGCTTCCTAAAGTAAGCAAATCATCGAAAAATAAAAGGAATATAGCCTTAACCGGTATCCGCACACGCCTTGGATACTTGCAGGATGTAGGGCTTAGCTACTTGAGCCTGGATAGACCAAGCAAAACCTTAAGCGGGGGAGAAACCCAAAGGGTCAACTTAACCACATGCCTGGGTTCGGCTTTAACCGATGCTCTCTTCGCTCTGGATGAACCAACCATCGGTCTTCACGAAAAGGATATTGGNAATTTAATCGGTATCTTAAGAAAACTTGCNGANGCAGGAAATTGTGTATGTGTCGTTGAACATGATGAGCAAGTGATTAAGGCAGCAGACAAAATAGTTGAAATTGGCCCGCATCCAGGAGACGAGGGTGGACAAATTACTTTCCATGGCACCGTATCTGAATTGTTGAAATCAAAAGAGTCTGTTACCGGAAGATGGCTCCGAAAAAAAGATCGCATACCACTGCAGAATGCTCGAGTAGAAGCAAGCCACATCAAAAGCAATGGCTTTTTAAAAATCAAANGTGCCTCACTCCATAACTTGAAAAATTTTTCAGTTGATTTACCCCTTGGTAAATTTGTGGGCATTGCAGGTGTGTCAGGGTCGGGGAAATCTACTCTGCTTAATGAAATTATTTTTGAATCGCTTTCCAAAAACCCAAATTCAAAAACCGTACTTTCAGAGAAACCATTTGAAGGGGTCGTATTAGTTGACCAGAACACTATTTCGAAAACCCCAAGGTCCAATGCCATTTTATACGCGGACGGTTGGACTCCGATCAAGGAAGCTCTGGGCAGAACGGATGAAGCCAAGAAATTAGGCTATTTTGCTGCTGACTTTTCCTTCAATGCAGGAAGCGGAAGGTGTGAAGAATGTATGGGGTTGGGCTACGAATTGATCGAGATGCAATTTTTGTCAAACCTGCAGACACCTTGCGGTTATTGTAACGGTATGCGGTTCAAAGATGATATTCTTGCAATAAAACTTGGCGATTTATCGGTTTTTGACATTCTAAANCTTACCGTAGATCAAGCNGTCACTCGACTTGAAAGGTATCCAAAAACATTTAAAAAGCTTAAATTACTCCAAGAAATTGGCCTCGGTTANCTTACTCTTGGGCAACCTCTCAATACTCTTTCTGGAGGTGAGTCTCAAAGGTTAAAGCTCGTCAAATACATGGGAAATCTGAGTCGTAANCGAAAACATTCAATCTTNTTAATAGACGAACCGAGTACCGGGCTACATATGCAGGATGTGCAAAAACTTGTTCATGCATTACAAACAATCGTAGAGGCAGGTAATTCTCTTTTTGTCATTGAGCATAACTCTCAAATCCTAAACAGTGCCGACTGGATCCTAGAGCTTGGACCGGGGGCTGGGAAAGAGGGTGGTGAAGTGGTATTTAATGGACCTCCAAATTCCCGCAAAGGACAAAACCTAAAGAATACTAAAATTTCTAAAGGAAATAAAAGCCGGTTAAATAAATTTAATTACTCCGATCGTAAACCTTCGGGAGAAAAAGGTTTTCTTGAAGTTTTAGGAGTAGAAGAGAATAATTTGAAGAATCTAGATCTAAGGATTCCACACAACGAATTTGTTGTAGTTACCGGTCCTTCGGGTTCCGGAAAATCATCCCTTGCATTTGATGTCATCTTTGCAGAAGGACAAAGAAGATTCATGGAGTCAATGTCTTCCTATGCGAGGCAGTTTATAGAACAAATGCCAAGACCGAAGGTTGACCATATCGACGGCATTCCTCCCACCGTAGCAATCGAACAGCGAGTTACCCGTGGATCCAGAAAATCAACCGTNGGATCCATTACAGAGGTTACCCAATANTTGAGGCTTTTGTATGCCAAACTTGGGATTCAATTAAGTACTGATTCCAAACAACCTCTTCAAAAGACAAGTGCATTTGAAATTGAAAAACGGGTTCATGCTNAACTCAAATCCAATTCTNAAAAGAATGGTGGAAAGCATATTCTCTTGGCACCACTCATTACCGGACGCAAAGGTCACCACAAACCAATTGTAAACTGGGCAAACGACAAAGGATTCGAGGAAGTTCGATGTGATGGTGTTTACTTCCGCACCGAAGCTTTCGAAGGTTTAGACAGGTACCGCATTCATGATATTGAAGCCGTAATTACAAAATGGTCTAAAAACCCATCACGAGCTCAAATCAAATCCTTTATTCAACATGCATTAGAGGTAGGAAGTGGACGATGCCTGCTCTCCAACATCGATTGCGATGATGACACTTGGTATTCGACCAAAAGAGTAGATCCTCATACCGGAATATCTTACCCCGATCTTGAACCTGCTTATTTTTCCTGGAATTCAGCCAAGGGCAGATGTCCTTTTTGTAAGGGTTATGGAAAAATCTTCGATTGGATGAAAGAAGATCTTCCCGCAAGTGATGACTGGTGGTTAATCAAAGACGGGGAGACCTGCCCTAAATGCGATGGGCAAAGGCTCGGAGTCATCGCCCAAAATGTCGTTTTGGGTGATCATTCAGGAAGAAAACTTTCCCTGCCTCAACTGCTATCCTGTCCCCCGGATGCAGTTATCCAGTTTTTAAAAGATCTTAAAGTAGAAGATTCTAAGAAACCTGTCATCGAAAGTACCGTACCCGAAATTATTCAGCGCCTAAAATTTATGGAGAATGTGGGATTAAGTTATCTTTCACTTGATCGAGAAACATCCACATTGTCTGGAGGCGAAGCGCAAAGAATTCGGCTAGCCGGGCAATTAGGGTCGAACCTATCCGGGGTTCTGTATGTTTTGGACGAGCCTTCTATTGGGCTACACCCAGCAGACAATCGAAGGCTCCTTAGCTCTTTAAGGCAGTTACTGAAAAATGGGAATTCGCTTCTCGTGGTGGAACACGATCAAGAAACTATTGAACAAGCAGACTTTCTTATAGAAATAGGACCTGAGGCAGGAATCAGGGGTGGTAATCTTGTATCCATTGGAAAAACAAGTGCTTCAATGAACCTGGAGCCTTCGGTTGCGGAAAACAATAGTAGCTATGAATTTCATACTTTTTTTGACCAAAAAAGGAAGGCTGTTCCGAAGGGAAAGAAAAATAATAAGAGCGAAAACTGGTTAAGAATTAAAGATGCAAAATTTAGAAATATTTCCAAAGCCTCTGTCGATATACCCATTGCTTTACTTTCGGTTTGTTGCGGCGTTTCTGGTTCCGGNAAATCAAGCCTAGTAAGGGGAGTCATTCTCCCTAAGGTTAAAGAGTCAATTTTAGAAAATAAAACAAAATCAGTGAGTCCTTTGGGCACCTTATACGCGGGAAATCTTTTTAGCCAAGTTATCGAAGTAGACCAAAAGCCAATCGGTAAAACATCTCGCTCCGCACCCGTAACCTACCTTGGCACATGGGATCGGATCCGATCTCTTTTCGCTCAATTACCACAGTCCAAAGTTCGTGGTTATGGACCCAGTACTTTTTCTTTTAATGTCAAAGGGGGAAGATGCGAAAAATGCAAGGGCAATGGAAAAATTAAACTCGAAATGAATTTCTTGCCCGACTCTTATGTTTCCTGCTCCTCCTGCAATGGTGCGAGATTCTCACCAGAAGTGTTGGAATTAAAATGGAATCAAAAAAATATAGCAGAGATTTTAGCCCTTACCATGGAAGAAGCTTCNCACTTTTTTGAATTTGATTACTTCTTACATAACACCTTCGCATTAATGACAGAGACTGGCTTGGGATACCTTACTTTAGGGCAATCTTCTCCAACCTTATCAGGTGGTGAGGCACAGAGACTTAAGCTTGCTTCCGAACTAGTAAAGTCTCTGGACCGATCGAAGTACTCCAGAAGACAAAAGGCTAAGCCTACTCTTTACATTCTCGAGGAGCCAACCATAGGATTGCACCATAGAGATCGAATNAAGCTTTTTCGTCTATTGCGACGNCTTGTTGANGATGGAAANACCGTTGTAGTTATCGAACACGATATAGATTTAATAGCTAATGCGGACTATGTATTTGAAATGGGCCCTGCGGGTGGACTACAAGGTGGAAAATGTATATTCCAAGGTACTCCTAAAGAGTTGTTAGCTTCCAAAAAAAGTCTAACTGCTCCGTTTTTGCAAAAATTTAACTCTTAAAGCGTAGGAAGATTTTTTTGCCTGCCTTAACTACCTTTTGGTCTTGATTACCCTCAAAACAAATCAGCATTTCTGGATCATCAACTCGTTCGCCATCTAACTTCATAGCTCCTTGCTTNATTAGCCTCCTAATTTCTCCCTTGGAGTCAAAAAGATTGGTTTGGGCAAGAAGATTTAACAAAGAAGCCTTTTCTACTTCCAATTCTGAAATGGCATAAGTGGGCATTTCATCAGGTATTTTTCCCTTAGAGAAAACTCGACCGAATTCTTCNAATTCTTTTAATGCAATGCTTTGGTTAAANAATCTAGATGTTAACTCCGTAGCTAATCTTTTTTTGGTATCCATNGGATGCCCGTCTTTTAATTCGTCCATTCTTGCTTCCTCATAAGATAAAAGCAGTCGAAAATAGTCCATCATAACATCATCCGAGAGGGACATTACTTTGCCAAAAATATCTTTTGCAGAATCATTGAAGGCTATATAATTATCATAACTCTTTGACATCTTGCGTACCCCGTCAAGTCCGACAAGAAGAGGCATTGTCAGAACCGATTGAGGATCCATTCCAAGGTCTTTTTGAAGGTTTCTTCCAACAAGCATATTAAAAAGTTGATCGCTTCCACCAATTTCAACATCAGACTCCAATACCACGGAATCATAACCTTGAATCAGGGGATACATAAATTCTACCATGGAAATAGGTTGGTTGCTTTTGAATCGATTTTGAAAATCATCTCTTTCCAACATTCGAGCAACAGTCATTTTCCTGGTAAGATTTAGGGCATCAGCAAATGACATTCGGGAGAACCACTCACTGTTTCTTCGAACTACGGTTTTATCTTCGTCTAATATACGGAATGCTTGATCCAAATAAGTGCTTGCATTCTCATTGACTTCATCTTCGGTCAATTCTGGTCGTAGTTCGGAACGCCCACTGGGATCACCAATTCTTGCAGTATAATCTCCGATTAATAGGATAGCTTCATGCCCCGCATCTTGAAATTGCTTTAATTTATTAAAAACAACCATATGACCAAAGGTCAAATCGGGCCGAGTTGGATCGACTCCAAATTTAACCTTAAGCTTTTGTCCCACTTTTAATTTTTCAGCCAATTCATCCTGGCCAATTACAACTTCTGTATTTGAAATTAAATCCATTCCTTATAGTTTTGTTTNTTATATTTAGTACTAAATTCAGGGTTCTACGAGCGAAGAATTTTGTTTCTTTTTCTGCTTCCTGATGATTCGACTTGCTTTAAATTCCAAGAATATTACCAAATTATTATTCGTAACCCCTTAAACCACATGCCCCATGACATTAGAAATTGGCTCTAAAGCACCTGACTTCTCTCTTAAATCCAAAACTGCTGACGGACTAGTAGATGTAAAACTTAGCGATCATCTTGGCCAAAACTCAGTTGTTCTTCTTTTCTTCCCTTTTGCTTTCACCGGTGTATGCACAGAAGAAGCATGCTCGGTCAGAGATGATCTATCTTCTTATGAATCCCTTAATGCAAGAGTTTTTGGTATCAGCGTGGATAGTCCTTTTGCCCAAGAAGTAATGTCGAATCAGGAAAAATTAAATTTTCCTCTCCTCAGCGATTTCAACAAATCCGTATCTTCGGATTATGGCGTGCTCTATGAAGAATTTATAGGATATAATGGAGTCTCCAAAAGATCGGCTTTTGTAGTCAGTGCAGAGGGTACAGTTTCTTACGCATGGTCTTCGGATGATCCCAAGCAATTACCCGATTTTGACTCGATTAAGGCAGCCATTCTCTAATAGTACTTTATCGCTCCTCTTAAATAAGGTTTAAGTTTTGCGAATAGTTTTTGTGGTAATGCTCTAATAAAGCAAAGTGAACAAAGAAATTAATTACCTCGTTCACGATAGTCCTGAAAGAAGTTTCGTAAGAGTATCCGAAAAAGCTACTTTCCTCAATTGCAGTCCATTGAGGGAATTCTTTTTGAATCGTTTGGATGCTGGACAATCAAACTTTGTAGTCGATTTTGATAACTGTAAAAGTTTAGACAGTACTTTTTTAGGTATCTTAGTTAGTTTGGCGATTAAAGTAAAAGCACGAGGGAATTTAAGCCTAATCAATTTAAGAGATCGAAATTTAGAAACGGTTAGAAACCTTGGCATTCACAAAATTGCTGTGGTCAGTTCAGAAAAAATGGAGAACCTAGATGACTTAGAAAACATTAATCCTGCTGAGGAAGACNGCAAAGCATCGNCACAATTAATATATGAAGCCCACAAGACCCTAAGNGATTTGAACCAGAAAAATCAAAAGTTGTTTTGTGATGTTGTAAAATTTCTTGACCAGAAAAGAGAGGACAGTGCTTAAAAAGCAAACTTTATTATCTCATGGAAATCTTTTGGATAATCCTAGGTATTGGTTTAGCTTCTTCCCTCTGGTTTTTTAAATTCAGGCAATTACGGGCTAATCGCAATAGATTGTCAGATACCAAAATTCGACTGGAGCAAGAAAAGGAAATCGTTGTGGATTTTATGCACAACCTTGCAGTTGCAATCGGTGAGGGGATTGCAAAAAAAGACTTGTACCAACGCATTGCTCACACTGCGGTAATTACAACAGGGGCAATGAGTGCATGTATCTATGAAAAGTTGCCAAACGGGCGCCTCCAAGGAACCGCAGTGGAAGGTTTATTCCCACCACAGAGAGCGTTAAGAAAATCATTACTGGAAAAAAATGAGGAACCAAGAGCCCGATTTCTGGAAAAAATATTGAATTCTGAAATTCTAGAAGATGGGGAGGGGGTAGTCGGGCAAGTATCCAAAACAGGGAAAGCCGTGCTCGTTGAAAATGCCATCGGTGATCCTAGGATCATCAAACACGAAGATCCCTCATTAGCAGTTCGTTCGATCATATATTCTCCCCTGGTATACAACGATAGAACCATGGGGGTATTAGCTGTGGCAAACCCTTCCAACGGGCTTGCTTTTTCTGAGACCGATTTTTCTCTGGTCAATTCGATTGCNGAACAATCCGCCCTAGCATTAAGAAACTCTGATGCTATGAATTTGCGCCTGTCGAAATCTAGAATGGATGCAGACTTAAGATTGGCAAGCGAAGTACAGGAACTTTTTCTTGCCCAAAAATTTCCTGACTGTAAGGGGCTTGAAGTTAGTGCCCACTATACTCCTTCAGCTCAGGTGGGTGGAGATTTCTATGACTTCAAAAAACTGAGCTCTAATAAGTTTGCGGTCTCCATTGCCGATGTTTCAGGTAAAGGAGTGCCAGCTTCTCTTCTCATGGCCTTATGCCAAACAAACTTAAGGCATTATTTGACCAAATCCAGAAAACCTTCGGATGTACTTTCAAGGTTAAATCAAGAATTAGAAAACCGGATTAGGGAGGATATGTTTATTACCATTTTTCTGGCTATCATTGATACTCAAGAAAACACCCTAACTTATTCAAGGGCAGGACATGAGCCTGCACTNTTATCCTCCGATTCCAAATCTATGAAAGTTACTAAACTGGAAGGTTCCGGGATGGCGGTCGGAATGGTAACTCAAGACATTTTCCAGGAAGTTGCGGAAGATAATATTGTCGAATTCAAACCGGGNGATGTTTTACTTCTCTACACGGACGGGATAACTGAAACTGAAAGTATTGAAAGTGAGGAATTCGGTCTCCCCCGACTCATTAAATGCTTGGAGTCCTCAAACGAATTCAAACCAGCTGATGTTAATGCTAAAATACTTGAAAACCTAGATTCATTNTCCGACATTGATTATGAGAGAGACGACTTAACACTCCTTTGTGTNAAACGGGTGTAAACCGTAAATTAAGTTATTTTTTCTTCATCAAAATCAATAATGTCCGCAAACGACAATAGATCATCCCTATCTTTTGCATTCAGGTTATTTTTCACCTCATTCAATTTTTCGCGTGCAAGATCAGACATTCCCATCTGTACAACTTTTCTGTTCCAAGTGCTTGCTTTTAAGTCACCTGTAAATAGGGAATCTAGNTTTATGTTTATTTCATGATCGGATTTTGAATTTTTCACACATTCGATTATGTCGTTTGCATCTACACCTAAATGCAAACACAAAAAACCATCAAAACCCTTAGTAAAATTTCGCCGATAACTTTCAGGAAGGTCTCCATTAAGAAACTTTTTTATTTTAGCAATAAAGCGGGGTAAGTGTAACAATCCATTCGAGTGGGCTTCATAAGGAGAAGGCAAATCCAGCATAGTAGAGCCAGTNGGTCCATTCTTGATAATTTTTTCTTTATTTTTCAAATCTCTAAATTTTATCTAATTAAATTCTAATGCCAGAAAAACGTAATAAAAAGGTCATTCGCAGGGTTAGTAAGTACTTGTTTGAACACAAGCTCCTTTTCTCTTTCACTCTTTTATTAGCGTGTATGATGACGGTTTTATCCGTTATTGTTCCGACCCTCATACAAAGAGTGCTAGACAGCATTTTCACGCAAGGCAAAAACTCAAATGACTACTTATTAAATGGGGTATACTGGATCGCTTTTATTTTTTTTATCAAGGAATTACTCAATTCTTTGAGAATTCGATTTAATAATAAACTCGAACAAAGGGTGATCCTCAAACTAAGAGAAGATTTACACAACAAGCTTCTTAAGCTTCCGATAAGCTTTTACGATCAAAGAAAGAGTGGAGATATTTCATCCCGGGTTGTTGAAGATGTGCAAAATGTTGAAAGGGCTATTTTAGACGGGACTGAACAGGGTGTAATTTCAATCCTTACTCTTTTTGGAGTCACTATTATGATGTTCGGTCAAGAACCCAGGCTTGCCGCTCTTGTTTTCCTTCCGCTGCCTATCTTGGTAATCATGGCATTTCGTTATGCAAAAGTCTCAAAAAAGAATTGGAAGGAAGTACGTGAAGCTTCTGGAGATTTAAATGCCCTGTTGGTAGAAAACATTCAAGGGAACCGATTGATTCATTCTTTTTCATTAGAAGAAAGAGAGAAGAAAAGGTTCAGAGATATTGGAGAAATTCTTCAAAAAAAATCACTAAAAGCAATGTATCGGTGGTCAATCCAAGGACCTAGTGCCAGCTTTACATCCTCTCTTGGTATNCTTGCTGTGGTAGGAATGGGTGCNTATTTACTGCAGACTGACCCTTCATTTACGACCGGACAATTTTTTGCATTTTTACTATATGCAAACATGTTTTACGAGCCAGTTAGGCAACTCGTCTCTATTAATAATCTAATTTCTGCCGGAAAGGCATCCGGTGAGAGGGTTTTTGAAGTTTTAGATACACCGATTGATATCAANGATCCAGTTACTTGTATTAAGTTTCCAACTTCTAACCAAACCATTTCGTTTGAAAAAGTTTCCTTCTCATACAATCAAAGAAGCAAACTTGTGGATGATTTAAGTTTCACTATTCCTCATGGTTCTACAACCGCACTGGTAGGTCCAACCGGAGCAGGAAAAAGTACCATAGCGAACTTGGTCTTGAGATACTATGATGTAACCGAAGGGGCAGTTACTGTTGGTGGCATTGATGTACGTAAGCTAGGTCTTACTCAGCTAAGAGGAAATGTTGGTTTCGTATCTCAAGACCCTTTTCTCTTTGATGCAAGCATACGGGAGAATCTACTTTTAGCATCTCCTGCTTCGGAGGAATTCGACATCATGAATGCATTGAAGGCAGCAAGTGCCCATGATTTTGTTACTAATCTTCCCCAGGGAATCGATACTCATATCGGTGAAAGGGGCATACGACTCAGTATGGGAGAAAAACAACGCATCACACTTGCCCGGGCCATTCTTAAATCCTCCCCGATCATGATTTTAGATGAAGCTACATCCAGTGTTGATGTTGAAACCGAAAGAAGCATTCAAGTAGCCCTTTCGAAATTGGTTAAAAACCATACAACTTTAATCATTGCCCACCGCTTGAGCACGATTAGAGAAGCCGATCAGATAATATTCTTAGAAAACGGTAAGATTATTGAGCAAGGAAATCATGAAACATTACTGGAGAAGTCAGGCAAATATTCTTCCTTTTGTAGCTACCAACTTAATGTAGTTGGGAACTAGGACGCTAAATTCTTTTTTCTAGCTAGGTTTAAAGTGAAGCGTAAGAAAAAGAAAAACAGCCATGGGAAAAAAAGCAAAAGCAGCCGAGACAAAGACCTTAAGCCTCCATCGGTTATTGGACCATAAACTTTATCTTCTGCCCAGACTCTCAAAGTTAAGGAAATAAAATATTCGATTTCTAGGGCACGACCGAGAAAATAAATCATAAGAGGCCAGACCGTCCATCCAATACAAACGAACATAAGAGCGAACCAGAGTTCACGACTCCAATCTGTAAAATTAGATTCTTCTTCTGTCTGAACTTGCCTATTCGAATTCATAAAAATAAATTATACGCTTAATCCTTTGCTTTCCAATAATCTAATGAAGTTTTTGATCCAACTACTTTCCTTTCTCATTTATTTACAAGTTCATGCTGAAGTTTCCAGTCAGCCTAAACACAGCTTAAAAGTTTATGATAGTTTGATAGCACCTGTATTCGAAGCTAGGTGCCTGCATTGCCATGGGGAAAATAAGGAAAAGGGAAAACTTCGGATGGATAAAAAGGAATTTTTATTAAGAGGCGGACGCAGCGCTGGCAATGAAATCATCGTTAAAGGAGATACCGAGGCAAGTGAGCTTATATATCGGATCACCCTACCCAAAAGTGACGAAGAGGCAATGCCACCACTCGAAGACGGGAAGCCACATCTCCCTATTACTAATTCAGAACTCAAAGTTATTAAGTCATGGATTCAATTAGGGGCCTCTTTTGATCTTCAAATTTCAGACCTCGATTCAATAACCCGGGAAGCTGCGGATTATATTTTGGAAAATATGCCCAAAAAAGTAATTTCTGAAATCGATTTAGCAAAACCTGTACTCCCTGTTGTATCGAAAGCTCCTGATGAGATTATTGATTCAATCGGTCAATCGGGAGTGCTCATCATGCCGATCGCCGAGAATACNAATGCCCTTTATGTAAATGCTTCCTATCTTGGGAAAAAGTTCGATGATCAAATGCTCGAAATGCTAATGCCGGTCGCAGACCAATTACTTTGGCTCAATCTCGCCAGAACCAAAGTATCTGATAAGTGCGGCCCTTATTTAGCAAAACTTAAAAACCTTACTCGTCTTCATCTTGAAAATTCTGAGGTTTCCGATGATATTTCACCTTTTTTGGCCGAATTAAAAGAACTNAAATATTTAAATTTATACGGTACTAATATCTCTGACGCATCCATCTCGAATTTAAAGAAGTTACCAAATTTGAATAAAGTTTTTTTGTGGCAAACGAAGATTACACCCAAAGGGGCAGAAGATTTAAAAATGTCATTTGCTGACCCAAAACTCTTTGCATCACTNAAAAAACAGCATCTTGAATTATCAAAAAAAGTTAAAATTGTTACGCAAAATGAAATCAAGGCGATTCATTCTCTAGAACAAGNGATTGAANAGATAGGGTCTGTNNCNAAGGATAAGGAGNTTATTAATCAAAANTGTCCNGTTTCACAAAAAGNAATCTCCNAAGATCATNAACTCGTTTTTGAAGGTAGAAAAGTAGCATTTTGTTGCCAGAAGTGCTTGGATAAATTTTCCAAAGATACTGGCTCATACCGTTCCAAGATTGAGAATTTCAAACCATCAGAATCATATGTGAAAGCCGCGGAGTCATTAGAGGTCACTAGGGCAAGCAAAGATGAAAAGATTGAGAAAGTCAGCGATGACCTTCGACAAATATCACAGCAACTTCGGGTCATTGGTCCTGAGATCAACATAGGCTGGGCTAACTCTGAGTAGTTTAAGTTAAAACTTCAAAAAAGGGTATAGTCCCTGTTTACTCCTTTCTAGATAAATCCTAGAAGAAATTGTCGCTCTCCTGAATAAAATATATCAAAGTATAGCATTGTACTTTACACTTTGAGCTATCTTTTAATCAAACTAGTTTTCCAGATGTAGAAAATTATCAATTTTTCAATTTTTCAAAACATGACAAAATACCGCGAAGAAATATTATCTATTTTCGAAGAAACAAACGCCCTGCTCAAAGGACATTTTATTCTTCGTTCAGGGATGAGGAGTGGACACTTTTTTCAGTGTGCACAGGTCTGTCAATATATGGATAAAGTAACCCGGTTGGCATCTATCATGATCGCGGAGATGCCTTTCCAAAACATCAATACTGTTGCTGCACCCGCAATGGGTGGACTGGTAATGGGTCAAGAAGTTGCAAGACAATTGAATGCTCGCTTTGTTTTTCTTGAAAAAATTGATGATAAGCTTGAATTGCGAAGAAATTTCAAATTGGAAAAGGAAGACAAAGTTCTTGTAGTGGAAGATGTCGTTACCAAAGGAGGGAGATTAGCCGAAGCTATTGAGATTATAAAAGGCTTAAATTGCGAATTATCCGGTGCAGTCAGCCTAGTCGACCGTTCTACCGAAAAATTAACCCTTTCTGTTCCCTTCTTTGGATTACTGAAAATGAATTTTCCTACTTATGAACCAGAATCTCTTCCAGATGAATTGGCCAAACTTCCGGCAATTAAGCCCGGNAGTTAGCAGCATAAAACTCACGGAATTCGGTANGCATGAAAATAATATTTTCCTCGATACCAAACGTAAAACCGATTAATCCCCTTTTTAAGCTCTTTATTTACTTCTTCGATCGAGGTGACTTGAACTCCATTGATTTCCACAATCACCACCCCCTNCTTGAATGTCTTTTCCTCTCCAGTGGATCTTGTGACCACCAAACCACGTACAGAACTTGGTAGCCCAAATTCACTTCTTACTGAAGACGATAAGCTTCTCAGTGTAATTCCAGGAATAAGAAGTTCAGTACTGTTTCCTAATAGATCCAAAGTTACACTTAATGTAATCTCATCATTATTCCTTCGAATAACAATGGGTAACTTCGTTCCAGGTTCCGTTTGAGAAATAGCTAATCTAGACTGATTCACCGAAGAAACTAAAGTCTTTCCGACTTTTATGATTACATCTCCGGCTTGAAAACCCGCGATGTCAGCAGCACTTTGCGGAACCACCTTTCCAACCATTGCTCCGTCCAAGTTTTCAGACTCAGTAAGTTCGACTCCCAAAAATCCACGTCTTATTGAACCTGCTTTGACAAAATCAGTGAGTACCTTTCGTACCATATTTACTGGAATTGCTAGACCTATTCCAATGCTTGCTCCCGTTTGTGAAATAATTGCGGTATTGATACCGACTAAACGACCCTTGGTATCCAGCAAAGCACCCCCTGAATTTCCTTGGTTGATGGATGCATCGGTTTGAATGAAGTTTTCATAGGCTCCACGCTGTCCACGAAAGACATCTAACTCCGTTCTCCTCGTTGCGGAAACAATTCCCATGGTAACGGTAAGCCCGATCCCGAGTGGGTTACCCGCAGCAAAAACTACATCTCCAACTTGTAAAAGATCACTGTCTGCAAGGACCACAAAAGGTAAGGGCTCATCAGTATTTATCTTCAACACCGCAACATCCGTAGATCGGTCAAAACCTATAATTTCTGCTTTAAATTCTTTCTTATTTGCNAATTGCACCAGAACTTCTTCTACCGGTCTACCNGATCTCTGATCTGTAATCACATGAGCATTCGTAATCACATGACCTTCAGAAGTTACCAAAACTCCCGACCCTATACCTGAAGGAACTTTTTCCATAACGGGTTGATCTAGTTCTGGAAGCCCGTAATAACGGCGTAGGAAGTTCTCAAGGGGATTAGATGAACCTGAATACCTTAGCGGGACAAACTGTTGGGTGGTAACAGAAACAACCGCTGGTGTTGAATCCTTTAAGATCGAAGCGTAACTATGTTTTGCTATGCCTTGATCTCTGGGTAAATCTGATCCATCTATTTTTAGATTCAGGATTTCTGCACCCAGCAGAAAAGGAAAATAGAAGAGGGATAGAAATAGAAAGAATTTGGTCACGCTAAATAAGCGATTGTGTGCTCTGGATTTGTTTAAATAAAGATTTTTGAAGACCTTTATTTTAGAATCCCTTGACTTCGAAAAGGGTGGATATGCTGTTATCGGTATGCGTACGCTTGATCGCTTCACCAAGTAGAGGAGCAACACTAAGCTGTCGAATCGGAAGATCTTCATTATCCATGTGTACACTGTTTGTAGTAATTAATTCATCCAAATTACCATTCCTTAATCTATCCTTCCCAGTCTGATTTAAGACACAATGACTGACAAGAGCACTTACTTTTTGGGCTCCGCGCTCTTTCAATAATTTTGCTGCAGCGGTCAAAGTTCCGGCAGTTTCCGTCATGTCATCGACAAGAAGAATTTCTCGGTCTTCAACTTCTCCAACAAGATTCATCGCTTCCACGGTACTTGCACCGGTTCTTCTTTTGGCAACAAAACCCAATGGACAGCCTAGTACTTCAGAATATGCATTTGCCATTTTCATGCCACCAACATCAGGTGAAAAGATGGTCAAATTACTGACATCCTTTGACCTTAATTCGTCAAAGAAAACGGGAGACGCATATAGATGGTCTACGGGTATATCGAAAAAACCTTGGATTTGTTGAGCATGAAGATCCATGGTCAGCACCCGATTGACCCCAGCTGCTACTAATAGGTTGGCAACCAGCTTTGAAGTAATTGGAACACGGGGTTGATCTTTTCTGTCCTGCCTAGCATAGCCAAAGAATGGAAGCACTGCCGTGACTCTTGCAGCTGATGCCCTTTTTGCCGCATCAATCATAATAAGCAATTCCATGACATTATGATTTGCTGGCGAGGAGGTTGACTGAACTAAAAAAACATCGGTCCCTCGAATGTTTTCATTAAAACGGACAAAGCTTTCACTGTCTGGAAATGAAGTGACTAAAGCATCTCCAAGAGAAACTCCAAGGTAGCTACAAATTTCTTGGGCTAAAGGTAGGTTCGACTTACCGCTGAAAATTTTAAGTCCTGTTCCATTTTGCATAAAAATGACCTACTTGTTGCCTTCTATTTGAGCAAACCTATTAAATAAATCCGGAAGTTTTCTTTGTAAAATGGCAATTCTTTGCGCTAATTGGACAGGAAGTGCGGGGTTTCCTTTTAGAAAAGCTCCAGCCTCGACATCTTTTGTAATGCCTGCCTGTCCAGCTATCTTTGCCCCTTTTCCAATGGTTATGTGNCCAGCAAAACCCGCTTGTCCNCCAACCATCACTTGATCCTCGATTTTTACGCTGCCTGCAATTCCCACTTGGGCTACGATGAGACAATCTTTACCTACCTGTACATTGTGTCCAATTTGAACAAGGTTATCAATTTTAGTGCCTGTTCCAACTCTACTTTCATCAAACCGAGCTCGATCAATGCAAGTATTTGCACCNATTTCAACATTGTCTTCAATTACTACAATTCCGAGGTGTGGAGTNTTTAAATTTTCNCCTTTTACCTGGTCAAANCCATACCCTTCNGAGCCAAGAACAACCCCTGCATTTAAAATAACTTGGTTTCCCACCTTACATCTGGTCAATACCTTGACACCAGGGTGTAANTTGCTGTCATTTCCAATGCTTGCACCATCNCCAATATGACAATGAGATAGGATTTGTGTATTAGANCCGATNATAGCATTGGAGCCAATAAAACAGAATGGCCCGATGGATGCAGATGAATCAACTACTGCAGTTTCCTCAACAAATGCCGTAGGGTGAACACCGGACTNAGGAGAAGGCAATANCTTATCTTCAATAAATTTACAAATGACTGCTAATGCATGGGAAGGNTCTTCNATTCGTAAATGGATCTGATTTCTTCGGGGTTCACCTTCANAATCAATGGGNAATATCAAGAAGGAAGCCTTACANGTTCGAACTTGNGATTTATATTTTAAATTACCCAGGAAAGAAAGATCACCCTCTGTGGCATTTTCCAGTGATGCTATGCCTGACAAGTAATCATGGTTACATTCACCTTGGGTCAAGGCTTGTGGAAATAACCCCAAAATGTCATTCAGTTTAAGTTTAAATTTCACAATTCAGACTTAACTGAAAGGCTAGTATCCGTTACTTCTTTGCCCCTGCGTTCAGGGTAATTATTACATCCTTGGTGATATCAAGCTTTTCAGAAAAGTAAAAAACACCAAGTTGAGTTTCAGAAGCATTGACGACAAGATCCACACCCTTCGCGGTTGAGACCTTTTTTACCGCGTCTCGTATATCATCCAAGTGTTCGACCAGTAGGTTTCTTTGCCGTTGGGCGATCGTCGCTTTTGCTCTTTTATCGTAAGCAACCATATCTTCCTGCTTTTCTTTAGCTTTTTTTAGCTTTTCTTGGTACTTGGTTTTTAAGTCGGAGCTTTCAATATTTGGATTACGAAGTTTTTCTTCCATCTCTTTCAATTCCTTGACAATTTTTTCTAATTCGTCCTTAAAAATCTCAAGTTCTTCTACTGCGATTTTCTTTGAACGGTCAAGGCGCTCGCGTGCATCTTTAACTTTCTGGTATCCATCAAAAGTCTTTTGCACATCCACAACTGCAATCTTTTGAGCGTTAAGAAATGATCCAACTAGAAATAAAAAAGTTGGAATGATGATTTTTGATATGTTCATAAAAGATTAATTTCTTAGCAGTATATTTAGAAACGAGTTCCTCCAGAAAAATGGAATTGAGGAGAGCCTCCACTATCACTAGGGTCGCTAATTGGAAATCCTAGGTCAAGTCGTAATGGCATTCCCATGACCATAATACGAATGCCTAAACCCCAATTATCATGCCATCCTTCATTCCCATCTCCAGGCAAGAATTTAAAGTCATCGGTTCGCAGAAATCCTCCATCATAGAAAAAGGCGAAGCGGAGCGGGTCTGCGATTTTAAAAGTATATTCAAGCCCGGCATAAGAATATGAATTCCCGCCCATGGGCTCACCTGTAACTTGGGGACCTGCATCTCTGTAATCCCAACCCCTCAGATTATAAGGGCCCCCTAAAAAGAACTTATCGAAAAAAGGAACATCNGCATCTTCACCGTTGAACCTGCCAAGAGTACCCACTCTACCCATAATCGAGAGCACCTGATCCATAGGATCAAAGGTTCTCATAAATCGGGCTCCCTGAAATTCCAACCTTCCATAATCCGCATCGCCTCCGAAAATTCCTCCGGCAAATTCTTTCCTGAGGGTAAAAATACTACCATCGCTTGGAAAGAGAATGCTATCTCTAGTATCTCTGCTCAATGTCAGGCCCACCTTAGATATACTTAGGTCAACTGGGGTTATAAAAGGCGGAGCACTCGTACTAACATCATTTATTTCAACATCCTCAAAACGATAAAACAACCTACCTTCCACGAGTTCGAATATTCTCTTTCGGAGATATACTTCAAAGCCTGCCCGCATCTCGTCATAATAAGAACTGTAGTAGTCAGATTTCTCCCTAAATATNTCAAAGCCTGCAGCTAATCTACGATTAAAAAACCAAGGCTCTTCCAAAGCTAATCGTACTTCATTACTACGAGAACCTAATTTCAACCTCAGCCGGAATTTCTGGCCATCCCCTTGAAGAGGGTGGGGCGTTCTCCATCTCATTATATCAAAATTTCCTTGTCGGAATTCTGCAAACATCATGGCTTTTTCAAGCGTACTAAACCCGACCCCAAATGAAATATGGCCCGTTCTTCCCTCTTTCACATCAACGACCAGATTTCTGCGACTATTTTTTAGCTCTGGATCCGAAGAATTTATCGGTTCGTCGTCCAAGTCAACTTTTTCAAAAAAGCGAGTATTCTTGAGCCTGGACTCACTTGTTTCCATTCTCACAAGGTCAAAGGTTTCTCCTGGTGCTAGAGCAAGCTCCCGGATAATTGCGATTGTTTTAGTCTTCTCATTACCTCGAACTTGAATGCTATTTACATTGAATTTATTGTTTTCGGTAATTTCAAATTTTAAATCAATTTGATTGGTTTCTAAATTAGGGGTTCTAACCGAACGAATTCGAACATCCAGATATCCCTTCTCTCCGTATTTACGGCGCAACCTTGAAATTTCTGAACTCAGCATAGCAGGCGAATACGGCTCGCCTTTCTTGATCTCGAATCGACTATCCTTGTCGCCAGAGGAGTCATCCATAAGGAAATCCAAACTCAATACTACATTACCTACAATTTGATAGTCCCCAAAGAAAGAGCGATCTCCTTCATCAACTTTAATAGTCAAATCCAGGTTACTTTTTCCATTAGGCTTAATTTCTAAACCACTCTGCTCAATACCAACATCCAAAAATCCTTCATTTCTGTAGACTGTTTTAAGCTTATTAAGGTCTTCTTCTAATATACTCGGACGGTACCGGGATCTTTTGGACCAGAATCTCCAAAATCTCCAAGGTGCTGTTTCCATTTCCTTGAGAAGTTTTTTGGNCGAAAGCATTTCATTACCAGAAAACTCGATCTTTCTAATCTTACGCTTTTCGTTTTCTTCGATTTTAAAGATTACATCTACCCCAACATTATTACTTACTTTCTTAATTTCGCTAGAGGTGGAGGCATTCCAATACCCTTTCTCCAAATAGAGTTCTTCAATGGCAACTTGATCTGCCTTGAATGTGGAATCATCAAACAAATCTCCCACACTTAAGGATACGGTCTTTTCTAATTTTTTATCGGAAAGTTTATCATTTCCCATAAACAAAATTTTTCGGACTCTTGGTTTAGCCCTAACTTTAAAAATGAGTGCCACCCCTTTTTCAGATGATTTATCAGGATCGTAGAAAACTTTAACATCATCTACCGAGCCAGTAGCAATTAGGTTGCGTATGGATTTATCAATCGANGTTGGGTCATAAATCATCCCTTCTTCAACCTGTAGGTTTTGTAATAAAAAGGACTTGCCCAAGGTATTTGGACCTTCCAGAGTAATTTCAATCGAGGTTATTTTTTTTCCTGCTGGAACAACCTGAGCCCATAAAAGAGCAATGCAGGAAAAAAGCATTATCAGGGGGAATAGCGGTCGTAATCTATGGATCATTTCGTTTAATTTAGTCTTGGTTCTCCTTCAAGAACTTCAAACCTCGTAAATTTTCTACGAAATGCGAGATTAATTCTACCGGTCGGTCCATTTCTCTGCTTAGCNAACAAAAGAGAAATAGGTTCATAATCCTCATCGGAATTTACTGCATCTTGATCTTGGTCAACCTCTCGGATGTCTTCTCCTTTTCTTTGTTTTCCCAAGAGCATGACAATGTCGGCATCTTGNTCGATAGATCCAGACTCTCTAAGATCAGAAAGCCTCGGATCTCTTCTCTCTTTTTCAGAATCCCGATTTAGTTGNCTCAGAACAATGACTGGCACATCCAATTCTTTAGCCATAGCCTTAAGTCCTCTNGAAATTTCGGAGATTTGGTTTTCTCGAGACTGAGCNCGAGCATCACCAGAAATAAGTTGAAGATAATCAATNACAATCAAATGAATTTTCTTTCTTGTTTTTAATCGCCTCGCTTTGGCACGAATCTGATTTATACTGAGACCACTGGTATCGTCCACCCACAAAGAAGCCTGCTGAAATTCTCTNCTAATGGCATTAAGAGTTTCTGCATCTCTTTTAGGGACAAAGCCACGCCGGAGATCGTTCATATTTACCTTCGCCCTNCCACATATCATTCTCATAGCCAGAGAAGTTGCACTCATCTCCAGGCTGAATACCAAGATGTTCTTGGGATCAGCTTCATATTTTGGTGCAAAGGCAACATTTTCCACGATATTCATGGCTAAGCTAGTCTTGCCCACGGAAGGCCGAGCTGCAATTACGATCATCTCTGCCGGCTTAAACCCATTTGTGAGTTGATCCAAATCCTTGTAACCCGAATGCAANCCATCCATTTCTTCATGGGAAAGCATTCTTTGAATTTGCTCCATGGCATGCTGGATGGGCTCACGAAAAGGAACAGATGTTCGAACATTTTGCTCATCCCCCAAGGAGCAAACTCTCTGTTCCATACTAGCCAGAAAATCGTCGATATCTCCTTGGACTTGATTCGCTCCGTCTATAATTTCAAAACCCACATAGATACACTTNCTTAACACTGCTTTTTCTTTAACAAGATCCAGCCAGTAAGGAGCATGTGCCGTAGTGTCTATCCGGGAAGANAATTCAAATAAGGCATCTTTCCCGCCAATTTTCTCNAAGTTATTGGAAGCGGAGAGCTTTTCCGCAATTAGAATT
Organism: Verrucomicrobia bacterium TMED60; assembly: GCA_002171765.1. The sequence continues at coordinate 36,275 of NHDN01000030.1, forward strand.
TCATCTGCCTCCTTATTTTCATGATGGAGTTGAAGGAGGGCATCGAAAATAAGTTGATGGTTGTGAAAGTAAAAGTGATCAGGGCTTACGGCTTGTTCGATACACCTACCAATTACCTCCCCCGAGCTATCTANTATACATGCAGCAAGCAAGCCCTGTTCGGCATCTACATTACTGGGCAGAGATTTGCCGTCTAATTTTGAGGATGTAGCAGAACCCTCAGATTCATTTTTGAAAGCTGGTTGGTTTTCGTTTTGGACAAGAGAAGGAGATGATGGCATTCGAATAGTTCTTCTCTTCAATGAATATAATTATTCAGCTTCCTCAATAGGGTTCTCTGAAACTACTTCTAATTTAATTTCTACGGAAACTTCCTTATGAAGTGAAATACTTACAGGTATTGGACCCAATTCCTTCACAGGTTTGAANTTTGTGAAATGTCTTTTATCTAGTTTAAATCCTTTTTCTTCGAGTTTTTCGAGTACTTGATTTGCGGTTACGGAACCAAACAGTTTGCCTCCTGCTCCTGTTTTGACCGCTACCGCGATTGTAGTGTCTGCAAGTTTATTTGCAATCTCTTGAGCCTTCTGTAGATCTTCTGATTCTCGAGCCGCTCTGGATACTTTAAGGGCATCTAGCCTTTTTTTGTTCGCGTGGTTCAATGGAACCGCTTTACCGCGTGGCAATAGGAAATTACGAGCAAATCCGGGACGGACTTTCACTACATCTCCTTCGGAACCGAGGTTATCAATGTGTTCAACTAACAATACTTCTGTTTGTGGCATTTTTCTAAGGGGTAAAAATTAAAAAGGGACATCTTCATCTAATTCCGGGTCCGCTTCCTTGGAATCGGCTACCGGTTTCTCTTTTGGTGGGCTCTCTTGAGCGGAAATTCTGTCACCTGATGGACCAGAGTTCGCACCGGTTGCTTCTTGTCGTGAATCAACAAATTCGAAATTATCTAAAACGACCCGAATGGCACTTCTTTTTTCGCCCTCTTTTGTCTCCCATTGATCGAGTTTGAGCCTACCTTCAACGAAAATGGCTCGACCCTTTGTAAAGAAACGTCCGACCGCTTCTGCCCTTGGACCAAAACACTCTACATCTACAAAAGTCGTTTCATCTTTGCGATTTCCTTCAGCATCTTTGTAAGATCGATTAAGAGCCAGACCAAAATTACATACTGGTCGGCCATTGGTCATCATTCGAACATCGGGATCGCGAGTCAAATTTCCAATTAAAAGAACTTTATTTAGGGAGGCCATGAGATAAAAAGATTAAAAGTTTATTACAAACATTCGATCAGTACACGATCAACCTTTTTTTCAAGTTTTAACTTTTGCTTGATTGTTTCAGGGGTTGATGGAAGACCAGTAATTTCAAATTGAAGATAGGTCGCATTTGATAACCCCTTTTTTTGGGGGTATGCGAAATCATGATTTCCTTGATTTTCTACCTTTATTACTTCTCCATCAGAATCGCTTATAACTTCACTAAGTTTAGGGATCATTTCATCGGAAGTACCATCTGAACCCCGTGGATCAAAGACGATAGTAGCAAGATAATTTTTTTTGTTCATGGTGTAATTTGAGTTTGTTTTTCTTGGTTGAGTAGATTCATTGCTGCATCCACTCCTTTTTCGATTACCAGTTGAATCGCACTTAAAAAGTGCAGTTTTTTATTCTCTAGAATTAAAGATTCCTCATTCGAAAATTTTGATAAAACATATTCCGAAAGGGTTTGTTCGGGAATTTTTTTAGCACCGATACCTATACGAATACGGATGAAAGCATTTCCAACCGAATCTATTATGCTCTTNATCCCATTATGACCACCGCTACCCTTTCCTATAGATGAAACTTTGATTCCACCCAATGGAAGGGTTAATTCATCGTGTACAACTACAATCGGATTATTTTCATAACCATTGGATCGCAGAAGGGGAAGTAGATGCGAACCCGAGTCATTCATAAAACTCATTGGCTTAATTAGCATGATTTTTTTTTCGTAACATGTGTTCTCCGAAATTTCTGAGTCAGACTTACTATCGAATCTAAAAGTGAAATTATTTTCCTCAGCAAACCGATCTAACAACCAAAATCCTACATTGTGCCGAGTTCGCTGGTAGGTTGGGCCAGGATTGCCGAGTCCAATTATTGCTACTTTTGTCACTTCTCATAAGGAGGAGTATTATTAGCCTTCTTTGGTTTCCTCGGTTTCCCCTTCAGAACCTTCACCCTCTTCTGCATCTTCAACATCCGCGGAACCATCTTCATCTTCGGAATCGGATCTTCCGCTTGCACTACCCACGCAGGAAACAAGCATCGTTTCAGGGGAGTCCATAAAGGTCACTCCATCAATATCGACCAAATCTCTTACTTGGAGATTTGAACCTAAATCCAAGGCACTAATATCAAGATCAATTTGGGATGGCAGTTTACTGGGTCGACATTTGATCTCAATTTCATTTGCAAGGACTTCAAGAATTCCACCTTCATTCTTGACTCCACTAGCCTCTCCTAAAATTACCAGTGGAACCTTTGTCTGAAGATCTTCACCCCGAGTAACTTGAATAAAATCAATGTGTAAAATTTTGTCTTTGATTTGATCTTTTTGCAAATCCTTGATGAGAACAAGTTCGTCTTCCCCATCTTTACCTAACAGCCTAAATAAAGAAGAAGTCCCGGAAGCTCGCCTCAGCAACATTCTGGTTTCTTTATCATCCACAGAATAAGGCTTATTTAAATCCTTGCCATATAAGATCACGGGAATTTTCCCTGCGTTTCGAATGCTATTACATGCATTGCGACCTGTTTTCTCTCGCGGAGAAACTTGTAAAGTCAATTCACTTAGTTCTGACATAATGAAGAAGGGGTAAAAAAAGTTAAGCGGAAGTTTATACCAACTAGGACCTAGTCATGCAAGCCTTATGAATCGGATTTACACCGCTACTTAAATAACCCATGGACACTAATGATTTAAAAGGGCGTTATATCACGCTTTTAAAAAGATCAGATCAAGAATGACTTAAAACTTTGGAACTTTCCAATCGGGAATGTCACTTTCCTCCAATTGCCTAGCATGGAGAACGTGAAAGGGTCGAGTAGGGGACATCGGCTCATCCTCATTTACCATGAGGGGCCGAGCTTCCTTCCAAAAGTTTTCGTAGGCGTTACGCATTGATTGAACCTTTTCCGGGTGTTTGTCTGCTATGTCTTCGGTTTGCTCGGGGTCTTTCTTCATGTCGTACAGGCTGTTCTCAACCAGGCGAAATCGTTGGTTTCTAACTGCAAAACTTTTCCACATGTGATCCGTGGGTTCAGATCCCGTTTTCCACCGAGCTACTTGGGTAAAAAAATAGCGATCCTTCCATTTAGCCTTTGGGTCCTTGAGCAGGGGGACCAAACTACGACCCTCGACTTGGCCCTCGGGCAATTGCTCCATTCCCGCAATCTCTGCAAGGGTTGGAAAAAGGTCGATATGGGCAGAAATCTTGTCGATCGCTTGACCCGCCTTGAATTTGCCTGGCCAACGAACAAAGAAAGGCACCCGCACTCCACCTTCGTGGGCTGAACCTTTCGTGCCTTTCATTCCTGCATTGAAACCTCTCATTGGCACCCCGTCCTTCGATGTTCCAAGTTTTATGTCTTCTCGTACCATTCCACCGACTGAACCATTATCAGACATGAAGATAAGGATGGTATCTTTACTTAGGTTCCACTCTTCTAGCTTATTCATCAGTATCCCTATGTTTTCATCGATATTCTCGATCATTCCGTAAAATCCAGCATCTTTTTCGGAGAAACCAAGATCTGTGAATCGCTTGGTGTTTTCAGGTGGGGCGATAAAAGGTCCATGGGGAGCATTGGTAGTGATATAAGCGAAGAAGGGATTTTCCTCATCTTTCATCTTATTAATCCAAGCTAATCCAGCTGTAAAAAATAAGTCTGTACAATAACCCTTGGTTTTCACAAATGACCCATTGGAACGAATGGTTGGGTTAAAATACTTATTTCCGGGTACATCCGCACAAGAGCATTTAAAGGCTTGGCCAATTCCNCCTGCTCCATGGATAAAAACCTCGTCAAAACCTCGCTTATGGGGCTGATAGGGCTCTTCGTCACCCAAGTGCCACTTCCCAAAAATTCCTGACACATATCCCACCTTGGAAAGAACTTGTGGAAGGGTCACCGTATTCAGGGCCATACGCTCTCTTTCCAAGATGGTGTGGGTTACTCCATTCTTCATGGGGTGACGACCTGACATGAGTGCGGCTCGGGTGGGGGAGCAGGTCGGGCTGACAAGAAACCTTTCAAAGCGGGTACTTTGGCCGTGCAACTTATCCAGGCTTGGTGTTTGGATCCACGGATTACCATGCTTTCTTATTGGACCATAGCCTTGATCATCGGTGATCACTAAAATGATGTTCGGTTGGGTGCCAAAGGGTAGAGCTGAAAGGCAGGACCCAAAAATTAATTGGAAAAGAAAAATTTTTAAAAAATGATTTAAAGAACGCATGTTATAATTAGGTCCAGAATCTAAGATTGAATTCAAGTAAAATTCTCTTCTATTTGGAAAAATACTTTTGGGTGTTAAGCCTTTTTTGCTCGCATCCTTACAATCTCAGAATTGATAAATGTAGTATCTCGAATCTAAGGTATTACTACCAAAACATAAATTTGAAAAATGAATACAATTAGGAACCTGGCCTTGATGTTAATGTTTTTAATATCTCTTCTTTTGGTAGGAGAAGAAGAGGATTTTAGAAATTTTGCCATGTTTGCTGAGAATGCCAAAAGGGCCAAACCAATCACTGCCAGAGAAACAAAATTACCGCTCACTCTAGAAAAAAAAGAGAGAATTGCTTTAATCGGAAACACCCTTTTCGACCGAATGAGAAACTTTGGTCACTTTGAAGCTTTGATACAAAAGGCACACCCTAAACATGAAATAATCCTGCGAAATCTCTCTTGGTCTGCAGATGAAATTGATCTCCAACCAAGACCAGATAATTTTGCAGATATGGAACAACATCTCACTTCATTTGGATCCAGCCTGATCATTGCTGCTTTTGGATTTAATGAATCTTTTGCAGGCAAGGAGGGTAAGAAGGACTTTGAGACTCGTTTGCTTACATTTTTGAATGATTTAAAATCTAAAACATACGACGGAATTTCTGGACCAAAGGTTGTTATTGTTTCTCCCATTCCGAATGAAAATGTAGCGGGAGTGAATGCCGCAGACATGAATAACGCGAACCTGGAAACTTACACTCATATAATGGAAAAAGTAGCGAAGGCTGAAAAGGTTGGTTTCGTGAATAGTTTTCAGTCCTTACTCTCCAGGATGGATGATCTGAAAGATGATCTTACCGTCAATGGATGTCATTTGAATGAAATGGGTTATCTTCAGTTTTCAAAGGCTCTTTTTCAGAGTATTTTTTCTAAATCAATTCCCATGTTGGATAAAGATGTAAAAGCGGCAGTCGTCGAAAAAAATACCCAACACTTTTTTCGTTATAGACCGCTTAATACTTTCTACTACACTGGCGGCAGGCGAGGTAGTTATGGTTACCTTGATTTTTTACCCGCGATGAGAAATTTTGACATTATGACTTCGAATCGTGATCAAAGAATTCACAAATTAGTCATGGGCTTAAACCCTAATCCTATCATCAATGACTCAAATGTCCCTCCTTTACCAATAACCAAAGAGAGCAGAGGGGCCAATCAATGGATGTCTCCTCAGGATGAAAAAGCCGCCTTTAAGGTTGACCCTAGGTTCGATGTTTCCCTTTTTGCAAGTGAAGAGGATTTCCCTGACCTTGCCTGCCCGATTCAGATGAGATGGGATGGTCTTGGAAGAATGTGGGTTTCCTGTTCCACGACTTACCCCCATGTTTATCCAGGACAGTCCCCCAATGACAAGATTATCATTCTTGAAGACATCGATAAAGACGGGAAGGCCGATAAAAGTTCCGTTTGGGCCGAAGGTCTTAATGTACCTTTATCCTTCGAGTTTGGAAATGGCGGGGTATATGTTTCCGAAGAACCCCATCTGACATTTTTGAAGGATACGAATGGAGATGGTAAAGCTGACCTCCGTGAAATCCCTCTGACTGGATTTGGATGCGAGGATTCCCATCATGCCCTGCATGACTTTGCATGGACCCCTGACGGGGATCTAATCTTTCGGGAATCCATCTTTCATCACACCCAAGTAGAGACGCCATATGGTCCCGTTAGGCAGCAGAATAGTGGTTGGTTTGCGTGGGAACCTAAACTTCATAGATTAACTGCCTTTGGTACTCACCCAAGCACCAACCCTTGGGGTGTCACCTTTGATGACTGGGGTCAACATGTAGCCAGCTATCCAATTTTTGCCTCGGCACATCATGCCCTGGACCCTCCTTACCCAGAGCAACATCCCAGACCGAGTGGTCTACAGGCATATTCAGGTGTTTGCGGGCAAGAATTTATTGATTTCCCGAATTGGCCTGAGGAATTACACGGTATGATGGTAAAGGTTCGATACAAATCAACCAACCGAGTTGAGTTATTGCAGTGGAAGGAATACGANTANGGATACGAGGAAGAATATGTTTCTGACATTNTATTTTCCTCTAACCTGAGTTTTATTCCGGTAGATCTGCGATACGGCCCAAGAGGAGCAATGTATATTTGTGATTGGTATAATCCAGTAAAAGGACATGCCCAATATTCTTTAAGGGATGAAAGAAGGGATCGAAAATCCGGGCGTATTTGGCGGATCATGCCCAAAGGGGCAGAGCCTGTAACCCCGCCAAAAATTTATGGTACAAGTCTTCCACAACTCCTCAATCTTCTAAAGCGCCCCGAATATCGCTATCGCTACTGGGCTAAAAGGGAAATTCGTGAAATGGAACCCATTAAAGTAAAGAGAGCCCTCGATCAGTGGATCAAGAATTTAGACCCTAAAGACCCGCGCCACCGGCATCATCAAGTCGAAGCTATGTGGACATATCGAAATGTTGAACAGTCAAATATTCATCTCCTTTCAGAATTACTTCAATGTGAAAATCATAATGCGAGAGCTGCTGCCGCTCGTCAACTTAGGCATTGGCATTCTTTAAGTAAAGAAGGAGACGATCTTCTCACCAAAGCAGCTCTCGATCAAAGTGGCCTCGTACGATTAGAAGCAGCAATAGCTTGTAGTTATATCGGAACCGAAAACGCATTTGAAACTCTCAAGGTTATAAGCACCCAACCCAATGATAAACACCTGAGCTATGCCATTAAGACTTCATTGGGATCGGCTCCGATGAGAAAATTTTGGGATCCAAGAGATTCCAAAGTTAAAGAGCCTATTGTTTATAATTTTTTGAGCGCACAGAAAAAACAGGAAGTGAAGATTGAAAAATCTAGATCGGATAATAAATTTGATCGCCAAAAAAACCTACTAAAGGTAAAAGTTTCCTGCTTGAAAGAAAGAATGCTGTTCTCAGTTAAGCTCATGATGAAACCAAACCTTGGAGAATATAAGATATCTTCAACCGGGGATATTCTGGCCAAGAAAAATCAACCCATTCGAATTGAATTTTCCAATCCAGACGCCACTCCACACAACCTTGTTCTGGTTCAACCAGATTCACTTAAGGAAGTGGGCCTTGCAGCGAATGAAATGGCCAAAGATCCGAATGCCGCTGGAGATGGCCAGTTTATTCCTGCATCAAAGAAAATCATTACTCATACCAAGATGCTCAAGCAAGGAGAGACTGAGGTTCTACGCTTTAAGGCTCCAAGAAAACCAGGGGTTTATCCCTACCTTTGCAGTTTTCCCGGACACTGGACAATCATGAAAGGTAATCTAATCGTAAAATAATTTTACTCCTTCAGATAATATTCTATGAAAACCTTACTTTACGCTCATATTTTTGCCTTTGGATTCCTACTAGCTTTGAAAGCTAAAACAAATTTTGTTCTGGTCATGACTGACGATCAAGGATGGGGGCAAACCGGATATTACAACCATCCTGTGCTAAAGACTCCAAATCTAGATAAGATGGCTTCTAACGGATTACGTTTTGATCGTTTTTATGCTGGAGGACCTGTATGCTCTCCAACGCGGGCAACGATTCTAACAGGTAGAACACACGATCGAACCGGAGTTTTTGACCATGGTTACGCCTTAAGAAAGCAGGAAAAAACCCTACCTGAGGCCCTTCGGAAAGCGGGATATGCAACAGGACATTTTGGGAAATGGCATCTATGCGGACTACGCGGACCTGGCGTTCCAATATTAAAAACGGATAAACATGGTCCCAAAGCTTTTGGTTTTGAGAAATGGCTTTCCGTAACCAATTTTTTTGATCTCAATCCGATTATGAGCAGGCAAGGAAAAATAGAGGAGTTTAAGGGAGATTCTTCAGAGATCATTGTCGAAGAAGCCCTCAAATTCATGAAGCAGAATACGAAANCAAAAAAGCCTTTCTTTTGCGTGATTTGGTACGGTACGCCACACAGCCCTTGGATGGCACTAGATCAAGATATGGAAGAATTCAGCAATTTGAATCAAAGTTCTCAAGCCCACTATGCAGAGTTGAAGGCTATGGATAGAAGTTTGGGTACTNTACGAAAAGGCCTCAAAGATATGAAGGTCGATCAAGATACATTGATCTGGTTTACTAGCGATAATGGGGGCCTTCCAAAGATTCAACCTTCAACAACCGGTGGATTAAGGGATTATAAAGGTAGCTTGTATGAAGGAGGNATTCGAGTTCCTGCNATTATAGAATGGCCCGGAAAAATTAACCCGANANAAATTAACACATACCCTGCCGGCTCCGTTGACATATTTCCCACNCTNGCAGACATCGCAGGAATNTCAGAATCATCCATGCTGAAACCTNTCGACGGATTAAGCCTCACCCCTCTTTTTAATGCAGTCATTTCAGAAAGAAAAAAGCCATTAATTTTCAGCAGCCGGGGACGAATGGCAATCATTGATAATAATTGGAAAATTATTTCGCAACCCAATGGAAAAGGCAGGAAAATCGAATTGTTTAACCTTTCCACTGATTCATCTGAATCAAGCGATGAGTTTCGCCCTCAACACCCACAAGCCATCCGACTTAGAAAGATCTTAGTCGAAGCGCGCAAATCCATTGAAATGAGTGTCAACGGAAAGGATTATCCATCCGGAAAAGTTCTGCGGCAACCTCCGAGAATTTTCTGGACGGATTTACCGGATTATCAAAAGTTTTTTCCTCAATGGAAAAATCGTCCTGAATACAAATCGAGACTCAATAAATCCAAGTAAATCCATGAAGTTTATCTTTTCATCCATCCTTGTTCTTTNNNNCTCNNTATATCTTNATGGGAAAAGGCCAAATATTGTCCTTATCATGGCGGACGACTTGGGCTTTTCTGACTTGGGCTGTTACGGTTCCGAAATTATGACCCCAAATTTAGACCGTTTGGCAAGCAATGGATTACGGTTTTCCCAATTTTACAATACCGCAAAATGTCATTCTTCACGCGTCTCTCTACTCACTGGGCTGTATTGCGATCAGGCAGGTTCAAGCAGTCTCAATCGTGGTGCTACCATCGCCGAAGTTTTAAAACCTGCTGGATATTCGACTTGGATGTCAGGAAAATGGCACCTAAGCAANCAACCAACTGATTTTGGTTTTCAGAGATATTGGGGCCACCTTTCAGGTGCCTGTAACTTCTTCACTGGAGATAATTCTTTTCGACTGGATGGAAAAGANTGGNCTGTTCCTAAAAATTTGAATGGGAAACCTTTCTACACAACCCATGCGATTACNGACTTTGCTTTAGACTTTATTAANGAGGGAGAAATTAGCCCAACTTCAGATCCCTTTTTTCTGTATGTTGCCTACAATGCACCTCATTACCCACTGCATGCCCCCGAAGAAGCAGTAAAGAAATATAAAGGTAAATACGATGCCGGTTGGGACCAATTGAGGAAAAAGAGGTATGCCAAACAAGTTAAAACGGGTCTCATACCTAAAAAATTTATGCTTTCTCCTCGTGCTCCGCATGTCCCTGCNTGGAACCAAATTAAAGACTCAGANAAAATATGGGAAGCNAANAGAATGGAAGTATTCGCTGCNATGATCGATCTTGTAGATCAAGATGTCGGTAGATTAATCGATGACCTCAAAAAAAGGAAAGTTTTCGATGATACTTTATTCCTTTTCTGTGCCGATAATGGAGGATGCCCTTTTGAAAGGACAAAAGGAAGAAACTTAAAACCATGGGATCCCAAATCTTACTGGACTTATGACGCGTCATGGGCTCAAGTAAGCAATACCCCTTTCAGGTTGTACAAACAAAACCAGCATGAAGGAGGNATTTCATCNCCACTGATAGCACATTGGCCAAATGGTATCCNAGCGAANCTTGGTAGCATTACCAAGCAACCNGCTCATTTGATAGATTTCATGGCCACTTTCCTTGAAATCGGAAAGGGTAGGTATCCTAAAAAGGTTGGNGATCGAAAAATAGACCCTTTAGAAGGTCGTTCTCTCCTTCCNATTCTTAAAGGCAAGCAGAGAGATGGACATGAGATTCTTTATTTTCATTTCGGTACNGATCGGGCCCTTCGAAAGGGAAAGTGGAAATTAGTTTCGGCAAAGGGTGGTAAATGGGAGCTTTACGACATGGAAAAGGATCGTACCGAACTGAACGACCTTTCTAATAAAAACCCGATGCTTATTCAAGAAATGTCAAAAAAGTGGTTTGAAATTGCAAAAAATAAAGAAAGGCTGAAGGACAAAGGCATGACCCCAGTAAAGCCTAAACTCAAACCCTTGTCTTTTAGAAGAGATACTTCAGCTCAATTAGATTAGCCTATTTGCTTATCCCANGGGCCAGTAATGGCCANGGTAAGACCGTCATGTTGCATGTTCACAAACAAGGTTGAGCCATCGGGAGTGAAGGTTGCACCCGCAAATTCACCAGAGCTTTTCGCATTTTTAGCAAATTTAAATATTTTTCCAGTTGAAGTGATCACATCAAGATATTGCCTGCCTCCTCCATCTTCACAGAGAATCAAATCACCCCATGGAGCAACTGTAATGTTGTCACAATTATCTACCANGTCTGANTTATTAGGTTCTGAAAATAANTGTAGCATATCCTTGGAAAGCTTCCAAATTTGTCCGTACTGTTTTTTCCCACCATTGGTACAGGCAAAATAAATGGCTNCATTTGAGTACCACATCCCTTCTCCNCTNGCAAAACAGGCNGCGCCTTTANGAAATCCCCTAAACCTCAAATCGTCCTTCGGAGAATCAACCTCATCCATTTTCAACCATTCCAATTCTAACTCTTGACCAACACTAACTTTATGAGACTTCCAATTTCTGGTATCCAAACTTGGTACATTACAAATTTTCAACGCATATAAATCACCGCCCTTTGCCAAAACTCCCTTTTGTTTGGGAACAAACTTATAAAGTAAGCCTTCATGCCTATCTTCGGTCAGAAAAACTTCACCGGAATCTGGATTAATCGCTACCGCTTCGTGATTAAATCGACCCATTCCTTTAAGCGGAACTGGGTTTGCTAATTTGGCCTTTTCTGTAACTGGAACTTCAAAACACCAGCCATGATCCATCGCACATGGCCCTCCTTTGCCTATAACCGTTTCTTCACAGGAAATCCATGAATTCCAAGGCGTTGGCCCACCAGCACAATTCCTGACTGTCCCAGCGAGACTTAAAAATTGTCTGTTCAATTTCTGCTTCTTCGTGTTGTAGACAAATGTGGTGGTACCACCTAAGCAAGGGGAAGATTTTCCTGAATCATAAATCAAATTTGGATCAATCCTACTTGCATTTATATTTCCCTTTCCAAACGCACCTTCAGATGATTTTGCGGAAGGGTCGACCTCATGATTTCTTACAACAACAACTTCCTCTGGATGACTCCCGGAAAAGCAAGCCATTCCATCCGGCTTTGATGGCAAAAT